>CAYVIG010000001.1:0-47062 GCA_964451445.1 uncultured Dehalococcoidia bacterium
ACTTCTTAGAAGCAGAATTGTAATTAATTACTAATTCTCCATATTCTAAATCACCATGACTAGGTGCTCCAGCAGCGTCTCCTTTTTTCCTAAGAAGAATTTTGTTATTTCGAGCCATATGTTTTTCTCCTTACTAGTATGTGCCACCATCAACGGTTGCTGAATGAATTGAACCTAATCTTAATGCAGATAATGTATACCCAGTTCCACCAGTGTCAACTGTTGTAGTAGGTGCTGCTTGGTTGCCATGATACAAAATAAACTCAGCTCCTGTTGAACCATTCTGGTCCCAGCTTAAACCACAATACTTTGTTCCACTAGCAACATACTTACCATAGAATCCAATATCTACTGCATTCCCTGAGTTGTTACTTGCATATTGAACCAAAGGGTCTTCGACTGTTACAGTAGCCACATTTGTAGTTACAGTATCGCCTTGAACAATTAAATCTCCAGTGATTGTTACATCGTCTGGAAGACCAATCGTTACAGTGTTGCCTGTGACTGCAGTGGTTACTTCATTGGCAGTGCCAAGAATAGATAGTGTCTCACCTAAAGATACATCATCAGTTGCACTTCCATCGCTAATAGTCACATCTGAATTGACGAGTTTTCCATTTGCAATAGAACCTGCTAACATAGCATTAGTAACACCAGTATCAGCTATCTTCATACCACTTGCACTTCTGTCAAGAGAAGAACCATTTAATTTAACTCTCAATGCATTTGAACTGATTTCTACACCATGTCCAGCTACATCATCGTTAAGCATAGTTCCATGAACTGCGTCACTTGCAATTGTAAGAACACCACTACTGTTTAACGTAGCATCTCCACTCATAGATACGTTATCCCATGAATTAGAACCATCCCATAATATCATTTGCCCTGATTGCTCAGAAGATATTGTAGTATCGGCTAATTCGGATAATGCATCTTTAGCAGCAACTGAATCATCAACATATTTTTTAATACTTTGTTGTGTAGCCAACGAAGTTGCACTATCACTACTCATATTATCTTGGTCAAGAATAGGTGCTCCTATCCAAGATTTAGTCGAAGCAGCTGTCGCTATGTAGAACTTACCATTATCTGTACTAAATAGGGGTTCACCAGCCAACATACTACTAGAAGGAGCAGAACTATCTGAACCTCTTCTAATTTGTATTGCATTATTACGTGCCATAGTTACTTCCTTATTTGGTTGTTAATAGGAACCGCCATCGACAGTTCCAGAAACACTAGAGACTAACTCATTCCAAGAGTCTTCATCTCTAACGTAAAATTTATCATCATCTGAGTCATACCATAAATCTCCTTCTGTTGGAGAGCCAGGAGCAGAATCTGTAACTGCAACAATAGCCGTTACCTTTTCTACTGCATCCTGTACATTCTTAATGTTTGGAAAAGTTGTTAAACTTATTGGTATTGCACTCGCTTTAATATTAAAAGAATCAGAGGTTTTAGACGCATTTTGCGTTCCTACTGATTTTGCCGAAGCATTACTTGTTACTTTAGCGGTTATTGCCATTATGCCACCGTCGCAGTAAATGTATCAAATTCTTTAGATGTTGCACTTGGAGAAACAACTATATCACCTTGCATATGTCTTGTATATTGGTCTCCACTTCCTGCGCTAGGGTCATATTCAATCAAATCCCATAAACCCTCGAAATCATCAGTAAAATGTCTAGTAGCAGCTTCAGGTAGTGTCAATGTTACCGTACCTGCGCTTCTATCAGCCACTAGGTTAAAATGTATTGAAGTTACACCTGAGCTTACCCAATCATCGTTTGAAGCATAAGTACCATGAGTACCTTGTGACTTACTTGGACCAGTAAACTGTGACCTAGCTTTATCTTTCACGATAACAGCTGAGTATTTCATTGTTGCACCCATTGTATGTGTACTATCCATAGTAACGACCATTTTAAATCCTGCTCCTTGCATGATTTGAACATCTTTATATTGTTCGTTAGTTATCATTAATAAAGGTGTAATACGTTTGCTGAACTAGATTTCGTACAAGCTATTGGATATATATGTCCTCTTAACATATATACCGAAACATCAGTACCATCAACTGTTAATGTAATCGCACTTGCAGTTGCTCCACTTAGCATAACTGCTCGGCATTCATCCATAGCGTTGGTAGTAGATGCTACAACTTTAATGTACGGTGAAACACTTTCATTCACCGAATAATCTTGTAATGATTTAGCCATCTTAACTCCTTATGTAAATATTCCATATTCTACTGCGACAACCTCGCCGCCAGTATCATCTTTTATTTTCCAAGTACCATTTTTTGATGCTGGGAAAAATATTGCTTGACCAGATGATAGTCTACACACCTCAACACTTCCACCTATCGCATACACTATTACTTTGCTAGTTGTTTCTGCCGTGCTAGACAATCCACTGTCAAATTTAAAACCAGTATGTTTTATCCAAAGACCCTCTGCACCAGAGTCTACAACTATATCAGTTCCTGTAGCACCATTAGATGAAATATGGGTATGAGTACCAGCATTCCAATGGTTACTTGCAAAAGCACTCCCTGCCCATGCGGTATCAGATTTTCCACCACCTAAAGACCTGCCTACATTTTTATCAACATAATCATCATCGACATTAGTTGTGTTGGCATTAGCGTGGTCTGAGCTATATGTAGTAGAATGAGTACCATCTTGTATTGGAGTTATGCTTACTGCATAATCTATTCTTGCCATAATTTACTCCTATTTCACTGCGTAGGGACTGACCGCCTGCGCAACAAATGCTTTATTTTTATTACTTTCATTGTCAGCCAATTTATTATAAAATTCTCTCATAAAATACTCTTTAGCCTTCAAATCGCCATTTCTTTCAGAAAGCTCTGCTTTTACATAATCAACCACTGCAAGTGACAACATTCTATTTAAATTAACATGAGAACCTTCTGTCGGTGAAGCAACTGATGTTAATGATGTGTTAGCCTCAGGGTCTTCTACTACAAATGGGTCTTTTATTGCAGTATATTCAATTCTTAAACCATTAGTTATACTTTCATCTGGGTATATTAACGAATGCCAACCCGAAGTAGAAACTCTTCCTTCTGTGTCTATATCTTTCGCAGGTGTTCTTCTAAATCTTAACAATCTAACAGTTTTGCCTTTGTGAGTGTATACGTAATTTTTACCAGTATCGAAACTCATTATGGATTTGTATCCTCTGTCATCATAGGTTCATGGACTAATCTCTTTATAGATTTATACTTATTGTCATCCTCAGTATCTAAAACGCTTACAGACTTTAGTGAAATTAAATCAGCGGGTAATGTGTAATCTCTTGTATTTTTTACAATATTTTGTTTATCAACCTTTAAACCCTCTTCAGACGTTGATTGAATCTTCATTATTGCATCTTTTATGAAAGCAGTTACTAGCTTAGTATCTCTAGAATTTGCTCTTTCCATAATTTCTAATATAGTCATTATGTAGATGCTCCTTGCTCTTGTCTTTGACCTTGTTGTTTTTGAGGAGGAGCCGTTACTGAGCCTGTGATAGCTGATAATTCACTTACTGCTCGTTGGTAATAATCCCTACTAGAACCAATGGATTGTTGACTTTTACTAGCATAAATTTGCGATGCCTGTAGCTTTGTACCAGACTCTTCTAAATATGATTTTGCCTTTGCCATATCTAGTTGAAATTTACCGCTTTTAGCCTGAATTAAACTGGAATAATTGTTAATGTCTAAAGTAAACTGTTGTATATCTTTATTTAAATCTGCAGTCCCCTTTTGTAAAGATGCTTGATATTTTTGAAGTGAAGTACCAAACTCTTGCACATCTTTTTGTAACTCAGATTGGTATTTAGTAATACCGCTATTAACTCTTTGAGATTCTTTTTGAACTTCAGATTGATACTTTGATACTTCAGTTTGAACCCTTGCACTTTCCTTTGAAAGCTCTGCTTGATATTTCTGAATATCTGAATTAAAAGATTGTACTGACTTCTGCAGTTCTGCATTGTATTTGGCAATCTCACTTTGAATACGTTGAGCTTCTTTACCTAATTCTTTTTCGTATTTAGTTATATCAATACCTTTTATAGCAGCCTGACCTTGTATCTCTGCATTATAATTCTCTATTTGCGTTTCAAAGACTTTAAAATCTTTTTCTATTTGTTGTTGGTATCTCTCTACACCTGAACGAACTCTTGATACTTCTTTTTGCACTTCAGTATTATATAATTCAACATCTGACTTAACTCTATTGCTTTCTTTATTAATTGCTGATGTAAACTTTTCAGTCTCTGATTGTACTCTCTGAGCCTCTTTCGATAATTCTTTTTCATATTTATCTAATTGAGAACCCATTCTCGATTGTTCACGTTGAACTGCTTGTTGATACTTTTCCATCTGAGATTGCATACGGTTACGTTCTTTTTGAACCTCAGCGTTATATTTGCCAATATCATTTTGATATTTGTTCATATTCTGACCAACTTTAGATGAAAAATCTTCTAATTTAACCTTTTCTTTAGATATAGAAGTATTAGCTCTATTTATTTCTACACTAGCAGTATTGATTATTGCTCCTGTCATCTCTACATCTTCATCATCTATCCACTCTTGAGCATTATTTGAAGTAACACTTCCATCAATCAATTGTTCAGCTTTTGTCAACGCATCATCTAATTTTGTAGAATCAAATACGTGACTTATTTCAGATATACTTGGCAAACTCTGAGAAACATTAAAGTCGCTTGGAAGAACACCTCCTGGAGAAAAGTCCCCTGGAAGATTAGATGTTACATTTATAGCCCCTGGTAAAGAGACTGCTACGCTGAAAGATGATGGTAAACTCTGCGTTATACTTATATCTGAAGGTAGAGAAGCTGCCGTGCTTATACTTGTTGGCAATGATTTAGTAGGCGTTATTCCTGATGGTAATGACGTAGACATCGCAATGCTACTTGGAAGAGTTCTATTAAATGCAAATGTAGGTAAGGAAGAAGATACATTAATCGCGCTAGGAAGAGATTGTGCTGAAGTAAAATCTGAAGGAAGACTTCCACTAAAACTAAAAGTAGGTAAGGTTTCTCCAACTACAAGACTTAATGTTTTTGATGGTATATTAACATTTGTTGAATCATCAGTAGCTTTTGTTGGGTCGTATGAAGGTATTGCAGTTCTATATGAAGATAATAAACCAGAAGCACCTACGACTGCATCTACTTCAGCTTTACATAAATCTCTATAAACACTACTTAATCTTAAAAAGTCTAAAGAACCTGCATAGAATATTGCTACGTTCTCATACTCTGTTAATATCCAACTATCAGTATTCTCATCAATTACTGGAGGAGCTGAATATACAATAACTCCTTTATCCCCTTGTTCTGAATCCACTGTAACAGAATTGCCATCTAAATCCGTATATGCGTGTTGGTACGAATTTCCTTCTCCCTTATGTTCATTATAGTCAGGGTCAGGTTTAATATAAATCTTTCCTCCTAATTTGTAAAATTTAGGAAACATCTCAGTAGCTCTTAATAAACTACCTGCTTCATCAAATATGTGTATGTTTTTATCAGGAGCCTCTGCAGCCACTCTCTTTTTACCACTATCCATACGATAAACCGCTAATATCTTATCATATGCAATACTTGAACCTTGTCCTATTTTACTATTTCCATCACTATCAAAACCTGTTATTTCAGTTTCTGATGCAACAGTCCATAAGAATTTCTCAGGCAGAGCCGCTAGAATAAATTTAGCACCTGCGTTTATATATTCTACAAGGAATCTAGCTTTTGAGCTATTTCCTGTTATATTATTTACTTTTTCCCAAATTTTCATTTCTTTTCCTTAAATACGGGTCAGGGATGTAAGTAGAAAGGAGGCGAAAATCTCACACCCCTTCACCGTATATTTCTAGAATTACTTCCAGACTGCGTGTGATTCGGGCATTTGCCACTCAAAACCAGCTTCTGTAAGAATCATATCAACACGTTTGTCAGTACCAGTATTCTCTAGTGATTGCACTCCTACATAAACCGATGTATCACGGTTGATGCCATTTCCTACTAGAGGTCTGTACTTAACATTACTCATGTTAATACCAAGAATCTTAACTGCGCTTCTATCAAGAGCAATATTCCGAACTACACTCATATCACCTATTGGTGTGCTGATGGATGTCATATCAAGTCCCATAACTTTCTTACGACCAGTAACAGCTAAGTCAGCTCTAAATTGACCACCGACTTCGATGTTATTTTTGAAATATCCACCTAGTTTATGTAACCAGTTGTACACTTCAGTGTCGCAAAAATATACAGTTGCTTTAGATTGATTGTAACGAGGGTCAACATATTTGCTCATGTCATCAAGAAAACTATCAACAGTTTTAGTTGAAGACCATGAAAATAAGTTACCATAATTAGCAATATAATCTACTGCACCTTGAGTATGAGATACACCACTTGCATCGGTATACTGTGAGCCGAATAACCCTGATTGCTCGATTTCCCATTTATGTTCAATGAGCTTATCTCTCCAAACACGTGCCCATTCATTGGGTTCGTATTTAAGGACAGTTGCACGAGCAGTATTAGTCATACCAAATTCAGACCTAAAAATCTGAGTTTGTCCATAACCAGTACTGTAAGGATTATCTTTCCAAGTTTTACCCATCAAAGATGAACCTTCCTCGTAAGAATTACCTACAACATAGCTTCTCTTAGCTTCTAAATCGCTAGAGATTTCTTTGTCATAAGCTTGTAGTTGAGGTGCGTTACTGGCAAAGGAACAAAATCCTCCGCTAGCAGCTCTAACTACTTTAGCTTCTACGAGTTTAGCCTCTACGCAATCTGCTAGGACTTGCGAACCAACAGTGTTTGCAGTTTGAGAAATATCTTTTTGGTCTCCCACGCTAACAATCTTTGCTAATACGTAGTCGTTGATATCTGTTCCACCTGCATTGGTAGAGGATAGGTTTATCTGAATTATTTGATTTGGTAACAAAAACTCAGGGGCTGTTCCAGCAGCACCGATAGCAATAGCACCATTAGATTGACCTGATATGTTCTGAAGGTTACCTGCTGATTCATAATCAGTAGCCATCCAAACCTTAACTGTATCGCCTAATGCGATGGAGTAAGGGGATGAGCCTTTAACAGCTAAGAATCTTCCATTATCAAATTGGTCGTTGCCAGCATTATCTCTCTGTCCAACAACATATGAATAACGTTTCATCCATGACTGTCTTTTTTCGGTAAACTTGAACGAAGGGTCATCAGTTGGCTTTTTCGCAACTTTGGATACCAAGCGGAAAAATGGTGTCTGGTCTATTGCCAGTTCACTAAATCTCTCAGCGAAATTATACTTCCTCCGAAGGTCGCCTGTTGAAAGCGATGAGCCTTGAAATACGCCATATCCCTCATCTAATCCACTAGAATGTTTTACATATAATGGATGGTTTGCAGGATAGGCTGCGTCTGATTGTGCCATAGTTCTATCTCCTATGTGTGTCTACTATGGCGGCTAGTTCGACCTAATTAGCCAAGTAGACGGTTAATTGATTCACCGCCTAATAGCTGGTCAAACACTTTATCGTCTGGAGATTCTTCTTCAGGAGGTGCTCCTCCTGCAGATGCTAACGATTGAGGTCGTGATTGAGTACTACGTACTTGTTTTGCCACTTCCTCTTGTGCGTTTCGATGGATGTTTTGTTCTCGATTTTCTCGGTTCTTTAGATAATAAATGTCTTCTAAGTCTAGTTTTTTCTCTTTAGCGAATCCCACTAAATCTTCCCATTCTTCTGGGGTCATTTCGTGTTTTTCTCTAAACGTACTTTCTTTACTTAATCTCTGATTTTCAGCAGATTGTTTAGATGCATAATCAGACAACCTTCTTTGCACCAGCCCATCTATTGTTGCATTAAGAACTTTAGCAGAATCGGAACTTGCATTCTCAAACGCTTCGTTACCATCAAAGACAAAATCTTCGTCTAACTGTAACTGCTCTTTCATACTATTAGGGGTGTTACCACCACCCTCAAAATAACTTCTCACATGAGAAATTAAATTAGGGTCTTCTTTCATTGCGTCTAGAATAGGTAGATACGGCTCCAATTCGGTAAGGCGACCATTAAGACGCTTCGCCTCCCTACTAGATGCCGAGTACCTTTGCTGTAAAACGTCTGCTTTGTTATCAGAGGCGTTTTCTTCAGCTCCTTCTGCAGGGCTCTGTGCTTGTTTGTTATCACTCGCACTTGCGGAGGTTGTCTGCTCTGGGTTTTCATCGTATATAGCACCATTTGTTTGATAGTCTAAAGCATCAAAAAATGCTGAAGAATCATCACTGGTGTCTACTGATGTATCATCTAAATTCATGATGTCTACGTCAGGGGACTCTTTTTGAGTGTTACCTGTTTGTGCATCTGCCATAAAATTACTCCTTTACTTAATTTAAAATATTTTACCTGTTATATACAATAACATTATTCTGTTTTATTTTCTTTTTTTTGGCTATCTTTTGCCTTATCTATCTCTCTGCGCATATCTTTCCTAAAGCCATCCATTTCAGCTTTCATCATACCTCTAAATAGCTTTTGCTGTCCTTCCGACTCTACAACGCCTTTTCTGACTTCCATTTCTCCAGATTTAATCTTATCCTTAATACCAGCTTGTACTAATTGACGTTCTAATGTTTCGATTGTTCCCTCTTTATCTTTTAAGGCTTCTTCCATTTGCGAGACTTGTGATGATAATTGTGAATATAATGACTTTCTCTTAGCTACTTGTTTTTTACCTCTAATATCAGTTTCGGCTAACATAGCGATGTCATCTATTAAACCTGCCTGGAACCATCTAAAATATTCTTCTAATAAAGCCCACCTATTAAGTGGCATAGAAGCTCCCGCTATAACCCTAACATCAAACTTTGAAGTTTCATAATCCATCCATCTACCTACGGCTTCCCCATAGTCGTTATAAATAGGTATGTTTATTTCGACATCTTTCTCTTGAGCCTGTTCTATGGATTGACCAGCTTCTGGTTGTACTAGTCTAAATACTTTATTAGCAGTATAAGTCTTTTGTGCAACTTCCTTAAATACTCGACCTAAATGCTCTAAACAAGGCTCTACAATATTTGTCATCCAAGCCTTAATTCTCCTTGTACCGTACTCATCATTAGCTAATAAACCTCTATACGTTTCAGGTTGTTCTTTAGTATTCCCCATCATAGACGAATGAATACCACTAATATACTCCATATCCCCTTTACCTTCTTGGGTGATTGTATAAAAAGCATTGTTAATAGCTGCTGGCTGTACAGGTGTTGGAGGCTCAAAGCCTTGCCTATATTTTAATAAAGCACCTGGAGCAGATGAGTATTTTTCCCATTCTTCTTCAGGGACTGAACCCTCTTGATACATCCATCTCAGATTAGAAGCAAGATTTGCATTGTGAATCATAATCTGATGAGCTTTATTCACTTCTTGTTGTTTTCCTATAAGAGGAACAACTGCTGACATTGGATATGGTGTTCCAGTATACATATATGGGAATGGCACTAATGGATAATCAGGAATAGGCAATATATACTCATAAAGAAACATTTCTTCACCTACACTACAAGTTAATTGTATTCTAGATTGAAAAAATCTATTAGCTTCTAGAACTTGACTTGCAACAGCATCGTTTTCCATTAAAATTTTATACTCTTCCTCACTAACAATGCTAGTTTCAGTTCGAGAGGCTGCTTCTTGCATTTGTGAAGTCAATTGCATTTCCATTTGTTGTATAGACTCTTGAGCTTCCTTTTGAAACTTATCTTTTTCTAACTGTGCTCTTTCTTGAATTATTTCACCAGTTTGAACAGCTTCATCTAATTCAGTACTCTTTTCTTGAACTTGAACTGCTATTTCAGCTTGAAATTCTTGAAGTTGTACTTGTACATCCTGCTTGATTTGTTCCATTTCCTCTTTTGAAGGAGGAACTTTCATAAGAACATTGTAGAAAGGAACTTTTATTTTTTTATAGCACTCATAGAAAGGAAGAACTTCATCATCTGAGCCATCTTCCTTGTATGTAGACTCAACATCTTCTGCTATAACGCTATCTCTATCTCCGAAATCAGTTCTTGAGAAGGACATCATATCGTGTTGACCAGCTGCTTTTTCAATTTTCGCTTTATAATCTGGAAGAAGAAGCTTTAATTGTGTTTTAGACATATTCTTCCTAATAATCATAAATGATGCATCTCTAAATAAGAAATCTCTACTCATTGGGTCTACAAATACATCAAAAGGCTCTACTCTTCTAAACACTACCTCACCTTTGCCCATATCAGCATTTTGGTCAACATCCATCATAAAGTAACCAACTCCCTTAGTGAGAGAGTCTAGTATAACATTGCTATATAAAGATTTTCCATTAGAATGATACCAACAATACTCAGCTACATCTGAATGAACTTGAGCAATATCTGAATCACTACCCTCAGCTCCGACTGCTTTCCATTTAGGGTTATTAGCAGTAACAAAATACTTCATTATCTCAATAACTGGAGTTATTCTATTTACAATAAAATCAGGCATACCTGAATCTCTTAAGGCATCCTTTTCCTCAGTTGATAATTGTTCGTTTAAATAAAAATCATACCCTTGCTGTGCAACATGTTGCCATTTATCTCTTTGAGCAGTATTTGCTCTTTTCCATAATTGGTGGTTTTCTTGAGCTTTTACTTTATTACTTTTTCTTGCCATTATGTTAAATATTTCCTACAAGCATCAACAAAATGCTCAGGATTCCCTTTCCCTTGCTCTGTGTTATAATATTTTTTCCAGTAATTTGCCATTCCTTCAATCGAGTTAGGCATACGCTTTGGTACTCTCCAATATTTTAACCTACAATGAATAATAGATGCAGCTATATTCTTTTCTAATATCTCTTCCCATAATTTCTCATCAAAATTTTGCCAATGCTTTAAATCAACATAACTAGCCTCTGCACACTTTTGCATTAATTTCGGGCGATGCTTAAGATAGTGAGCTAGGTTATCTACAGCGGTCGCGGCTTCGACCTGCCAGAACGACCTCGCGGGACCGTCTCCCATTTGCCTTAAATACTCATATCTACTTTCAACAATTCCAGTAGCCACTACTAACCTAACCGCATCATCAGAAGCATATTTACTACCTAAAGATGAGCAAGTCTGTTTTACAAGTGACTCAACTTGTTTTATACTAATCATGAGTTATTTATCTCCTTCACGTGCAAACCATAAAAGAACACGAAACTTTATCTTAAGATAAC
The DNA here is from genome assembly GCA_964451445.1 of uncultured Dehalococcoidia bacterium. GTDB lineage: Bacteria > Chloroflexota > Dehalococcoidia > Lucifugimonadales > UBA3495 > UBA9611. The sequence goes on from CAYVIG010000001.1 coordinate 11,313, forward strand.
AGTTCTTTATTGCGACAATCATGCGACTATCCAAGCCTTTGCCTTACGTTTAGGCTTATACCACTCTTTTTCTTTATTCTGAGCATAATTTGGTGGAAATGCGTGCAGATTTGCGTAATAAAGTGATTCAATCGTGTCATCATGAGCCATTCTCGGACCGAAAGTAACGATTTCGTTGATTAAATCAAACATATTCTCCCTTAAATGCACAGTTCCCATACTGAATCTACCACTTAAACCGCTATATATTCTATTTCTTTTCTGCGTTCCACCAGGTTTTTGAGGTATAACAGATATATCGAACCTATTTATACGTCTTCTCTCATCATTTAATGCTTGAAAGATAGAACGATTCATAGCCACATCTTCAACAGTAGCTGATGCACATTGGTATTTTTTGTATAAATCTATAATAAAATCAACAACTCCCTTCTTTCCTCTGAGAGTTCCATCTGGTCTTTTTGCTCCAATAGTGGGTATACTTCTATGCCGTTCGTATTCCAATACATAAAGATTGTTATCAATATCGATAGCAATAACCATAATAACAGAAAAATCACTTTCTTTAGTATCAATATCTGTCGCTGGGTCGCAGCCAATGAACGTGTTAACTGGAGTAGCCTCGCCACCAATGACAATGTAATTGACTCCCTCTTCATTTTTATAATACCCTTCCCAGTCTTTGATATGAGAACGCAACCATACCGAATCTTCGGCTGATTGAACTTCCATCATATATTCTTGATAGAACTTTGAGGGTGTGCCAGAGTCTTGGTAGAATTTCTTTTTTTCGTCTAGCTTTGTAATAGGAAACCATGATGCCCATAGTGGTGTACCGTCTTTTTGTATTGCTTTATAGGTAATTACTCTCCAAGAGAACTCATCTTTAGATTTTTTACCCTTTTTGAAACGTTCATAATTGATGATGAGATTATTAATAAAACTATCATAGTGAACTGGAGTGCCATTAACACGAAGACGACCAGTATGAGGCTCAAGGGCAGGATAAACAACAGCGGTAACGAGATTAGCATTTTTAGCCCGTGCTTCCTGTGTAATCGTATTTTGTTCGTGTTCAAAATCGTCAAGTATGATAAGGTCGTATCTTCTATGAAGCTTTGCACCCCCTCTAATGCCTGCAACATTTGATTTTGAAATGAGTTTACATCCATTGGCTAACTCTATGTCTTCTTCTGTCCATTTCTTTCCTTTCAGAGAACCAAAATAATATTTAATACTCTCATTGTACTCTAAATGATACTTAATATAATCCATATTGCCCACAGAAAGTTTCTGCGTTGCAGCAACCCATGCGTAAAAGTGCATATCGTCTTGAGGACAAAATACAAAATCTTTTATAATAGATGCTTTAGTTAAAACAGTTTTCCCATGACCTCTAGGCAGAATAATAGCAAGTTGCTTTGCATCATGGTCATCAATTGCATCAGCCATTTCATAATGAAAGTGCGGCGTTTCACTTCGCAGGAAATCATCTGGTAAGAATAATTTCCCAAATGCAATTAAGTCACTTTTTGCTAGTCTTAGTGCGTTTTCCGCTTGGCTCATCTTCTGGCTGTTTATATTTGCCATCTAGATATTCCTCAAATTTATCCATATTTTTATTAAATAAAATATAATCACCTAGTATCCTATCTACGTCATCTAACCTTTGAGATAACAAAGAAGTGTGCTGAATTAAGCCTTGTATAGCTCTTACTATATCAGACTTAGTTAAGCTCTTTCTTCCAGGCATTTTTATATTACTCATCCTTGTCCTCTTTTCTTTTTTACATAATATTTCTTGCTATTCTTCATACCGAACTTAGAGCCTCTCCCCTGCCCTTGTCTTGTTTTCTTAACACCCTTTCTAGGGGTATAATCCTCAACTATTCTATTCATTTGTCATCTTCTCTGGAACATCCATTCCTTTGATAATTGAAATCATTCTTTCAATATATCGAACATGACGAGATGATAGAACATAAAGGTTGCTAGGCAACTCACGAGAATATTGTTTTAAATCTCTAATTGCAACGTCTAAAGGAAGCTTTGTTCCTGGGTCTAGTTTTCCCAACACTTTATCCCATCTTCACTAAATTCCATAGTAATCCATCCAGTTCTAACTATTGGATACATTGAATACCTAGCGTACTCAGCGTACCTTAAGAAAGAACCTCCTCGAACATACCATCTCCTATGTAAACTCTCCTCGCCTCCTTCAATGCGTAGAGAATCTATTGGTTTAGCATAGAGTTGATGATTGTGACCTAAGAAGAATACATCTCCTTGAGAATAGACAGCTGCTAACTTATCTAATTCTAAATCACCATTTTTAGCACCACTCTTGCCATGAGCACTTACAAGATTCCAAGCCTTTCCTCTTACGACTATCTGAGAATATCCTGGCATCCTAAAGTAAGGTACGTTCATTTCATTTGCGATTATTTTACAAATGTCTAAGTCTAAAATATTAAAACTTCTTAAGAAATCGTGATTACCACCTCTAATAAACAAGCATTTATCTTTTATGGTTCTTACTAAATCTATAAATGTTAGATATTGTTCATCAGGTGGAATCTCCTGCCCTCTCTGACTAATCTTGTAATTAGGTGGTATTAGTTCTAATAAGTCACCATTACCAAACCAAACAGCATTATCATCTTCATAAATAGCTTTTACTGCTTGTTGAAATTTTTCTAAATCAAATTCATTTGCACCAACATGAACATCAGTTAACCCATGAACCCTAACTACTTTATCTGATTCGTAGCGAAATACACTGCCAGGGCTAACTTCTTTATATTCTTTAATCTCAGATTCAAGTGGTACAGAAAAGTACCTTTTACAAGACTTGCATCGATATTGTTGTGCATTACCCTTTTTATACTTTTTTACGCCATCTTTTTTAACATATAGGCTAGAACATCTAGGACATACCATTATTTAGAATCCTTTCCTGAACCTATCATCTTTCTTTCTACATTCTCAATCTGTTCAGGAGTAAAGCCACTAAATAGCCCTACAACGCCACTTTCTACTTTTCTAACTCCACCACCTAGAGTACCTATTGCCTTACCCATTTCTTTTAATGATTGCAAAGCAATATTCTCATCAGCAGATGTTTCAGCTAATAATTTTAAACTTCTAAAGATGTATTCATGGTCTACGCCCATCTCTTTTGCTACATCCATTACACTTTTTTCAACTTCTTTCATAACTCTATCCTGTTTTAGTAATACGGCTGCTTTATTCTTGGCTTTATCGTGACTAAGCTCTCCATAAGCATCCATGTATGATTTAACAGCCCCCATCCCAACGGCAACATTGGTAGCAAAAATCTTCTCCTTTTTAGTAACTTTCTCACGTTCTTTTACACGAGAGTTAGTATTTTTAATATTCTTGCTGAATGTATACCTATTAGGATGAGAGCTGAAGTCTGTGTCCATTTTGGTATTTTTGTGCATGAGAAAAGTTCCCACAACAGTTCTAACCCACCCCGTTGCATATTTATAATTTTTACTATCTGAGGGATGTTTGATATTTCTTGAAACTTTTAATAATTGGACAACCTTTCCATCGTCTGATAAGACCCAATCATCTTGATTGCCTTCTCGCCATTTATAAACTAAATCTTCTTCTGAGTCTGTTGCCTTTTTCCATTCATCAATATCATCATAGACAAAATGCTCAACTCCTTTAATTTTTCTCGATTGCATCTTTCGGGATGGTTTTATCCTGTATTTGTAACCACAAAGAATCTATTAACCCAGCAACAGGCGTTGGTATATGATATACTATGCCATCAACTTCAATAGGGCAGAGTTCTTCGGTATTAGCCAAAGATTCAAGCATTTTCTCTTGCTCTTCTTTTGATAGGTTAACTAACCAATCGATGGAGGTAGGCATTATGAATAGTCTTTTTATTTCTTAGCTGCAACTGTTTTCTTCTCTTTCTTTCTTTTCTTTATATTACTTTCTTTTCTTTCTTTCTCTTCTTTTACAATTTCAGCTGCCATTTGCTTGGCTAATTTTAAGACAGTATCCCTTTTTTCTTTGGCAGATTTAGCCTCTGTTCGGGCTACGCCAGTTGATGCCTCATTTCCAGATAATTGCTTAGATGTTATATATCCGTCGCTCATATACCAAACTTAAAGCTATACCCAGGTGATTTACAAGAAAAATTGTAGCATTTTGAACTGCGCTCTTATTCTCTTATAGTACCCCTTTAAAAGGGTTTTTCCTATCTGACTTTTACGTTAATTTCTATTTATTTATCCCTGTTGAAAGTTTTAATTGTTAACTTAAACGAAGGAGAAGATATGAGCTTTCGAATACAATCAGGTAGGCAGTATCCTGACAACATCAATATGTCAAATGTTAAGAGTGTGTCACCAGAGTTCTTAGAGACTCTTGAAGCACTTATGATTAGTAAGCTATCTAAGGAAGGCTCAGCCTCCGAAGTAACAAGCTTATACGCTGCTATGTCTAGCAACGCTAGTGTTCAAGTAGAGTTGGAAGAGCTAAAGCAACAACTCAAAGCACTTAAGAAGGCTAGAAAGTAATTAATGCATCCTCTAACAGCAGAGGGAAACCCAACCGATTGGAGCATCCTCTTGCATTAGTGTGATACGTTTGTGTTGAGTGGGATTAGTTTCCCACTTAGCACTGTTACTGTACTTATTTACCTTATCCAGTGTAATAATACAACAATAGTAAGGATTTGTCGTTATTATCGTACTCTTACCCAGAGATTAGATAAAGACAGGCATAACGCTATATAAACTACTTATTCTTACATAACTTGGGTTAAAACATGAAAAGGAGGCATCTTATGTTGAAATACACTAGTAAGAACATTACAATAGATGACTTAGCTCATAATCCTGCACCTGTTTGGAGTCTGTTTCATAAGACTACTAGGGAGTGGCATAATGAGTTGATGGATAAGAATGATGGCAAAGACTTAGTAGAGCTTAGAGACCGTGAAATGGTTAATGAGTTCTATCTAATCAAACGGGACACGTGGCATGTACTTGAACCTCTTATCAAATTATTAGAGAGGTAGTATCTAATTGCGGGCAGATGACACCTGTTGTCTGCCCTATCCATTTAATTTAAAGAGTGAACTGATTGACTAGTGATGCATAGCTAGTTATGATGTTATCTTGTGAAACCTGTGGACTTCTACTCAACAAGGGTATGCAGGTAAACTGTTGTTGTTGTGATTTGTCTTCTCTCTAATGAGGTCGATAATGATGTAACCATCAAACAGTTGTAGTGGGTGAATATAACAAAGATGAGAATCTCTTGTTGCGGTGTTATCATGGTAAAAGAGTTTATAGTCTCTAGCCCTGATATATTAATGGTGTAGTGCCTAACACAATGTAAGTAGTTAGCTATCTATTTATGAGTGTTGTACCGACAGGTATTTAATATAACATCGATAGGTCGAAAGACCAGTCAAACTATCCCTACTTGCAGGTATTCTCAAAGCCTGTCACACACTCTTTATTTAACTTAAACCAATAGGGAGTATTATCATGGACAATAGAAGAATTTCAAACTTTCGCCCAGTGGGTGAGAATATTATTAAGGCAGATGCTGTATTATCTGCTTGGAAGAATTATTGTAGAGAATCAAGAATTTATAGAATACTAGAGTTTTTTGGACTCAGATAAGGAGTTAGAATGGCAAGTATCAAAAGAAGCAAAGACTACGAAATGTTTCATTTAATGGAAGAGAACAGAGACCAGAGTAAATATCACTCTCATACTGCTAATCTTCTTAAATCAATGGAAGTAGTTGGTAATGTAACTGACCTCATACCAATAGTAGTTAAACCACTAGATAAGAAATATGCTGATAAGGAACATCCTGATGGCAAATATCCTATCTGGAATGGTCAGTTTAGGTTTGTTAGTATCAAACTTAAGAATGATTGGGTGTATTATGTGGTTGACGAGAAAGATAGACTCAAAGCTGAGCACTTACATTGGATTAATGTATCCAAGAGCTGGACATACGATGATTATATGAATTATTATTGTAAGCTAGGCTTTAAAGAATACGCTGTGTATGCTGGTTTTAAGAAAAGAAGTGGATGGAGTCATAATTCGGTTATGACATTACTAGCAGGTAATACTAAAGGTATTGCATCTGCTTTCAAAGCTGGTACATTTGTGATGCTTAGAAGTGTGGCTGAAGCAAACGCTATCATTGAGATGATTAATGAGTTTAGTACTATATTTAAATATTATAAGCAAAGAGGCTTTATTGTTGCGATGCTTAGAATAATTGAGAATGTACCTGACTATAATCATGACCAGATGATGCGTAAGATGGATTATTTAAGTGAGCGTCTTGTTCGTTGTCCAGATACAGAATCTTACATTCGGTTGTTAGAGAAGTTATATAACTTTAAGACAACTGGTGCATATGTAAGGTTTATTTGACCATCAAAGAGAGAATAGGTTCTGACAGTATAATGTGATTAATTAGTAAGGTCTGACTGTACTTACTAGCCTATTCTCAAATTTAAAGGAGTGTGATTATGTCAGTTGATATAACCAAAGAGAAGTTCGATGAGTATAAGAGAGTGCAGATGAGTGGTGAGTTTAATATGTTTGACCCACAAGCTAGAGCAATGACCGATTTGACTAAGGATGAATGGGTTACTATAATGCGAGAATATGGAAAATTAAATGATGCTTGGGGTAAAGATGAAGATGACGGATGATGTTCCAAAGGTTGTAGACTATGATTATTGTGGTGACAAGGTAGTTAATGATTTAGTCTTTAGACATATTGAAAGAGCAATAGAGTCTAATAAGAAATATAAAGACGGTGGTATTCATAACAGACATGAGAGTTTAGAACAATGGGTTCAAGAAGCTCTTGAGGAAGCTATGGATATGTCTGTGTATTTATGTAGAATGTTAGATGTATTAAAAACAATAAAAGCAAAGGAGTAAAACATGGGATTCGATGTATATGGAGTTAATCCTAAAATAGTACAAGAGTATCCACCAAGATATGAAGAAATAATGAAAGAATATGGTAGTGATGGATGGTTAGACTGGACTAAAGATATACCTGATGATGTAAAGAATGAATATTTTGATATTAAATCAGAGTATGAAGAACATAATGTTGGATATTATTTCAGAAACAATGTATGGTGGTGGAGACCATTATGGTCATTTGTATGTGCGTCATGTAATGATTTCTTAAGCGATAAAGATATGGAAGGTGGTTCTTATAATGACGGCAGAAAGATTGCTAAGTATAAAGCTATTAAAATAGGTAAGAGATTATCTGAATTATTAGCAGATGGTACTGTAGATGCAACGGAAAAAGATTATACAGTTAGAGCGGCTGAAGCAAATATACATAATGCAGGTGTACAAAAAGAGTTAGATAAAATAACTAAAGAGTGTAAAAAGAAACACGGTGATAATTTAGTACCTAGAGATTACCCAGAGCCTTATAAGACTCAATGGAATGATGCTTATGCTAAGAAATCATGGTCATCCGATTATCCATTCAATAAAGAGAATATAAGCAATTTTGCTAAGTTCTGCCTTAATTCAGGAGGGTTTGAGATATGTTAAGACCTGGAATATATAGTACTCAGAAAAATAGTATATTGAAACACTTACGAAATCATGGAGAGCTAACGCCATTAGATGCTTTAGAGCAGTATGGTTGCTTTAGATTAGCAGCTGTTATACATACTTTAAGGCAAGAGGGTCATAAAATAAGAACAAAGAAAATGACCCGCAAAGGTAAGACATTCGCTTCCTACAAATTAGAGGCTTCGGTCTCTAGTACTAATGCAAGATAAACTCTGCAATTAGATGGATGCAAGGAGGGATGGGTCTCGGTTCTGTCCCTCCTAATCTTTAAGGCTTATCTTGATATTCACACGTAAAATAGTTAAATAGATAACAATAAAAGTTGTTGTTTTTTGATTAATGTTTATAGGATAAGCCTTATGTCATTATGTCATTGAAGCTTTAAGTCTTTTATCTAAGTACATATATAAGTAAATTTATAACCTAATAAGGGGTGTTATATTATGATTAATATTGAAGAAATGTATCATGAATACCTACTGGAAGAAGGGAAGGGTCACAAACAGAAATATGAAAAGTATGATGGATGGTTTAGTGCCTCATCAGCTGGTTCTTGTCATCGTAAACAGTGGTATAAGATAAATAATTATGAAGAAGCAGAGCATGCAATTAGACCATTAAGAGTAATGAGACTTGGTACATTAGTACATAAGGACATTGAAAAGGCTATTGAATTTTATGAAAAGAAATATCCTGACTTATTTGGTGATAAAAAAATAAAATTTTATTCAGAACATAGAATAGAGTTACCAGATATTAATGTAGTAGGTCATTTAGATATAGCAGTTCACGCTAATAAACTATATGTATATGATTTAAAAACTGCACATAGCTTTAAATGGAAGAAAGTATTTGGAAGAAACGTAGACCCTAAGCCATCAGTCAACTATCAATTACAATTAGGCACTTATGCTCTAGGTATGATAAATGAAATAGATAATTATGTTAGAGGTGATGAATCCTTAGAGATTGGTTTAATATGGTATAAAAAAGATGATAGCATGATGAAGGTACAAATAATAGATAATGCATGGGTAGATAATGCTTTATTCTATTGGGTTGAATTAAATGAAGCCTTAGAAAATGATAAAGTACCTGAAGTTGGTGATTATAATACACCAGTTAGTAATTGGGAATGTAAATATTGTCCCTATCATAAAATACATTGTGAAGGAGTATAAAATGGGAGTACCAGACACTGTTGATATTGAATGGGGTTATAGATTTCATGAAAACTGTCCTATCGATGTTAATAAGCGTAATAAAATAGCAAAAATAATGAAAAATAAGGGCTATGAGCCTAAAGAAATAGAATTTCGGACTACAGGTATGAGATATGCTTACTGGAAGCCTGTATCGTGTATTTCTGAAATAAGTAAAGTAGCTCCAATTGATGAAGACGGTTTCGGTGATAGTGATTGTGGAGATTTATATTATTATCAATGGACATAAAATAAAGGAGGCTATATGCCAGAAAAGAAAAGCACATTTGATAAGCTTAACAGTATAAATGTAAATAGTTATACTGAAAAGAAAGGTCAATTTACCTATTTAAGTTGGGCATGGGCAGTTAGAGAGTTACTACAAGTATACCCTCATGCTACATGGACTATACATGAATGGGGAATAGAAGGTAGTCGTCAGCCATATATGCAGACTGAAGCAGGTTGTTTTGTTCAGGTTACTGTAGTGGTAGATGGTGTCGAAAGAACACAAGTACATCCTGTATTAGATAATCGTAATCAAACAATAGAAAATCCTAATGCGTTTCAAATTAATACATCCATTCAAAGATGTTTAGCTAAAGCAATAGCACTACATGGATTAGGATTGTATATCTTCGCAGGTGAAGACCTTCCACAAACAACTCCACTTACCAAAGAACAAGCCAAAGCGTTACTAGATATTGCTAGTAAAATAAGCGATGATAAAGCATCTGAAGTAGCAAATGGAATAGACAATGAAGTCGTTCATGCTGATAACTATGCTGTCACTCTTAAGTCTTTAGAAAGAAGGGCAAAGAGTAATGCAACTGCATGATGATGGAATATTAGAAGTTGGTAATTCATATACTGTTGGAACTAACGACGGAAGAGAAATTCCCGAAGTTCGATTTACAGGCATGAAATTACTGAATGGTAAACCAATGATGGTCTTTAGGACTGTCAGTAATAAAAAAGTATCTATAAATCCTAGTTTCTATACTTTTATTCTGGAAACAGATAAAGAGTTAGAACCAGTTTATGTAGATGATGATTATTAAAGGAGTAAAATAGTAATGGGAAAATTAACCATAGCAGAAGCTGAAAAGCTTAAAAAAGAAGGTGTTCTTACTGAAGGAACAATAAGAGAGATGCAAGAATCTGGTTTAGTTAGTAGTCGTCAGCGTAATACACGCAGATATATGAAGACTGCTAATGGTAATTGGGTATGCCCTCAATTATACTTTCAAGGATTAAATGGTAACGGATATAGCAAGAAAATGACAGAGTTCCGTGACAAGTTTAATTCTTTAGTTAGTGAGTACACCACTATTAGAACAAATAGCAAATAGGAGTAAAAGTGAAGAATCTAGAAGGAACAGTAATAGGTAAAGGAGATGAACGCTCGCTGCCTATAATACCTGGAACATACCCAGCTCATGTATGTAATGTTGGAATTAACGAGTATAACGATAGTTTCGTTTACAATGTAACATTCCGAATAGCCCCGCAAGTAGAAACAGTACAAATTAATAAGATGACCAGAGAAAATGGTGAACTTGTTCAAGTGCTTGATGCTGAAGGCAATCCACAGAAAATCACTGCTAGTTACTTAACAAGTAAAGAGTTTAGAGGTGATGGTGTATGGTTAACGCCAGACCCTGGTGATGAGAAGTGGAAAAATAGAAAGTACAAAGCATACTTTGAATCTCTTGGAGTAGTATTTGAATCAGATGATAATGGCGATACAGTACTAGGTCAAGTTGAAGAAGATGATGTACTTGGTCTTCCATGTCTTATTAAGATTGCTCAAGATGAGTATACTGATAAGAAAACTGGAGAACCAAAACAAGCATGGAAAGTGTTTAACGTTTATCCATGGGCTAGCGGTGAGAAGATAGATGTCGATGAAATCAAATCTGACGTACCGTTCTAAATAGGTATATAGGCTAGGTATTGCCAGTTACGGCTACAAATACTAGTATTGGTAGAGTAATGCTATGGCTCTAGCCTATTTATTCTTATATTATACAGAGCGGTTGGTAACTCTGGATAATCGATTCACCCCCTTTCCGCAACTACCACAGAGTATTAGCCGCTCAAAGCATTGGGGGACAGAAGTGCTTTTAGTTTGTAGGTAAAGGTATGTGACTACTGGCTAATAAAGACATGGCACGTGAAGTGAAAGGTTGGCTCGGTGTTAGCTACCGTGTCCCTTAAATTTTTAAAGGAGTTAAAATGTTATTTAATCTCAAACAAATAAGAGAAGCCGTTGATTACACTATTGGAGATGATGGCTTCAGAAGTCAAGAAGTAGTAGACATCCTAATATTAATGAAGAAGGAGGAATCTATGCAGTCAAAAGAAGTGATGAATAGGTTAAATAATCCTCCTGTCGTAGATGGCAGAGATAAACCTATTGATTTAAATGATATGCCTAATGATATGGATGAAGAATTAGTTAAAGTTGCAATACATGGTATTGTAGAATCTGTCCTTACATCATATCAAGATAGAGATATTCATAAAAAATCTGTTCGTCATAATATAGCTAATGAAGTATTCAAATTAATTATAAATGAACAATTTGGATTAAAATTAGGTAATGTATTAAAAAGAATAGAAGGTAAAAAAGATGAGTAATCAAGGTATAGCAACTATCAAATTATCAGAATCAGAAATACAATTAGTTCTTAATAGTTTAAGAATGTCAATATCAACTTTAGTGCCTTGTGTTGACAGTGGCGAATGGAAAGTACCTTATGAACAACTGGAAAAAGACTTTGTAAATATTCTAAAGCAATTAAGAGAATATAAAAGAGGTGTTCAAAATGACCAGAAAACGGAATCCACTAGCGACCAAGAACCGCAACATTGCGAAACTTGCGACTAAAGCATTAAAAAATAAGTTTAGAGTAAAACCTGCGAAAGGGTATAAGTATATTAAAGACTTTACCCCTGGCTCTATATTTCAAACACAATCAGGTTTAAAAGGTATACTCATCGAGTGTACAGTAAATGCAAGAGTAATAATTGTTGATGCACCCTCCGTACAAGAAGAAGATGTGAATTATTATTTAGGCAAACATATCATAGGAGCTGAAACAGAAGTCAAGGAGGTGTCTATATGATTGAAGGATTAGTTAAAATAGCAGGAAGTTTATTTGTTGGAGGTATAGGATTACTAATAATCTTATTGTGTTCAGTAATAGGCTTCGTATTAATTAAAGAGTTAATTGAATATATGAAAGAGAGGTAACTCATGGGAAAAATGGGATGGTTACACCATTTAGTACAAATAGCACACACTGATAAAGATGAAAAGAAAGAATTAGAAAAGTATTTAGGAGAAGATTGTAACTTTAGAAATCCAAAATTAGCTGCAGACCAATTCTTAAAAGCATATGCTGATTTAGAAAGAGATGCAAACAAAGTTAAAGAGTTATTTAAAGATGAGTAAATGTCCGTCATGTGGATATGAATACACTCCAGGTGATAAGAAACCAGAGATAAGAAGAAAACTATTTTCTAAAGGTAAAAAAGCTAGAAAAATGTTAACAAAGGCAGGTGAGAGTATTATGAAATATGTCCCATCTGATAATAAAGACTATAAGTTTTATGCTTTCCTACATTATATATCTACTATCAATGATGAAATTATAATCCATACTACAAAGATATATTTAAACCATGAAGAGTATAAAAAAGGTAAAGGCTTTGCATACTTAAGAGCTATGATTCAGAACGCAGATAAAGATTATAAGGTAAAAATGCGTGCAGAGTTAAAATTATTAGGTAAAACACCTAAAAATATTAAGAATAAAAGGAAGGAGTTAGGTTATGCTAACAGAGACAATGTTTCCAGTTAAGGAAGTACCAGCTATTGTAACAGGAAATGAATGGTCAGATACGTTTGGTGATAAAGCAACAAACACTGGTCATAAGTTTATAGTAAGAGAAGATACTGGTGATATTCTAAGTTGTATGACAGATGAATATAAGCTAGTTACAAATAATCAGATAATGAATGTAGCTGAACCAATATTAAAAAGTGTTAAGGGCAGATTAAGAGAAGCTAAAGTATTACAAGATGGTAAGAAGACAATATGGAAATACGTTATTGGTAATGTTAAAGTTCCTATATCTGACGGTGATGAAGTTTCACCTGAGATAGTTATTAAAAATTCATACGATGGTAGTTGGGAATTAGGAATAATGGCAGGTGCTTTTAGATTAGTATGTGAAAATGGTATGGTAGTAGGAATCGTTCTCGATAAGAAATCTAATAGACATAGTATATATAATCCTAATCTTGGCAATCTTGAAGAAATGATTGTTAATACGATTGAGAATACTTCTGAAGTCTTTAAACAGGACTTTACAATGTTGAAAGATACTAAGGTTGATTATGCTCATGTTAAAAAGCTAATAGATTTAGTTCCAACTAATGTTATGGATGGCTTTGTACAATATTTGTGTGCTCATAAGCCTCATACGTATTGGGATTTATTCAATGCAGCTACATATGTTAATACACATCATATGAACAGAAACAACACAACTACACACAAGTTTGAACAGCAGATTTATCCAACGATTAGCAATTGGGCTAAGTCTGTTGCAAATGCTTAATGTCTGATAGTAGATGGAAGGATTGTCCCGTCGTAATTCCGTATTATGGCGGGAAATTCGAGTTAAGTAGACAACTTGTACCAAGACTTCCTAAACACTCAAGATATGTAGAGATGTTTGCAGGTGGTTTATCTATGTTCTTTCGCAAAGCTAGAGCCGATTGGACTGTCGTTAATGACAAAGATAATAATCTTGTAAATCTGTATATGTCTATCGCTGAGAAGTTTGATGAATTTTGTGAATGTATTCGTTGGTATGTTAAAAGCAGAACACAACATCAGTTGCTTAAGAAATATATCATAGACATATCAAGTGAAGTTGATATAAGTAATATACCTGATGTAAAAAGAGCTGCTAGATATTACTATCTGGTTAAGTGCTCATTTAATAATAATCCTCAAGGTACATTTAGCAAGAACTCTGGAGATTGGAATCCGTCTACATTTATTGAAGACCTAAAATTGTCTAGAAGACATTTGGATGGTATAGTAATTGAGAACTTGGATTTTAGAACTCTTGTAGAAAAGTATATCCCTTCAAGTGATGATTTATGGTATATAGACCCACCATATTTTGTCGCAGCTAAGCGTAAGGATTACTACATACACACCTTGCAACATGATGACCATTTGGATTTATTAAATATATGTGATAGAATCAATGATGCTGGAGGTAAGTTTATGGTAAGTTATGATGATAATGATAATGTACATGAACTATACAAGCAATACAATATAGAAGCTATCCCAGTCATCTACGCAGGACAAACCACCAAGCGAGAATATAAGAATGAATTAGTAATAACTAATTATTCTCAGCCAACAATCCAAGAAAACCTATTTGATGGAGACTAATATGAAAAAAATAGAAGATATTAAGATGCCGCCATCAGATATAGATGCAGAAGAAGGTCTGCTTGCTGAAGTAATAGAAGCAGGGTTCGAAGGTTATGATGAAGCAGAAAAGACGATTCAAGATGATGATGCTTTCTATGACCCAAAATGTAAACATCTATGGAAGGCTCTTAGAAGACTAAGAAGAAACGAAGAAGAGTATCATATAGTTACAATAAAAGATGAAGCAAAGAAAAAGAATAATACTATAACGGCATATTGGCTTACAGGTTTAATAGGTAATAGCGTAGGTGCTTCCTTTATTCCTGGTCATGCAAAGATAGTTTGGGAAAAACATATACAACGGCAAGTTAATAGAACTGCTAATAAGTTATTGAACTCAAGCTATTTGCCTATTGAGAAAACTAAACAGATATTAGAAGAACATGGCAGATATGTTGATACATTGAGAGCATTACTGCCTACTAGAAATGTAGACATAGGTTCGATTGCTAAAGAGACAGTAGATAAGATTATTAAGGGAAACTCATTAATATCTTATAATTTTAAAGCATTAGATGAATTTGCTGGTGGAATGACACGTGGCGAGATAACAGTCGTTGGTGGCAGACCAGGACATGGCAAAACAACTCTAATTGTTAATCTAATACAAAAGCTAATTGAAGATGGTAGAAAAGTATTGCTCATAAATAGAGAAATGAATAATACTGAAATGATGAGAAAGCTAATTGTATTAGAGTCTGGCAATTTAACATATGATGGCATAAGAGAAAATGAGATAAGCGAAGACTATAAGAAAGAATTAGCAAATGGGATTATACCTAACATTGAAAAGAAATATAAAAAGCTTAAAATGTTTGATAATCTTAAAAGCCTAGAAGATGCAGTAGGAGAGATTACTAAGTTTAAACCTGATGTTGTAGTAGATGATTATATTCAATTAATTCAAATGCCTAGTCAATTGGAACGTAGATTTCAACTTGAGAACATTATGAATGAATATAAGTGGCTATGTAAGAAGGAAAATTGCAGTGCAATATTAGTATCTCAACTTAATAGAGAAATAGAAAGAAGATTTGACCCTAAACCTAAACTTTCTGATTTTGCTGAAAGTGGTGTAATAGAACAAACAGCTGAGGCTGCTATATTTGTTTATTATCCATATCAGTATGATGATGAGAAGTTCAGTCCTTATTCAGTTAATATTATATCTGCTAAAGCAAGGTATGGTTTGACTGGAGAAAGCACTGTTGGATTTAATGGTAATAAATGTAAATTCTATAACTCAGAAGCAGATGCGATGAATGTATAATGAAACCTATCAGTTGTCATCGTTGTTATTTTTATGATGATGGCAGCTGCACTTGGTTTAATACATATGGAAAAGAAAAGGAGTCGAAGCTCATACCAGAGAACGTACTCAACAAAGGATGCAAATACTATATAACAAGTAAAGTTAAACATTTAATAGAAGTGTTTGACGGAGAGATAATATATGAAGAAAGCTTATTTAGGTATTGACCCAGGGATTAGTGGTGCATTATGTATTATGTGGGGAGATGGAACTATTGATGCATATAAATGCCCTAATACTGTTCGTAAAATGTCAGACCTAGTTAGAAGCGTGACCAGTCATTGTGCAGTAGAGAATTATAAATTAATAGCAGGCATAGAAAGAGTTTGGACACTCCCAAGAGATGGGAGAAAAGGTGCGTTTACGTTTGGAATGAATTATGGTATGTGGTTAGGTGTATTAAGTTCTAATGGTGTTGAACCTAAATTAATATTGCCTAAAGAATGGCAATCAATGTTAAAGAGATATAAGATACCTAAAGACTATCAAGATAAGAAACGTAAACTTAAATCGATAGCACAAAAGTTTGTTAAGTTTAAAGTAACACTATCAACATCAGATGCTATCTTAATTGCTAAATATTTGAAGGAGTTACCTGATGCTAAATAAATATGAGACACTAACAAAAGATGAGAAAGATATAATATTTAACAATGCAGAGAAGAACTACAATAAATTATTAGAATCAAATACTTGGGAAGATGTATTAGACATACTTTGGTCTCAAGTAGAGTTTTTGAGGTATTATTCTATGGATGAAGAAACTAGAAGAAACCTGCCTCAATAGCTTCCCTCAATTTAAGTGGCTCCATTACACGTTTGTCAAGTGCCCTGCCGCGCTTACCTTTCCTTCGATTAAGTACTTGTTTTGGAGTCGCTTGACCTCTTAGATAGTCCAAAGAACCATATACTTTTCTAGCCTCAGCAACAGATAATCTTCTTCCTTCTCTATGACCTATGTCTGGTTGTCTTCTTGCACTCATAGAATGCTGTCTCTTTGACCATCCTCTTGGATATGAGCCTTCTTTACCTATTGCAGATGCTATATTTCTAGGCAATACTTCTTTTAATGTTGCATCTAGATATGTTCTCATTTCTTTAACATCTGGGTCAGGATGAAAACCCAATTCACCCTTTAATGCCGTAAACCAATCTCTTTTACCCATCATCGGAATTGTATAATTATGCCACCTTGAACCAACTGAAGATACAAGTGACATCATCTTATACTTTTGTTCTCTTTTAAATTCATCATTACCTTGAACTACCTGAGCTCTATCAAAAAAACTATTTTCACCTAAGTCCCACATTCCGACAGCTTCACCTATATTAGCAGCCCATACTAAGTTAGGACCAGCGAATGACCATGCACCTTGCCCGTATGTAGCTTTCTTTACTTCTTCCATTTCTTTTGGGTTATCCCTATCTGCGCTAAAAAATGTAATAAGTTTTTTCATTTCTTCAATAACATCATTCTGAGCTAGCTGGTTAAAATTAACATCAGATACGATACTTAAACCTCTAACAAAATTATAAAGTAAACCCATTCTATATATTTTAAACATCTCATGACTTGTAAAGTCTCCTGCTCTCATGGATACGCCAGCATCTTTAACCCACTTAGCCATTAAATCAAACATAGACATTCTATAATGCATAAATTGACCAATAGCTTGACCTGCTGGAGCCGCGAACTTACCTTTAGAACCACCAAAAGGTTTAGCCTTCGCCCATTTTGCGTATTCAAAGTGTAAATCACTAGTTAAATTATACGCCATCTTACCAGCAGTATTTTCTCGCCATTGTTTTATCATATCATCTTTGAGGTTCTCCATCTTTATTGGATTCTTTTTTCTAGTAGCATTTATTTGCTCTAAAACATAACCTTTAGGAAGAGTCTCTAAATTGGAATGAACAAGACCAAAGGATATTTTAAACGTACTACCTCTGTTCCAATCTTCAGCTAATTTATGGAATCTTCCAGTTGCACCAGCTATTGTACCTGCAACGTCTGCAGCTTTTTTAGATACTGCCTTAACACCAGGAGCCGCCCTAACCAATTCACCATACGAATCAAGCTGATAGCCTTTTGGAACTGTTGACCCAGCAACAGCACCTCTTGTAGCCTCTTCTCTTGACATTCCTAATCTTTCAGAATTTCCAAAAATACCCTCAGATTCCATATACCAATTCAATCCATATTTAGCAGCTTGGCGTTTAACCATAGTTTGATTATCAACATTTTCTCTATACCACTGTTTAGACTGCTTTCTCGCTTTCCAACCATATTCAACATATTCATACATCCTTTGTGAAGCATTTCTTAAAGCAGACCTAACATTTCCACCCATAAGCCTAAAATAAGTAACTGAAGTAAGAACTCTACTTAAATCATTTATAACTGCATCTGAATGTCCATCTACTTGTGTAAGACTATTTTTTACTTCTTGCATTTGACGTATAAGAGCATCTGACATATCCATTATGTCTTGATTGCCTTTGGCACTTGCACGAGCGTGCATATCTAATAAACTAACAGTTTGTTGCATAAAATTATTTTCAAGATGAGTGTGAAAATTAAAAGCAGATGCGTCATATATATATTTTTTCATAAAATAAGCAGGGTCTATACTATATCTAGGGTCAAAAATTCCTCCTCTACTTTCAACTCTATCTACTGATTTTTGAAATGCTTCAAAATCTTTAGTAAGAATACCATCTTTTCCTAAAAGAGGTCTATCTTTTTGCTTTGTATCTCTCATAGCCACCTGAATCTGTCTCAATAATCTAGTAGCTCCTAATACATACAGTGGCATATATTTTCTCTGGGATATTTGTCCCATCTCGGCTTTTGAAAATCCATATGCTGACATCATTTCAAAGTCTTCCATAGCTTTATAAGTCTTAGGCTTACCTTCAATGTCTATATTCCTTTGAAACTCAATATTTCTTATCATCTCTTGAGCTTTTTCCACAACGCTAGTTAAATCTCTATAATTACCCTCTCTGCCATCTATTAACTTTGCAGTCTGCATAACTTTTTGTAGACCTCTACCTAATATATTTGCCCCACTTTCCCTAACTTCTTTTATATTTTTATCTATTTCTCTCCATCTCTGCATATCTTGCTTTGAATATCCATGCTCTGGCTTTGTTAACTGCTCAACATCTAAACCATTCATTAATTCATGAAAGTGTCTAAAAGTTTTAGCAGAACCTGACAATCTAAATTCTGATAGTTCTCCTTCGAGCTCATTAATTTTTTTAGCTCTTTCCTTAGTAAAAGGAAGTGAAACTTCTTTATCTAATTCATATTCAAGTCGTCTAAGTTTTTTAACATCACCACCATGATTTTTAGCTAGTTTATCCCAATTCTTTATAACTGTAGATATTTTAGCGTTGTTACCTAGTTGATTGGCTCTAAAAAAAGAAGCTTCATCAGATAATGTATGTTGAAATTTATCTAATTGTGGAAATCTACGTGAAATTGCTTTAGGTATTTTTATAAAGTCAAACAACCATCTAGTGCCTTTGCCTTGTTTTTCTATATCCCTAGACATACCCTTTCTGCGTATATCAAACTTTCTAGCATCTTTAATCGTGATGTCGTTAACTTCAAAATCTAACTCTTTACCAGTGGCTTTTCTAAACAGCCATCTCATAGTCTCAGTGTCATTAGCATATCCTGCTTCTATTAGATTTTTATCTGTTTGATAATCTTTAACAACAGTGTCCATTTTCTCTAATAGTTTAGTCCGTTGACTTTCAGTTAAAGCACCCATAGCTTTACCGGTTCTATAATCCTTATGACAAGTTAACCAACTCATTATCTAATACACTCGCTCTTTCTTTTCCAATGGTCAAGAGGTTTTTCCTTAACTATACCATCTCTACCATAGTTTCTATTTAAATTTTTAGCATTATCCCAATATCTTGCTATTTTATTTGTTGGTATATTACCAAAGTTCCTGCTTTTACCATCATGAAATTTCTGGGAGTTAAAAAATATTTGATTAGCTGGTATATGTTTTTTAAGCTTTAACGCTGCTCTATACATAGATATTGGGTCTATCATTCCTCCTTCACCTTGAGTATACCCTATCAAAACATTAGCTGCGTCTTTTTCAGACTTATTCATCTCTCTAAATTTTTCATGCACAGTTTGATTTAAATAGTCTGAGTTGAACAAGTAATGATTTTTAACATCAATATCTGAGCCCACCATACCGTCCATAGCTAATCTATAATCACCCATAGGCTCTACAAGTTTTCTATATCCCAATTTTTGCTGATACATAATATTCTTTAATATATCTGCCGCATATTTCTGAGTTATCGGACCATCTGTATATCCAGTTTGATTCACTATATCTTTTAAGTATTCTATTGCAAGTTGCTCCATCCTACCAAAGTCTTTCATGTATACCTTTTCCATGTGTGCCATTTTCTGAACATTCGAACCTGTCACTGGAAATGAAAGGATAATATTTTTAGACGATTCAGGTGTCAACATCTTTTGAAATAATGCATGGATTCTTAATAGCTCAGATGAACTCTTATCAGTAGCTCTTTGACCAAATTTATCCATAATAAGATAATGTAGTTGAGCCTTTCTTTCAGAGCCAACAAGAGAATGTTGTCTTGGATGTAAGTATAACTTAGCTCTACCCGTATGATTAGGTAGCATTCTAGCGTCTATATCTTTTAATCTATCCCCTAACTCTCTAACCATAGCATCATATACCTTATATTCCCCCCGAGGCATAACTTCCTTTATAGCACCATCTCTATATATAGTTGGTAAACCAGTAAACGCTTCATGATTTATATAAGCACCAGTCTGGTCTTCACTACTATATTCGTATCTTCTTCCGTGCCTATGAAATTTCATATTTTTACCTAAAGCATTAAAATTATTTTTACCTGGAGCTATTACTTCAACAATCTTATCTCCTTTTATAACAACAATAGGGTCACGAGTGTTATTTGTGTATTTACCTGCGGGTAGAAATGATGCCTCAGTATTGGCAAATGGGTAAGCAGCCTTATCAAAGAACATCTCGCCTTTTGTATTCTGCCAATCTCTACCTGCTCCCATAATATGTTGCAAATCAGTTAACGCCTCTGTTAGCTTTATTTTTTCGCTTTCTAATCCTTTAAATTCTGAATAATCTTCTACTAATTCAGGCTTATATCGTAATCTCATATCCTGTATCTTGTTTTCAACAGCATCCAATCTTCTTCGAATACCTATTACATCAGCTGCTCTCATTTCATTCTTTACATAGTTCTTAAAGGCATTATTTATATTTTTATTATACTGTTGTTGGTATGCCTGCTCTGACGTTAAACCTGGAACATCATATGCCTCACCTTCCTCAATAAGACGTAAAAGCTTTCCAACATCTGATTGAAAAGGGTCTATGTCTCTAAATTTTCTAGCATTTAAGTTCTGCATTCTTCTCATACCTAAGTCAAATGGACTTTGAGTTCTAGTGTTAAAATAACCCCTAGCTGAAGTTAAGCCAGTTTCCATATCTATACCTGAGCCCATGTAAGCTTTATTCTTATCTTTATGGAAAGCATATTGTAATTTATCATAAGCTGTAGCAAATTCTTGTAAACCAGCGTGTCTAGAGTATCCACCACCATCTATATCTTGCCCTCTATTTAACTGTATGTATGAGCCAAGAGGTCTTATAAAGTTTCTTTCTACTGCTTCTACTATATTATTAAACTCAGCAGGTCTTAAGTTATTAATCTCATTATCACCAACTTGACTACCACTTATCTTTTCTAATTTAAACAGTCCGTCTTCACCAAACCATATGTCTCTCATAGAATCTTGAACAAATTCCTTATTATTCCAATTTCTAGGAGTATCCTTATATACGTCTATAAAAGCTTTTACATACTTAGTAATTGTATCTGATGTATTCAAATAGTTAGACTGTCCTCTTTTAAGTTTAAGATGGTACTGGTTTTTACCTATACTAATCTCACCAATAGCACCTTCTCCAAACATATTATTCATATATGTCATTATTTGATGCATTTTAACAAACCTAGAACGAACTATACCAGTTTCAATTATGTTACCTTTATGCTCAACAGCATCTTGGAATGATTCAAATTCTTTTTTAATCTTATTATGTATATCTTTATTAGACGCTAATGTTGTGTGACCTGCTAGTCTAGAAGCTTCACCCCATACTCCCTCTGGAGCCGATAAATAATTTGAAGACTTATCAAAGTCAAAGTCGGCATCAAGTATAGTTAAAGCATCAACAGAATTAGTTTCAGCGACATTACCCTCTCCTTTAGACACACCTTGAACTTTCTCAATTACGATGTCACCTGCCATGTTTCTTGGTTGTCTAGATTTTAATCCAGCTAACCACACTTCTTGTCCATCTTTGCCATGTAAATTTTCTAATTTATGTATATATTCGGCTACAGTAAGACCTTCAAGCTCTCTTATGCCTAAAGTTTCTTGAACTTTTGCTTCAGCTAATTCATACTTTCTAGTCATTTCTGATACTAAGCTTTCAGTCGTAACCTTATCTGTCATACTTTCAGCCATATCATAGACAACAACAGGTTCACCTCTTAATTTTTTATCCCTACTTACTTGAAATCCATCTATATATAAAACATTACCGTTTTTACCTCTATCAACAAATATACCCTCAGAGCCTGATTCAACTCTAACAACTAACGCATGAGTATCATTCGTATTTGAATTGTGAGTATCTCCACTTGCAGCTAATGATTTTTTATCAAATATTTTTAATGGTTTACCTGCACTATAATTTGAAACTCTTCCACCTCCAAAAACTTCCTGTACCAATCGGTCTGTTCCACCTATATTTCTTCTCATTCTAACAGGTAGGTCTAAGTCACCAGCTTCAGCAGTCATCACATCAGAAGAACCGTCTCTTATCCTTGACGCTGATATATTCCCACCATCTAAATATGAACTAATAACACTTCTTTCTAATATAGGTATCATCCATTCTGAAGCCATTATTCCATTGTTTTGTATAATATAATCTAAACCTGTGTTGACAAGATATTGGTCTCCAACTTCTTGAGAATACCCTAATACTTTTCTAGCAACAGCAGTAGCATTGATAGGGTCTTGCCATAATAAATCCATATTCTTTTCAAATGTACTCATCCTTCTATTGATTTGAGTCCAATCAGTAGCTGATGCTTGACCATCAGTATTCCAGTGTATCGATGTGTTTGCACCAAAGACAGCATCATGTTCTCTAGAGGCTTGTCTGATATTGATACTTTCTAGAGGTATTCTTTGAACGTAATTATCAGCATAATTAAGTGTAATTTGATTTGCAACCTTACTTAACGTTTCTAGACCTAAATTTTCACTAGTCATAGAATTGACAGGCATATAATTTTCAACTATCTCACCATCTCTGTTCTTAGTCTCATTCCTTTTATTAGCTGATTTAAAAGTTATTCCATGTATACTTCTTGCACTAAACACAGGGTCTAATGTTGGATTATACTGAATAGATGTTTTCAGTAAGAAAGATGATATATCCCCAGTGTCTCTATTTATATCATTATGTGCAAATATTGGCTTTATAGCTCCTGCTTTTATATGCCTACCTCCATGTGAGTCGTATTCTATCATGCTATCTTTAACACCTATTAATGACATAAGAGATTCAAAAGCATCTCTGCTAACATAAGTTATAGCGTCTACATTAGTTCTGCCGGCTTCTAAGGTTTCCTTCATAGCATCAATCTGTTCTTGCGTATACTTCCTATCAAGACCTTCTTCATATCTTCGAGCTGATGTTTCTGCATGGTCAAAAGGGTTAAATTCACCAGCTCGTTCAAAGCTCATTTCATCATCAATAGATAATATTTTAAAAGGGGAAGTTCCATCTTCACCAAAAACTCTCTTAACAGCTTCAAATGCTATTGCGTGTCTATCTGAATCCGTTCTTTGTTTACGCATAAGAGCATAATGAAAAGCAATATTTTCTGGTGTACCTACAAAGCCAGTCTTAGGTTCAAACATTTTTAAACGCTTCCAATCTGATTTCAAGTCAGAAGCTGAAAGAGTCTCTAGTAAATACGCTTCAACTTTAGTTGGACTATCAGAAACAGCTCTTATAATAGTGATAGCCTCTGCTATCTTAGAATCCCTTTTATCGCCTAAGTCAAATATTTCTTCAAGCTTTCTAGATATTCTTGTGTTACTCATATCAACAACAGCTTCTAAATCTTTTCTAAACTCAGAATTTCTATCCATAAAAGAATCTCTTATAGCCCCAACAGATGAGTCATTAACCTTTATAAGTATATCTGTTCCCTCATCTAAACTGACAAGAGAGAACTCTTCATGTTCTTTTGCTAATACATCTTTATTTTTCTCTAAATCTCGTGTTGTACCTTCTTGGTAAAATTCTTTTTTAGCTTCGACAGAGTTTACACCCATACTTCCTCTTGATATATCTGATTCTATCTCAGCTCTTAAATTTTTGTCTATAAAATTATATCGTCTACCATCTCTACCTATCGCACTATTACTCATAATAAACATATTACCAGCTAGACCTGGAACGTATCTCTCAATACCTAAAAAACCACCTTTCTCTGTATTAGGTACAGACATTTTCGAAAGTTCCCATCCCCCTTGATTGTATTCTAAAGTTCTAACAATCTTACTTGTAAATGCATTAGATAAAACTTGACCTAAATCGGTGTTGAGGTCTTGCATTAACTGTCCTCGTTCAGATGCTTTAAGTGTGCCTTCTGATATTGCTATCTCCATTCTTCCTATAATATCTTGCTTTATTGTATCAAAGAAGAAATCAACCATCTCCTCTGGAGTTAAATCTCTTCTGTTTTTTAACTCTACCAATCTAGCTTTATCACGTCTTAATTTATCAAGAACTGCTTGAGGTACTTCTCTATTTAAAGCTCTATAATTAGTTTCTATACTATTTAAAGCTGAATCAAGTATATGTATTCCTGAGTTTTCAGTTTGTAACCTCTCCATCAGGGCTCTTTCAAGTTTTACAAAATCAGCTGTATCATATAGATATTTTGAAAGAAATCTATTTGGACTTATTTTGTTTTCTTGTTCTATATTTACCTTATCTGACGGTAATTCTTTATTAGATATTTGACCTTCTATTATATCTTCTACATCTTTCCTATCAGGTTTTAAGTTCCACTCTCTTACTTCTCTAAACATTTTTGCTAAGATAGTCTGATAATCTCCATGAGGTGTATCAGGGGATGCGTTTTCAATAGCTTCAAGTATATTCTCATACTCTGGTTTTAATTTTCTTATCGCTCTAACAGCATTTATATTATTGTCATTTAATGCGATAGTCATTTGTTCGGTTAAGGATTTAACAGTAGCTCCGCTTTTTGTATACATATCATGCAATTCTTTATCAACTACCTTACCATCGCTATCAATTAGAGATTCTGCCATACCTCTAACTCTATTTATCAAATCAGAACCTTCTACAATCATAGTATGAGCATCTTCCATCCCTGCTAAGTTCTTTTCTCTTCTAGATTCCATCTCAGCGACTCTTAAAGCAGACCAAATAACCTCTTCCTTGTCTTTCATGGAGTCTTTAGAATCCATCCTTATCATTTTAGAGCCACTATTTATAACTGCTTCATGTATATCTTGATAAAATTCTCTTAATAATTGTACTTCGCCTGGGTCTTTCCCTTTTGCTTCCATTTGACTAAAATAATATTCCATATCAACAGGGTCTCTTAATCGACCAATGCTTTCTGTAAAATCCCTATTTTTAGATAGGCTTAAAATACCACGCTTTATTTCTCTTGAAGCTCCTGGTATATCTAATTTAGAAATTGCCTTGTCAACAAGTTTGGCTTCAACGTATTGTAAAGCATCTGCGTTCTTAAAGGCATCACCAAACATACCCTCTGCTAAATCTTTAATTTCAGTTGCTTGCTCAATAGATATTTCATTATCTCTATCAGTGCCAGATTTCTGTTGATTACCTAATTTATTAATTCTGCTAAAGTTAGCGACAAATTCTGATAGCTCTGATAATTCACTATCATTTAACTTACCTTTGTTCTCGCTATTACCATCTAGCTTTGTTTTCCCAGTTGTAAATATTTGGTCAACCTTATCTTGTAACTCTTTAACTTTTTCTGGTGATTGATTTGTAGATACTTTATCAGGGCTTCCTGTCATAAACT
Organism: uncultured Dehalococcoidia bacterium; assembly: GCA_964451445.1. Lineage (GTDB taxonomy): Bacteria > Chloroflexota > Dehalococcoidia > Lucifugimonadales > UBA3495 > UBA9611. Next base: position 37,222 of record CAYVIG010000001.1, read on the forward strand.
CCATAACATTCTCTGCTTGAGTCCATTTACGACTTACATCATAAGCAGCGTGCCAAACATCGTGACCTAATATTAAGTCATCCTGTGTACCTGATTCTTTTCTAGCTTCCCTTGTAGAGCTTTCACCGTATACTATACGATGATGGTCATCAACTCTTTCACGGTGAATCTTAACTGCTGAATCCCAATCTCCAGAACTAGCATCAAACTTTCCTTCAGCTCCTATATTTTGTTCAACAATCCACCTGTTTCTTCTACCCCATTCAACAACTTGATTCCAAGTTAGTATAACATTTTGCTTTTGTTGAGAGTCAGCGTTCTTGGTATCAGAAGATTTGTATGGCATTTTAATAGTTTTAGGGACAACTATTCTTCCATCATCTAATGTTTGATATTTAATACCTAAAGCGTCAGCTATATTAGTAAACCAACCAACGATATTATTATGAGCATATCTTGTTGTCTCAATAGAAGCCTCTGCCTGCAAATTTTCTAATAATCTATGTACATTATTTTCTCCCCTCATAGTAGCTCTTTTACCTTGAATAGGAGTATTAGCCAGCTCTTTAACGAACTCAACAGCTTCCTTTGGTGTCATCTCTCGAAGCACTGTCTCGCCAGACTGGAATCCATCTAAATGTTTTACCATAGACATGGCTATTGAATATTGTTCCCTTATTAATGCTTTCTCTTTTTTTGAATACTTTTTACTAGTTAAAGCTTCATGGATAGCCGCATCAAATGCTTGAGCATCAGGGTTGTCTGATTTAACTTTATTAGGGTCAAGCTCATTGTCTCTTAATCTCTCAAACATCCTTCTGTAATCAGGGTGAGCCTCTGTCATATTTATTAATAGACTGTCTCTATATTTTTCAGGGACTTCTATATTTCGAAAGTATTGTTCACCTACTCTTTGTCTTTGTTTTCTACTTAATCCAAACCGTTGTAAAGCAGCTGTTGTTTCGGCTAAATAACCATTTTTACCTTCAATGTACTCATTAATTTTTGTTCCCCTTCTAGCTCCATACCATTTTTGAGAACCAATTGGGTCTTGCCTTCTAAAGCTTCTACCTTGTCTTGTAAAAATTGCACCCATAACTATATTAGCTGAAATATCTTCCCATCCCTCACCAAAAGAAGTTCCAAGAGTATGTTTAACTCTATCTGTAACATTAGCACCATGCGTTGTTTTCCACACTTCATGAACTGTCTGTAAATTCATAGTGAAAGCACCAGCTCCCATTCTAGGTAGGGAATGACCTAATTCTTTCATAGTCTCTTTACCTAGTAAGAATGGAGCATTATTGCGAAAGGCTCTTCTTACTTGAGCCAACACTAACGGAAGTTCTTTCTCTGGTATATGTGTCCACCAATCAGTTTTACCTATATGTTTATCTAAAGCAGGTATTTTATAATGTTTTAAAGAACCTTCACTTGAATTGTTGATAAGCTTTAAGGTAGCCCTCATTTCTCTAGGCTTCATATTTTTTATAGGCTTTAGACTTCTCATAAGACCACCAACAACCGTATTTATCTTACCTTTGTTCTTGTTCCAAGGTCTAGGTATTGTTAACAATGGCTTTGTAGTACCCTTACCAAAATGCCTAACAGGTCCTAAGAAACCTAAATAAGCACCATGTTTTAATCCTTCGTTAACCAAATGTCCCCACCCTGCGTCTTTATAGTATCCTTCAGGTCCAAAGAATGTTAAATCTTTATTAGAATCTGCATATTGCTGAGCATCTCCCCATAAAGCATCAGCATATTGACTAGCTAATGTAGAGCCAATCCCATATGTCGCCCCTAATAAAGCATCATAGCTATAAGCGGCTAGTAAATCTCCAGTCATTCCAGGTATTCTACCAATAGTTCCTTCTAGTAATGCATGAACATTTCCTGGTTTATTATACTTGACAGTTTCAAGGGCGATACTTGCAATATCATCAGCTGCGTCATCTGCTACGCCTGATACTTTAGATAGAGTTTCTTTTATTTCAGCTTTAGCTACTTTGTCATATAATTCATTATGCTTTCTTAATCCAATGCCAGCAGCTCTACCTTTTCTACCAATAGATGTCTTAGCTACTTTTATAACCTCTGCAGCTGCGTCATCTGCTAACTTAGTTGAGGACTTTCCTGTGAGCTTAGCAGCTCCTTCTATTAATTCTTTTTGAGCTACTTTCGATAGTCTAGGAGTTACTCCAAGAAGTCTAGTTGCACCTCCAACGGCTTTAGCTCCTACATAACCAACGCCTTTAACAAGTTTAGCAGCTGCTCCAAAAGGAATTAACATACCAAGACCAGCTCCAACAGCGTGTCCTGCCATAGCTCTTGGAGTTAAATCCCAAAACTCTTCATCCTCATCCCCAATAAGAGACTTCTTCATAGTGCCCTTATCGTACCCACCTAAATGTTCCCAAAGAGATGGTGCTACTGCAGCAGTACTAGCTAATCCCCATATAAATTGATTGGAAAATGTACCACCTTTTTCTGTTTGGTCAGCATCCATCCTTACACGATTTAAGGCAGATGCTCTTACTCTCTCAGCGTCTTCAACCTCTGATATATTTCTTATCACATTGACAGACTTAGATGGAGAGTTATATCGTACTTGCTCTTCGTCTAGAGAAGCATTTAAATCTCTAATAAATTGTCTTTTATCTACAAATAATGAATCTTGAGGCATATTATCTTGGAGGGTATGCGGCTTTTGATTGTTTATCTTTTTGGTTATTCAAATCTTGACTTACATCAGAAAATACGCTAACTATATTTCTTGTTGCACTATTACCGCTCTTATAAACATCAGAAACTTTCTTTCTATCGTATTCAAAGTTAGCATTATCTAAAGCCTTGAATGTATCTAGTATTCTACTCGCGTCTAATGACTTAGATTGTTCACTTACAAACATTAATCTTCTTTGGGTTTCATCATAATTATTAATATCTCCAGTTGTTTCTAACATATTATTTAATGTTAAAATTAAATCCTTTTTATCCTCGACTCCTTTAGCACCTTTTATAGCATCCGCTGTTAAATTTAACTCATTTCTAAGAAAACTTCTATATTCGTTACTCTTTTGAAATGCCATAGCAGACGCTTTAGCCTGTAAGTCTTTCATTGAATGAGGTGCATATTCATGTATAATACCTTCATATCTTTCCCATGTCTTTTCAGTTGTAGGCGAACCTCTAAAAATATGACCTTCCGTTTTACCTTCACTAAAATCTGCCCTTTTCATATTTTTCAACTCTGAAATCTTAGAAGCATCTGTTTTGGCAAGGTTTCTTAAGCTTCTGCCTGTTAAGCCTCCTCCACCACCTCGATATTGCAAGTAATCCATATAACCAGGATTTATATCATGAGCAGCTGCAATACTTTCGGCAGATTTTTGATAGACTTCAGTTAGTGCTAAATTATAAAAATAATTATCTATTTTATTAGCCCTTACTCCTCTAGCTTCACCAATTTTTTTTGCATGAGAAATCATTCCAGACCTTTCGGATTCAGCTCTGCTTCTATCCTTAGACGCTTCTACTCTATATCCTCTATTCCAACCTTTATTTAAATCCCCCATATTCTTATCCCAAAAACCCTGACCTGACCAATCCCACGGGTCTAAGCCTTCTCCTAGTACTGAATGCAATCCTTCTGTTGAGGCTGCTTGAGTTGAAGAAAATAGCTCTTCAGCTTCTCCCATTAAAAGACCAGGCTCTAAATAACTCTCAATATTACCATACAATCCTTTTATGCCAGATAAAGTACCCTCACCTTGAACAACTTCCTCTTGTAAAATTTGATTTGTTCTTTGCTCAACGGTAGGAGACGCAGGTGATACTTTACTAGAATCAACAGGTTCTTCTTTAGGTCTATATTTATTTAAATATTTACTTCTTAAATTCTTCTTTTTCTTGTCACCGTTCATCTTATATCCAATACTCCCATCTCAAGATGGTCTAAAAATTCTTTAAATGCATCAGCTGACCTTTGATTGAAATTTTGGCTACTTTCATCCGATGCGTCATACATGACATCCATCCAATCATCCCATTCTTTTTCATTCTTAACATTAATTATTAAACGCTGTTGCCTTCCTGCTCCAGTGTCATATATTTCATGGTCTAAATCAATAGACCCTTCAGCCGCAGCTTGGTCAAATATGCCTACAAAATTAGGATATTGGAGAGACCATGAGTCAATCTTTTCTTCTTGAGGGTAAGTTGAATCAAAATGTAGCTTCAATCTATCCTTTGCAATCTGACCTGTCTCATCACCTGTCGTAACTAGTCTTTTTAAACTTTTATATTGTGTATCCATTCCTAAATAACTAAATATTTCTTGTGCTACACTAATATCAGATTTTGACCTTCCCTTTTTATCCCACTTTATAAATCCTTCAATAATACTTCTGTCTGTTGCTTGTGGATTACCCCACATATCATACATAGCTTGTTCGTATTGAGATAAAACAGCTGGAGCAACGCCTGCCTTTGACTCTAAAAATTTCTTTTCCATTTCAAACGTAGAATCTGTTTTTTCAAGACCTCTTTCAGTATCCATATATAATGCAGAATATATAGGTGTAGTATATTTTTGATATATTATATCTTCTTCAGTTGCATATTGTTCAGTTTTTGATTCATCAGCATACTTACCTGTAACTCTTTTATCCTTTAAATAATCTTGATACTTATCAGCTGACATAATTCGTTTATTAGCGGCTAGCCCTGACCTCACGCCTCTTCCAAACCCTTCCCAGTCTATACCTTCGAGACCTTTATATTCGCCTTTTGCATCTTGTATAATTGTTTCTTCCATCATATCAATATCGTGGACAGTTAAAACACCAGGACTTGCATCCCCCTTATAATCTAAATTTTCTGCAAAAGCAGCGCCTCTTTGAACACTAGTTCTATACGCAGAGTACAAATCTCCTCCATAATCTATACCATGAACACCAATAGCATCTTCTAAATTAGCAACTCTTTCAGCTTGTTTGTCATATGTAAGAGTACCTGATTTTGGTGCATAAAAGCCTTCGGAATCTTTCTTTAAATCTGACTCTGAGTATTGACTAAGTAAAGCTTTGTTATGTGTATATACATCTCTTTCTTTCTGCTCTCTATATGCTCTATCGTCTCTTAGTTGTTGTCTCTTAGTGGCAGCAGACTCTCTTATATTTTGCATAGCTATACGTTCTTTGCTACGAGTCTCTTCTCTTTCAATCCTAGAAAGCGTATCTAAGACGCTTGATAAATCTGCTAATGCTCCTAATCGTTGATTTGCCATTATAATTGACTTATTTGTGATTCAATCTCATCCATCTGTCTTCTCATATCAGCTGTGGATGCGAAAGCATTCGAATATGCTCCTATTTTTTGATTTTCATATTGTGTGTCTATATTTTCTTTACCTGCTTTATAGCCTTGCCAAACAGATGTTTGCATTTGGTCTGATGTCGCTTGGTCTCTATAACTATTTGAGAAAGAACCTCCCCCATCATGTATTTTGCCCATCTCAGTCTTCAATCCTTCTGTCATCTGCGATGTCATCATATCTTTTTGAACTTGCTTTCTATCATCTGCTAACTCCAACTCACCTTCAAGAGATTGACCTATGCCAACAGCACTGTAAGCAGTTTGACCCTTTTGTTCCTTCATTTGTTTCTTTAAAAGCTTGTCTGCGTCATCTTGTTTTTTTCTATCCCAAAGAGACATCCCAAGACCCGCGACAGCCACTGCCGCCTGAATCCAATCACTCTCATCATCATCAGAAGGCGACTTCTCTTTTTTAGTCCTGTGTGGTCGCATTCTTTTATAATGTCTTACAATCATTATTTTCTTTTTCCAGTAACGCTAACTGCTAACCCACCTGGTGAGTAATCATATTCTAAATCAGTGGGTTTTAACAGTTCTGATAATCTATCTTGCTCGGTAAATAATTCTTCTAATGTCATATCTTGCCCGGAGCCTAATTGATTTCTCATTAAATTTTGTCTTTGAGAGGCTAGTGGGTCTTCAGGTCCTCCCATCATATCTTGTTGAATAGTACTTTCAGACATTGGCATCTCATCTATATTAAGCTCATCTGGTTGCAGTTCTTCGTAAGGCAACTCAGGTCTCATACCTCTCTTATCATTAGAAGCCCATAAATCTTCTAAGCTAAAACCCTCATCAAATACGCCTTCTTCTACACCTTGTGCAATTTTTAGACGTTGGTCACGTAATGGGTCTTTAGGACCTGCTCCAAATGAAGCTGGGTCAGTAAACCTTGCATCAACACGAGCCTGGTCTACTGGAAACTGTTCTCTCATAGCTTGTTTTTCCCATTGTTCTTGAGAAATTTCTCTTCTTGCATGAGTATCTTTAATTAAGCCTCCATATTCTTCTTTACTTAATGGAGAAGTTGCCTCAGCTGCCTTCATTTGCTTGTACGTTTCTTCATTGTAAGGCTTCTTGCCATACTCTGGGGGTTCAGTTAAATCTATTTCACCTCTTAACTTCTTACTAAAAGCTTGAAAGTCTTCTCCTTTATCCATAGCAGATAATCCTTGACCACCTTCTCCCTTATATTGATATGCTTGGAGTTCTTTAGTTGCTCCCCCATATAAATCACCTATTTTCTTATCACCTAAAAACGATTCCAAAGTACCAGTCTGAGCTTTTTCTCCTATATTCATTAATTCGGAACCAGAATATTCCCACATACCATCGCCAGCTTTATACTTTTTATCTAAATCAACATTCTGTATACCAAAACCACGTAGTAGCTTATCTCCAAAACTAGCCTTCTCCATTTCTACGCCAGCTGCTTTAGCTCCTTGCTCAACCTTACCCCATGATTCGGTGTTCTGTTTAAAGCCAGCAGCTAAACTACCAAGAGATGATAGAATTGCCATTCTAGAAGCAGAATCCTCTTGTCTTTTTTTAGTGCCTAATCTATGAGCATACTGCGCACCTCTACTCGCCCCCCTACCCATTGAAGTCTGGGCAGTTTGTCTACCCATCGCTATTTTACCTATGCCATTCGCCATAATTGACCTAATTTACTGCTTTTTCCCTATTAATAATAAGATGTTTCATCATCAATCTCTACTGTTTTATCCACAATGATATGTACATCCTACAAACTGTTTCTTATATGTTTGACTATTATGTTCAAAATCTGTTCCTCCACTAAAGTCGCAATCCTGTGTTATTTTAGCTACTGTATAGTTATGAAGCAAGTCATCATCTTGCTTTTGACCTAAACCAGCTGCCGTGCTGGTAGTAATATAATCTCCATTTTCTAAATTTCCATTAAGATTTGTTACCCATATTCCACCTTCACCAAGTGAGTTAATAATAACCCTCTCATCATCTGTTGGTATATCATATACTGATACAAATGTACCTTGTTGATATTCTCTTTCATTGTCTTCATGGGAAGATATAACTCCAAATACTCTTTTATCATTATTAGAATCAGATAATTCAATCACAGGTAACGATTCGTTTATACTAGCAGATGTTCCATTATCAGATATATTATTATATTTACCATCAGCTCTTACAATATAACCTATCATAGCACCATATTGAGCTGCTGTCATTCCACTATTGCCTATACATCTATGTTGACCTGTAAAATCTATTTGCCCAACATTACTTGACCCCATATATCCTGAGCCTGTTACTTGGTTTCCATAATTATTGTATTTTTGAAAATAAAGATTATTACTAGAATTATTTTGCATTGTCCATCTACTATCTTCATCAGTGCCAACTTCATCAGAGAATATAAGTTTTTTATATAAATGAGCATTTCCAGTACATACAAACGCATCATCAGCGTCAGCTTGTGAATTACTTGACATAGATGAAGGCAATGTTTCTGTATTCGGTCCGAGTCTAGAATAAATTCCATTTCCTACCCAATGCATACCCGTATGGTTTAAATAACTTGCTTGTTTATACTCCCTAACATACATATGTGTAGTTTTAGTTGCGTTACCAAGACCGCCCTCATCATGCTCTCCTTTTACTTGTACTTTAAATGATGTAGCGTTCCCACTTGTATAATGTAAATACTTAACAATAGTGCTTCCTGAATTGCTAAAACTATGTGAGTCAAATGCTAATTGATACCATGTTCCACCAGAATACCCTAACACTTTAACATAAGTGGTACTATCACCTTGCATTGCATAAAATTCAATTCTTACTTGACACTGTCTACCTTTAACATGATTCCATGTTCCATAATTACCATCATCCCAACTCGCAGACTGCTCATCGTTGTCCCACGAATGCTCTTGGTCTGTACCGTGGTTAATTATAGTATTGTATCCAGGATTATCATCAGGGGGATTATCGTTATCATCAATAACAACTCTTGTGTAGTCATTTGAATCAATAAGAGAGATAGAATTAGCACTACCATCCATTACAATCCTATCTCCACTAGCTGCGGTTCTCACCGTTCTACCTGTTATTGTACCCGCAACAATATCATCTGCATTAAGAGTACCTCTAATTGTCATTGTACCAGCTGAGCCATCCCATTTTACATGATTAGTACCATCTCCAATAGCTAAATCATAATTGCTACTACCATCGTGACCTATAAATATTCCTGTTGTGTTATCCGCTATGCTAGTTTTACCATTTGTATATAATTTTCCACCAGTTCCTAATATTATAGAATTTGTAACAGAAATACTTTGAGTAAATATATCATTAGCATCTACTTGATTAGCACCAACTGTTCCATGAACTATTAAATTACCATCTACAACTTGAGCAATAGATTCCCAAGAATCTCCATCCCAATATTTAGTAGTAGAAAAAGTATTTGCTTTAGACAATGTAACTGTATCTCTATCAACCTTAGTGTCACCTGCATTAGAGATTGCAGTATTTGCATCACTATCTGACCATGAGTTACCCGTTACTGTATAATAATAATGACGACTTCCACGAGTTCCCGGAGCCCCATTTGAACCAGGTGCCCCATCATCACCCGCAGGTCCTTGTGGACCAGTGTTACCCGTCTGACCTGTTTGCCCAGTCTGTCCAGTCTCTCCAGTCTCTCCTTGTGCTCCCGTATCTCCACTAAATTTACTTGGAGATGCCCAAGCAGTATCTATTGCATAGCTTCCTGAACCATTTGTTTGTTTCCATACTGATGTACTAGCATATGTAAATTGTCCAGAAGATGGTGTAGATGGAGTATTAGACCATCCACTAGGAGGAGTCATTACTGCACTACTATTAACTGAGCCATTTGAAGGAGTAGATGGAGCTGAACTACCATTCTTATATACATAAAATTGTTTGTATACATGACCATCTGAGCCAGGAGAGCCATTATTCCCAGGTGCTCCATCGTTCCCTTGTTGTCCTGTAGCTCCCTGGTCTGCTAATAAATCCCAATAACTTGAGCCTGAACTAGGAGTATTGCCTGTTGTTGATTGCAAAGCTATATAACTAGCACTCTGATATACTACTGCATCATTCTTAACATAGGCTACACCAGCGTTATAAGTACCTTTCCATGTTATACCTGCTCCAACACTATCTCCATTTGTTAATATTAATTGTCCTTTAACGTAAAGATTAGAGCCATCCCACGTTAATTTATCTCCGAGAGAAAATTTCCCAACTGTACTTCCACCAGACGCAGCTGCTCCTAGCCATACATATTGATTGCTACTATTGTATCCACCACTACCTATACCAATAAAAGATGTATTTCCTACATTTTTTAAATAATTAGAACCAATTTCCCACCCCGCGTCATTATCTCCTATAAATCCACTAGTAGCAGTAATCTTTCCTGTTAAATATACATCTTTACTGA
>CAYVIG010000002.1:0-34835 GCA_964451445.1 uncultured Dehalococcoidia bacterium
ACCCGATGTCGCACCCACCCGGTACACGGCACTGTTGTTTTATCGGGGCCATTGGTGACCCTACTGCAATCGGCAGTTAGCCGAATGGGAAGCAAACAAAGCGGAGCTGGACGATCTGGAAGTCACCGTCTACGCCGTGAGTGTCGATAGCAAAGAACACGCTCAGGAAGTTAAGGACAAGGGTTTGTCCTTCCCAATTGCCTACGGCGCCACCAAAAAAGACGGCGCAACCATCGGCGCCTGGTGGTCCGAGGACCGGGGTGGCTACATCCAGCCAGCCGAATTCCTCCTGGGGCGTGGTGGCACCGTGCTGGGGTCGATGTACGCCTCTGGGCCGGTGGGACGGATGGGCGCCGATGAAGCCATCCGCCAGATCACACGCCGGGAAGGCATCCGAAGGGAAGAAGAGGCCGAGGCGCAATAGCCTAAATCCAGGAATCGACCAGCTAAATTTAAGGAGATAGCCATGAGCAACCAACAGGTGTTGGACCTGATGGAACGAGTTTGGCGTTCCATAGATTCGTTGTGCTCTCCCCTGAACGAAGCCCAGTGGAAAACCGCCACAGATTGCCCAGGATGGTCGGTTCAAGACCAGGTGTCGCATATTGCCGGTGCGGAATCTGGCATACTTGGTAACCCACGCCCAGACCACATGCCGCAAGACACCTCCTACGTTCAGAACGACGTTGGCCAGTCCAACGAAGTGGTCGTCGACTACCGTCGCTCCTGGACAGGACAAGAGGTCTTAGACGAGTTCCGCCAACTCACCAACGAACGTTTGTCTTTCCTCAAAGGTCTGACCGAAGAGGGATTCAACGCCGAGACCGAAACACCCCTTGGTCCGGGCACCATCACAGACCATCTGCGTATTCGGATCATGGATGCCTGGGTCCACGAGCAAGACATACGGCGCGCCCTAAACATACCTGGAGAACTGGACGGGCCAGTAGCAGCCCATTCCGTGGGTCGGTTCACCAGGGCCATGCCCTTTGTGGTTGCTAGAAAAGCGCAAGCTCCAGACGGCACCACCGTGGTCTTCAACATCACCGGGCCCGTTGGCAGGGTAATCTCTGTGGGCGTCGGCGGAAACAGGGGCAGTGAACTGGAAACAGAACCAGCCTCGCCAATGGTCACAATCACCGCCGATGTCGAAACCTTCACCTGCCTCAGTTGTGGCCGTTGGGCACCGTCAGATGCATTGACTTCAAGAAGGATCACCATCACCGGTGACACAACACTGGGTCAGACCATCATCAATCAAATGAACATCATGATCTGATACTGTTTCGGCAACCCGTTCAGCCGTAGCCTGTGCAAGTAGCGGTCTTTCGTTATAATGTGAGCGTCCTTCATACAAAATGTAATCATCTATTGGAATTTCATCTTCCAGACAGGCGGTATTAGGTAATTGGCTCTTCCAGTCAGACCAAAATTGGGCTTCTCAGCTGGTAATATGCCCTTCGGCATCCACTACAGTTGGATCATCATCGGCATCCTAGCCACCGTCCAGATCTTCGCCAGTTCCATCAGCATGGCTGCCGGAATCATGGTCCCGCCCCTGAATGACCCCGACGGGGAATTTAGCTGGAGCATGGGCGCCATCGGCATGGTCATCGCCAGCTACTACCTGTTCGGCGCGATGTATGCCCCGATCACAGGCTGGCTGGGCGACCGCTACGGCTCGCGCCGGATGCTCTTAGCCGCAGCGACCATGTACATCATCAGCATGTTCCTGCTGAGCCAGGTGACCGAGATTTGGCACTTCTTCATCTTCTTCGGGATTCTGCTGTCCCTCACCCAATCGCTGGCCATGGTCCCCTTGATGGCAGCGGTCAGCGGCTGGTTCCGTCGCCGGTTGGGACTGGGAGTGGGCCTTCTCTGGGGCGCAGGAGGCGCAGGAACCGCCGTCATGGCCCCGGTCATAGGTGGGTTCATAGAAGCGTTCGGCTGGCAGTCCACCTTCATGCTCATTGGATCTGTTGGTGGGGGCATCATGCTCTGCTTGGTCCCCTTGATGAGGAGCAAACCAGCCGACATCGGCATCCAGCCCTATGGAGCCAGGCCAACGGATCCGCCACTGGTCGTCAGAGATAAGACCGTCGATCGGATGCGCCAGAAGGTATTCAATCAACACACCCGTAGTACCAAGCCGTTCTGGAATCTGCCATTGATCCATGCCCTGGGCTGCGCAGGGCATGGCACCGTCTTGATCTACGTCATCCCCATGGCTTTTGAGCGTGGGGCATTCTCGTCATTGGCCCAAGCCGGTATCATCCTGACCATTATCGCCCTGATAAGCGTTATCAGTCGTATCGTGACGCCGATCATGGCAGAGGCCTACGGGACTCGAAAGATGATGGCCGCCAGTCTGTCCATTCAGGCCATCACCGTGTTCATGCTCTTTTGGTCCCATGACGCCTGGGCTTTTTACCTCTTCGCCGCGGTTTTCGGGATTGGATTCGGCGGGGAGTGGACGGGTTACCTAGTCATCAACCGCCAGTACTTCGGGGAAGGCCCGATGGGAACGGTCTACGGCTGGCAGACCACGGGCGCATTGATGGGTCACGCCGTGGCAACGGGTCTGGCTGGGTTGGTGGTCTATGCGACCGGGTCTTTCAACGTGGTGATGGCCCTGTCTGTGGGGTTCAGCGCCTTTGGCGTGGTGGTCATCAGTATGCTAGATGACACGTCTCATGTACTGATTCCCAACTGGGAAGACGACATTCCTTCAGGAGAACCTCAGGTTGAACCGAACCTGGGCACGGCGACGGCGGACGACTAGGTCCCTTTTAAAACGGGATGATGGCAAAGATTGGCCCTCATCCCAACCTTCTCTCTGAGGAAGAAGGGCCTCTGTTCCGGTCTCCAGAAGAGGCTTAACGCCGTTAGCAAAAGACTCTCCCAAAAAGTCGCCCCGAGCTTGCCAAAGGGTCTGCCGAACCGCAATTTGGTAGACTCTTCATGGTTCCACTCCTCAGGATTACAGTCTCGGAGAACGGCTCCTGAGACAGGATTAACGCTCTTCAGTGACTATTCTTGATTTAGGAAATGCTTAACGAACTGGCTCATTGGTTCTTTGTCGTAGCGGGAGTTCATCAGCACCACGTTGCGGTTTCTGTCCCCCTGGAAGAACCGCTCATAGAGTATCTGCCGTGAGCCAAACGCACTGCAGCAGGTATCCCAGGCCAGCCTGAACAATCTGACCCGATCCTTAGCGTTGGAGAAATCAGTCTCCAGATACCGGCCTATGTCTTCGGCTATGGGACCTTCGAAATCCTCTTCGGTAGGCAGGGCCATCAAGCTGCTGGAACCCAACAGGTGCAGTATCTCCCCCATACGCGGGTACATCTTAATGAACTGCTGGCGGGCCACCATCAACGAGATGTCCACCGGACACATCACTCCCCACTCATCCAGCTCGGCATCCACTTCGGCCGCCCGAAGTAGGGCCTTGGTTATCTCAAGGTTCTCGATGATCTCCGCCATCATGCCGTGGACCTGGGGCGCTTCGCCCGAACCCAAAGTCTCGACCATCAGGTTGGCCAATCCCAAGATGAACTCGCATTTCACCACATTCTTGGTGACAACCTGGTGGCCCGAGTGCAGGTACTGGTGGGTTGTCAAAGACATGTTGTTGCACATGTCCACGTCGCCGTACAGGAAGACTCGCTCCCAAGGGACTAACACATTGTCGAAGAAGGCCAGAGCGTCCATCTCTTCAAACCGTGAACCTAGCGGATGATCAAAGCTGGAGCGCTGCAGGTCAAAGGGTTCCCGACATTGGAACTTCAATCCAGGAGCATCACAAGGAATAGCAAAGGCGAATGACGTCCGGCCTGGCGCTCCGGTGGGTAGACGGTGGGAGCGCGCCGGATAGACAGCGATCTCATCGGCGATGGGCAGAGTTGCCAGCACCCTGGCCCCGTTCACGATGATTCCCTCATCGGTCTCTTTCACCACCGACAACGCCACATCCAAGGAATCGTCCAGGGCTGTGGCCGCGCCGGAGCGGTTTCTCTGGATATTGACCAGCGTGTGGGTCAGGACCAGATCTTTCTCACGGACCATCTCGTAGTAATTTTGGATGTTCTTCTCAAACTCAGGGCGGTTCTGGCCAAAGAATTTACCTGCCGCAGCCATGGACATCAGGCTCACGTTCAAGAAATCCGGAGTCCGGCCCATCATCCCGCAGGTGATCTTGGCCCAGTTCCGCATCATCTGATGCCTAAGGTCCAGGTCTTCGTGGGTTTTGGGAGTCAAGAACGAGAGACCCACCTGGTCTCCAGTGGTGGGTGACTCATAGGTCATATCATTCCCCACAACCGGATCATGTTGCAGGTCGTACAACCGGGCCAGAGTCTTGATTCCGCCCATGAGCCCGGGCTGAGTGGTGGGGTCCTTGACCTGTTTGCCAGCCATATAAAGATTGGGCGGTCTTTCCTTGAGTCCCTCGATATATTGTTTACCCGTTCTAGCTGGCATCAGCTATCCTCCTGTCAGTCCTGAGCCGGTACGAGTTCACCGATTTTGTTAGCCGACATTCTGCGGTAATCTCTCCTGTTTTACTAGAGTCTGCCTTTTCGAGACATCGTACGGTCCAGATACGATTGACAGCGGTAGCTGTTTCCCCTAGTCTGGCCTCACATCACGGCCAGGCATACTTTTCTCAGGAGGCCCATTGAGATGTCCCTAGCTCCGCATCGAGTGGATTACAACCCCATAATCGAGCGTCCGCCCATCAAATGGCCCAACGGTGAAAGGGTGGCACTGTGGATCGCCCCCAACGTTGAGCACTATGAATACATGCCCATCAAGTACGGACCACGCGACCCCTGGCCGCGCACACCGTATCCCGATGTTCAGCAGTACTCCTACCGTGATTACGGCAACCGGGTCGGGTTCTGGCGGATGCTGGAGGTCTTGGATCAGTACAAGATCCGCAGCTGCGTCTCATTGAACCTGGCCGTGTTGGAGCATTTTCCGGAGATCCGTAAGGCCATGGTCGACCGGGACTGGGATTACATGACCCACGGCATCTATAACACCCGTTACCTCTATGCCTATACCGAGGCTGAAGAACGGGAGTTCTACCGCGACAACATCGAGACTGTGAAGAGATACACCGGCAAGAAACTGAACGGAATGCTTGGCCCAGCCATCTCTGGCACCGTCCGTACTCCTGACTTGATGGCTGAAGCCGGTCTGACTTATCACACCGACTGGATGCACGACGACCAGCCTGTGCCCATCAACGTGAACTCAGGCAACAAGCTAATCTCAGTCCCTTACTCAATCGAGTTGAACGATTCACCATTGTTCAGGGTGAACTACGAAGCCGAATACTTTGCAGAGATCTGCAAACGGCAGTTTGACCAGCTCTATAAAGAGGGAGCCGAGAGCGGCCGGGTGATGTGTATCGCCCTTCATCCCTTCCTGACGGGCCAACCCAACCGGATAAAGTACCTGGACGACATCCTCAGCTACATAACCGGACATGGCGAAATCTGGCTGACCACCGCGGACGACATAACCGAGTACTACCTCGAGAATTACTACGACCAAGCGGTGGCAGATAACAAGAAGTACCAGGTTTAGACGATTAAATTCAAAATCTTAGGCGAGGGGAGATTTACCCATGCCAGGTGAACGACGAGAAGGGATGGACCATCCGCACCACGAATGGTCACCCATTACCACCCGAGGGAAACTTAACTGGCCCAACGATGCAAGAGTAGCGTTGTGCGTGATAATCACTCTGGAACACACCGAATGGGAGCTGCCTGAAGGCGCCTATTCCGCTGACCAAGCAGGCGGTTTGGGCGTAAGGCCATTCCCAGACTACCCGCGCTTCTCCCACCGGGAGTACGGCCACCGGGTCGGAATCTTCCGCGTGCTTGATGCCCTAGAACACCTGGGCATCAAGTCCACCGTCGCCATGGACACCCAGACAGCAGAAGGCTATCCCTACCTGGTGAAACACTGCCAAGACCGGGGCTGCGAGATCATCGCCCACGGTGTCTCGGGAACCCAGATGATCTCGAGTTTGATGTCCGAGGAGTCAGAGACAATCTTCATCCGCTCTTCTATTGAGAAGATGGAGAAAGCCACCGGAAAGACGCCGAGGGGCTGGTTCGGTACTGACTACGGAGAATCAGACCGCACGCCCGATCTGCTCAGGCGAGCAGGCGTCGACTACGTCTGTGACTGGGTCAACGATGAACAACCCTACGCCATGAGGGACGGCCTGACCGCTCTGCCTACCATGCTGGAGATGGATGACCTGTTCACCATGTCCACCCGACGCGTGACCATCGAGCGCTACGCCCGGTCCATCCGAGAGGGGTTTGATGTCATGTACGAGGACGGCGCAGAGAACGGTCGCTTGCTGACCATCAACCTTCACCCGTGGTTGATCGGCCAACCCTTCCGCATCGGATATCTTGAAGATGCTCTTGGGCACATAATGGGCCACGATGGCGTATGGACCGCGACTGGATCCGAGGTTGTCGACTGGTTCAACAACAACAGACCTTCATGAATAAAAGAGGGCTTGATCATACCTTTGCGATAACTGACACAAAGTTGTGAACGAAACAGGGAAAGAGAGCCCATATCTGGGCGGAAATCGAGGCCTGATTTATATCGCTGCGGTGAGCCAAATTTTACGCGTAGCCATAGCTAAAATCTCTTGACACCAATTTCCTGTTGTGATATTTTTCACCTGGCCTCGAGTATGAGGTGTTTTCACGCACGAAACATTCAGCGAGAGAGCGTGTAAGATCGGCAAGTAATATCACCGAAGGGAATCAATGTTCGAAGACCCTAAAGCACTAACGAGCACCGATTGGCACAACATCCATATGTTCTTGCAATGGTTCTGGATTTACCTGCCCATCGTCCTGACATTTGGCATCACAATGTTGATTGCCCACGCACTGATTCCATCATTGATCATCACTGGGCAACTCCCCGAATCTGCCCACAAGGCAAGGTTGCCTCTCACTGGCATAGCCGCCATTGCATTCGCCGCTGGCGTGGTCATATTGAGCCTGGCCATCAACGCTCAGTTAGATGTACAGAACATCTGGCCCAGGGTCTTCGTCTAGACCAGCCCGGTCTGACATATAACTTACGAGAAACTCAACGAAACCAATGAACGGAACAACTAACTAGATGATGCCAAGTCGGAAAATGCTGCCCTTGATGATTGCGGGTGGAGTCGTCACCGTAATCATGGGATTCATCCTGGTTGTTCTTCTTATTTCCTGGTTTTCAAACCCTCCTTTCGGATTAGGTAACGCACCGGCCCAGCCCGTGGCCTTCCCCCACACCGTTCACGTCGCCGATAACAACATCCAGTGCGAGTTCTGCCACCGGAACGTTACCAAGGGTAAGGCAGCCACTGTCCCAGCCGTGGAACAATGCCTGTTCTGCCATCAAGAGATCGATGGCGGATCCCCCACCACCAGCGTCAACTCCGTTGCGGAGATTCAAAAAGTTCGCGACGCATTCTCCTCTGATATGCCAATCGACTGGGAACGGGTTCACCGGCTCCCAGACCACGTCCGCTTCATCCATGAAGCCCATATAAGGTACTTCACCAACGATGATATTCCGGTCAAAAAATACGGAATCAACGGCGAAGAGATAACAGAAACCCTGGATGTCGCTTTGACCTGCACCATCTGTCACGGCGACGTTGCAAACAAAGTGGAAGTACAGCCGAAGACCGGCCAGTCTCTAAAGATGGGAACCTGCCTGGATTGTCACCGTAACAATAACGTTCCTACAGACTGTACAGTCTGTCACAAGTAATTGGATTGCAAGGCCAGTAAGTAAAGGTCAGTAGGTAGATGAAACTAACCCGGCGAAATTTTCTAGCTTGGGCCGGCCTGGGAGCGGTGGGAGCCGTTGCCTGTGAGGGCTTCGGCATCCGACACGGAGAACTGAATATTCAGAGCCCCGTCCAGTTGCCCGAGGACCTAGTCCGAGGAAACGATAACTGGTACGCCAGCCTCTGTCGAACCTGTCCCTCTTGCGAGGGTATCGTCATTCGGGTCATGGAAGGCCGCGCCAAGATGATTCAAGGCAACCCCTTCTATCCGACCAACCAAGGCAAGATTCACGCCCGTTGCGAATCAGGCCTCCAAGCCCTTTACCACCCGGACCGGATCGCCTCTCCCATGAGACGGAGCGGCCCCCGCATCTCAGCAGCGTTCACCCCGATCACCTGGCAACCCAACGGTATGGACGTACTGCGCACCGCCCTGCAAGAACGCGGTCGTTCCTCAGTAATGATCACCGAGCCGCTAAGAGGCCACATGGCCCTCTTGGCCGACAAGTTCAGCTCTGCCATTGGCGGAGAGCACCTGGGCTTTGAGTCAATCGACAACAACACCTACCGGGCAGCGGTCAAGAATGTCTTCGGACAGGACACCATGCCCGACTTTGACCTGGAACACAGCAGTTTCATACTTTCCTTTGGCGCGGACTTCCTCTCAACATGGGTCTCGCCCACCCGCTTCAACCGCGGGTACGGCGAGTTCCGGCAGGGCGAACACCGCGACCGTGGCATGTTCTATCAGGTAGATTCACGGTTCTCCATGACCGCGGCCAACTCGGACAAGTGGGTTCCAATAAAGCCCGGTTGGGAAGGTTATCTGGCCTTGAGTTTGGCTCAAGTGATCATCGCTGAGCGGCTCCAAGCCCCGGGCGTTGATGTGGCTTCACTGACCGGCGGTGATAACTTGGATTCCTTCCGGCCAGAAGCGGTTTTCGAAAAAGCCGGATTAACCTCAGACATCGTCGGCGGTAACCCTGCCGAATTCATCAAGGACTTGGCCCGCAAATTCGCTGCCAGCCGACCCAGCATCGCGATTGGCGGCGGTTCAGCCGGAGCTTCAAGCAACGGACTCTTTAACCTGGAGGCGATCTACGCCCTCAACTACCTCGTTGGCAGTGTGGGCGAAGAAGGCGGAATCAAACTCAATCCTGGTAGCCCTTGGTCAAATGTACCGTCGACCTCCAATGTGGGCAGCCTAGAGGATTGGACCCGCGTCACCGAGCAGATTCGTAGCGGACAGACAAAACTGTTGCTGCTCCACGGAGTTGACCCGGTCCATGGTCTGCCAGATTCTGTTGACCTCAGAAATGCCATCACCCAGGCAGAAGACCTGATGGTTGTCAGCTTCTCGCCTTTCTTGGACGATACCAGCGCACTAGCCGACCTGATCCTCCCAGACCGCGTGTCTCTGGAGGACTGGGGCGACGATATATCAGAACCGGGACCTGGCTATCAGATGGTTGGGCTCCAACAGCCAGTGGTTAATCCGCTGGGTGAAGTATCACCATTGAGTTTCCCCGACCTCCTCTTGATCATGGCCCAGGAACTGGGTAAAGAGTCCCAGCTGCCCTGGTCCAATTTCAAAAGCATGCTCAGGGAAGGCTCAGACGCCCTATTTGACCTGAACCGTGGTTCCATTGAAGCCGCAACGGCGGATGAGTTCTGGAACAACCTGCTGAAACGCGGCGGCTGGTGGGACGAAAATGCCACCGGACCAAGCTCCGTACAGCCTTCTGCAGGGCTCTTGAAGACTATCGCAGGCAAGGCTTCAAACCCTGACTTCTCAGGAATCGGCATGGGTGCCGACTCCTATTACCTGGTGCCGTTCGTTCATAACACCTTGCTAGACGGATACAACGCCCATCTGCCGTGGCTCCAATCCGCGCCAGACCCGCTGTCCACCGTTACCTGGCAGACTTGGGTGGAACTAAACGACAAGACCGCTGATAAACTGAATGTCAAAGAAGGCGATATCCTCCGGATCGAGTCCTCCCAGGATTCCATCAGGGCCGTGGTCTACCCGACACCGGCAGCGCCGCCAGACGTGATCGGCATTCCCTTTGGCCAGGGCCGACAATACGGCTCCAACTACGCAACCAGCGGCAACGGTAACGAAAGTTCCAACGTGATGGACATCCTGGAGACCACCCAGGTCAAAGACTCTGGTTCGCTGGCGTGGGCCGGAACCAGAGTCAGGGTTTCCAAGACCGGAGAGAGCATAAGCATCTCCAAGCTCGAAGGCGATGCCAGGGCTGTCGAGATCGGCCTGTCACCCGCTGAAGACATCATCAAGACCATTACCCCGGATCACTCCTAAGAGAGTGAGTCGGATTTAACACAAGAACGACCAACCAAGAAGTGAAGTTAATCGATGGTAACGACGAATAAAATAGGACACAAATGGGGAATGGTAGTGGATCTGGACCGGTGTACCGGCTGCCAGGCCTGTGTCATTGCTTGCCAAGCAGAGAACAACATTCCCATCAACACCAAGGATTACTTCCAACAACGACGGGCCTACGAATGGATCCGTATTGAACGTTACTGGGAAGGCGAGTTCCCTAACGTTAAAGCTAAATTCATTCCCATCCTGTGTCAGCACTGCGAAAACGCACCCTGCGAACCGGTCTGTCCGGTGTTCGCCACCTATCACAACGATGAGGGCATGAACGTCCAGATTTATAACCGCTGCATCGGCACCCGCTATTGCTCGGTTAACTGCCCATACTCCGCCCGAATGTTCAACTACTGGCAGCCCAACTGGCCGGAGAGCTTCCGGAATCAGTTGAACCCAGATGTGACCGTTCGGACCCGTGGAATCATGGAAAAGTGCACCTTCTGCGTACAACGCCTCCGCCGCGGAGAGGTCAACGTGGAACGGCGCGGCATCGAGCCTCTGACCGGAGAGAAGATCGCCGGAGAACGCAAGCTCAATTACAGGCAGATGCAGGAAGGCAATTACTTGCCTGCGTGCGTTCAGTCCTGCCCGACCAATGCACTACAATTCGCCGACCAGCACGACGAGACCGGTCCGGTGAAAGAGCACTTCGAAGAAGCTAACGAGATTGTTGAGAGACGCCATCACGGCGAACACATCAACGAACATGACAGCCGGACTTACCGGTTGTTTGAGGAAGTGGGTGCCACTCCCAACCTCATTTACTTGAAGAAAGTTGAACCATTCCCCTTGGAAGAAAAGGCCTAGATAGATGGCGGCTGCAGAACCAAAAGGTCACGGCCAACACGCCGGTATGTGGGTTTACCCAGATGCCAAGGCGATGAGCCAAGACGTCTCTGAAAAATCACGGGTCATGGCAAAGCCATTCACAATGGCTCTAATCGTGACTGGAATCTTGTTCATCTTGGCTATCGTGGGCTTCATCGCCAGGACGGCTGATGACGGATTCGACGAAATCGGCCCATGGGGCTACTATACAGCCGTCTTCTCCATGATCTTCATGGTCACCAGCGGCGCGCCATTGGCGGCATGCGCGTTCCGTTTCACCAAGAGCCACTGGCGCAGGCCTCTCTCCAGAGTAGCTGAACTATTCTCGATTGTGGGTATCTTGAACCTCTTGATGTTCATCCCTATGATGATTTTTCTACCGGATCTGGAGAACCCTGCAGGCGCCGTCGAAGGTCAGATGGAACTGCGTAGGACTATCTGGTTTGAAGGCCCCATCGGCGCACCCCTCGCCTGGGATTTCGTCGGCGTAGCATTCCTAACTATTACGTCCATGGCCATCCTTTGGACTTCTGCAGTAGCAGATATGGGCGAAGCCCGCCATACCGCCACTGGATTCAAGGGCTGGCTCTACCGAACACTGGCCGGCGGTTGGTACGGCACCAAGCGACAATGGAACGTACAGAAGGCTGGCCTGGCATTGCTCGGCGCTTTCTACTTCATGACCGTTGTCTTCATGCACTTCACCATCAGTTCTGACTACGCTCAGAGCTTGATTCCCGGTTGGAAAGACTCGATCTTCCCGGTGCTCTACACCGTTACAGCATTCCAGGTGTCCTTGGGCGCCATCCTAGTCACGTTGTTCATACTGCGCCGTTGGGGCGGCTACGAAGGCTACATCGGCAAGTCGACCTTCTGGTCGGGCAGCAAGGTGCTCCTGGGAATAACCCTGCTCTGGGTCTATCACCTGTTCGCCTTCTTCATCACGTTCTGGTATGGACGGTTGGAAGTCGAGCAGAACATCATCAAATACCTAATAGTCGATACATACTCGATTATCTTCATATTGAACCTAGCGTTCAGCTTTGTCCTGCCCTTCGCAGTCCTCGTATGGAACCCGGTACGCCGGAGCGACTGGGGGCCGTCCTTGGCGGGCCTGCTCGCTCTAATCGGCGGACTCATGTTCAACATCAGGATCTTCGTCGGGTCGGCCAATGCGGCTCCCGGCGAAAACCTTTACCACTTCTTCTTGGAGAAGGTACCGGCGCCGGCTTACCCCGATATCTGGGACGTATTCATGGTGGTTGGAGGAGTCGGCGCAGCCATCTTCATATACCTGATATCAACCAGGATCCTTCCAGTACTTTCCATCTGGGAAGTGAAGGAAGGCACTCTGTATCAGAAGTGGGGCAGACTGCACAGGGGAGAATATCAAGTCCTGGGTAAGCCTGAATAAGTAGCGCTTAAACTTAGAGATAATCTAAAGACATCAAAGGGATGCCAAAGCCCGGCGTCCACCGAACATTAGACTGGTAAACCGTCCAACGGAGCATCATGCAGGAAGGCAAACCACTACAATCTAAGCAGATAAACAGAGAACTGCTCTTAACGATTCTCAATTCGCCTAAGTGGTTCTTTACGACTGTATCTGTGCTTGGCATCATCGTAATGGTTGCCATGGGTGCAGCTGGCTACATGATTAACCAGGGCTTCGGGGTTACCGGTCTCAACCGACCAGTAATGTGGGGGTTCTTCATCACCAACTTCGTGTTCTGGATCGGTATCAGCCACGCCGGAGTTATGCTCTCAGCCATACTCCGTCTATCCAAGGCAGAATGGCGGCGTCCGGCCACCAGGGCCGCCGAGATTCTGACGGTCTTCTCGCTGATGACGGCCATGACCATGCCTCTGATTCACACCGGCCGCCCCTGGCGTACCGTGTACTGGATCTACACCCTGCCGTTCGTTCCTTATGACTACGCTCGCGGCATCTGGCCAAACGTCCGGACACCTCTGGTGTGGGACCCCAGCGCCGTTTACACCTACCTAACCTCCAGTATCCTGTTCGTCTTGGTTGCTTTGATACCTGATTTCGCAGTGCTGCGGGATCGCACCACCGGCATGAGCCACCGCATCTACGGGATGCTGGCCATGGGCTGGCAGGGCAATGCCCGACAGTGGAAGCTACAGATCATTGCCGGTGTCTTGCTTTCAGCCCTGATTCTGCCGGTCTTCGTTTCGGTACACAGTATCGTGTCCTGGGACTTCGGTATGGCAGTCTCGGTTAAGTCCTGGCACTCCACCATCTTCGCCCCCTACTTCGTAGTCGGTGCGGTCCATTCCGGAGTGTCTGCGGTTGCCTTCGTACTGATTCTGCTTCGGTACGTATACGGATGGCAGAACTACATCCGTCACGAACACATCGACGCACTCGCCCGTCTCCTAGTTGTGGTAGCCACTGGTTGGTTCTACTTCCTGGTAATGGAGATCGTGTTTGGCTTCTACGGCCGGGAGGCTGATGAGATAGCCGTTAGGGACTACCAATTCATGGTCAGTCCATGGAACATCTGGATGATGATCTTTGTGGGAGTAACCTACTTCCTACCGGTCGCCATCTGGCTGAGCCGCTCCGCCCGGCGAAACCTTTGGATCATGTCCATAGCATGTATCTCAGTGAACATAGGTATGTGGCTGGAACGTTTCTTGATCATTGTTCCTGGTTTGGCCCGCAAACAACTATTGACCTTCGACTGGTACACCTACACTCCCAGTTCAGTGGAGTGGATAATCGTCGGTGGTACCTTCGCCATGGTGACCATGCTCATGCTGGTTATTGCCAGAGTGGTCCCTTTGATCCCACTCTATGACATCAAAGAGGGCGAGATACTCAGAACAGAGATCAAGGTCGGCCGGGTGACCGTCCCTGCCGTCTTCCGAGAAGACTAGAAGACTAAGCGCGGCGAACCCTTACGCCGATACTAATAAACAGTAGGCATCTCGAGGAAACAGAATGGCTAAAAAACCGATATTAGGGTTGTTTGAAACGGCTGATAATGCCGCCGATGCGGGCGATGCCCTGAAGGCTGCTGGCGTTGCACCAACCGATTTCGATTTTCTGACCGACGCCCCTTATCCGGAGGGCGCATTCGGTGAACGAGAGGAAAATCACCGCCTCTACATCTTCCCATTTGTCGGCGCCTTGATCGGCCTAACGGTGGGAATCATGTTAACTGCTATGACTCAGATGGCCTACCCGTTGGCTCAAGGCGGTAAGCCGATCTTGTCGATGCCTCCCATGGCTGTGGTGACCTACGAGAGCACAATGCTTACGGCAATCGTCTTCACCATCATCGGAATCATCTTCGAATCCAGGCTGCCTGCGTTCAAAGAAGGCCTGTATGACACGCGCATCACTGAGGGTTACATCGGCGTCCTGGTAAACGTGGACGAAGGCGAACTGACTTCAACCCAGACTTTGCTCACCCAGGCAGGAGCCATCGACGTCGTACGTAAGGACGGAGGATCGTAGGCTTAATGTTTAAGCGGGTCAATTTACATTCGACCCCGTCCAACACCAATCAGGTGACGGCGGGACGGAGCAAGCGCAGATTCAAGGGCTGGTTCTTCGGAATCGCAGTGCTCTTTGGTATTTTGGTCGTTGGCTGTAGCCAGGGAACATATCCGGTGGATATCTTCTATGAACAGCATTACCAACAGTCCTATAAGTCCCATGAACCACCTCGCCTGAGCGGATCGGCTGATGCCGTCGCATTCTTCCCACCGCCTGCGTCCACAGTGACCAACACTGGAGCTGACCTGTACCGGGTCAACTGCCAGATGTGCCACGGCGCCGATGCCAAGGGTACCGGTCCTGTCTTGGGCTTAATCACCCAGACCTATGGTTACTCGCCCATCGTTTCTGCAGACATTACCACCCGGGCGGTCGCGCTGATCGAAGCGCAACTCGGGAGGACTTCACGGCCGTTCGGCGAAGCTTCCGTCATGCCGCCATTCGGCAAGCTTCTTAATACCGACGAACGGTCTGCCATCGCCCAATACGTAGGCTCACTCCCCAAGTAAACGCTCCGAAGGATCTAACCCGGAGGGTATTGGGGCTGCGTTTCCGGTTCCGGTTGATATATGAGACCTTTTTTCCTATGCCTCAAACCTTCTACTTCGCTCCGCCGCATCATCCTGTCGCTATTGCCTCTCATACTGGCCTTCGCCGTGTTTCCTGGGTATTCCATCGGGATTCTTCACGCCCAGACCCCAGAACCGACCCCTCTGGTATCCATAGAGTCAGACCCACTGGAAGGAACCTATAGCGAGAGCCAAGCCCAGGGCATCGACCGTATGATCATGTGCCCGGTCTGTCCGGCTGAGACCATCGACCAAGCTCAGGTTGAGATATCATTCCAGATGCGGAAGATAGTCCGTGAGATGTTGTCCCAGGGAAGTAGCCGCGATGAGATACTGGATTTCTTCGTAGAACGATACGGCAATGACATCCTGGCAGCGCCACCCAAATCGGGAGCCAGCCTGGTGGCCTGGCTGATGCCCATCGCTGGAGTGGTCGGTGGACTGATTGCGATGTACTTCATCCTCCGTTCCATGACCAGACGGGGGCTTGCACCAGCCACAACCCAACCAACAGTAGACGTTGGCCTGATCCCGTATCTCCAACTGGTAGACCGCCACCTGGACATGAGACGAGCCGCTCCCCAAGCCGCTGGCACATCCAATCAAAGGGAGCCCACCGTAGAATCATCCGGTACCGGAATCCCATTTGAAACGGAAGAGAGCAGTTAGATGGCTGAACTAGGCGCAATAAGCCTGTGGATCGCAATGGCTCTGTCCGCGTATTCCACCATCGGTTCAGTGGCCGGGAAGGTGCGCCTTGCGCCAGCCCTGGTCGAAAGCGCCCAAACAGCCGTGTACGTGGCCGCCCTAGCGTTGTTGGTCTCCACCTTCAGTCTAGTCATCGCCTTCATCAGCCGCGACTTTGAGATTGCCTACGTGGCCGCGCACAGCGATCTCGCCATGCCCAACAAGTTCACCTGGGTGGCCTTCTACGCCGGAAACGAGGGCTCGCTACTTTACATAGGCACCGTGCTGGCCATCATGTCGGCCATCGCCGTCCGGTGGTCGCCGGAGAAGTTCAAAGACGCCCTGCCCTACACCACCGCAGTCCTGATGTTGACTCTTACATTCTTCCTGTCAGTGACTGCTGTCATGGCCAACCCCTTCGAAAAACTTCCATTTGTACCGCTGGACGGAGAGGGCATCAACCCGCTGTTAACCCACTATGGCATGTTCTTCCATCCACCAGCGCTGATGGCCGGGCTGATTGGCATAACCGTCCCCTTCGCCTTCGCCACCGGTTCTCTGCTGGCAGGGAAGACGGGCGACGAATGGGTGGACGCCGGTCGAGTCTGGGGGATCGTTTCCTGGGCGTTATTAGCCGCAGGATTACTGCTGGGGTCCTGGTGGGCATACACCATCTTGGGCTGGGGCGGCTTCTGGTTCTGGGACCCCGTAGAAAACGCCGCCTTCATGCCCTGGCTGGGCATCACCGCCTTTATCCATTCCATCATGGTCCAGAAGCGCCGTGGCATGTTCCGCATGTGGAACATCGTCTTGGTCAACGTGTCCTTTGGTCTGGCTCTTTACGGCATGTTCATGAACCGTGGCGGTTCGGTGCCGTCCGTTCATTCCTTTGGTGCCTCATCCTTGGGTTGGGTCTTCTTGATGTTCCTCGCCATAGGTGTGATCATCCCATTCGCAATCTTCATCTGGCGGTATCCGCTGTTGAAGAGCTTCCGGAACCTGGACTCTATGCTCTCCCGGGAAGCAGCATTCCTGGTAAACAACCTGCTGCTCCTGGCCATCGCATTTGTCACTCTTTGGGGCACGGTCTACCCATTGCTCTCCCGGTTGACCAACGACGAAGAGATCACGGTGGCACGCCCATTCTACGACCAGGTGAACGGCCCGCTCATGCTGGCGCTAGTCTTCCTGATGGGGGTGGGGCCACTGATACCCTGGCGCAAGGCTGGACTAACCAGCGTCCGCAGAACACTCTTGCCACCCATAATCGGTGGGTTGATAACAGTGGCGATACTCATAATGCTGGGGCTGCACAAAGAATACGCTCTCATCGGCTTCGGTTTATGTTCATTCGTGACCACGGGCATTCTGATGGAATGGTACCGGGGCACCCGTTCCAGACGCCGAAGCACCGACGAGAATTACCCCGCAGCGTTCTTACGGTTGATTATGGCCAATCGTCCACGCTACGGCGGTTACATCGTGCACCTTTCAGTGGTGATGGTGACTCTGGGCATCGTCGGTACCTCCTTCTTCAGTACCCAGAAAGACGTGGTGTTGAACCCGGGAGATCGGGTTTCCATCGAGGACTACGAACTGGTCTACTTGGGCAGCATCGAAACTCCCAAAGGCAACCGCACCGAGTTCATCTCAACTGTCCAGATATTCCGGGACGACGAACTATTGAAAACCGCCCGCGCTAAGAGGGATTTCTATCCCAGTTTCAACATGGCCTCCACCAGCGCCTCCATCCGGTCAACGCCAGTTGAAGACCTGTACATCGTCCCCAGTGAGAACCTGCCCGATGGCAGCGTGGGGTTCCGTATCCTGGTAAATCCGCTGATCTGGTGGATGTGGGTTGCCGGTCCGATCATGGTCATCGGCACCGTCATCGCTCTGTGGCCTCAGAGGGTCCGCGCACTCGCTCCGGTGCCAGATTCCGGTCGGTTAACGCCTGGAACCCGACCCTCGGCCGCTTAACCCGATTGGCTACCCTGGTAAACTGAGTTCATGGACGCTGAAACCGCCATATCCATCTTATTCGGCGCGCTATTGGCCATGTTCAGCGTCGCCGCCGTCGGATATTCTTTTTTCCGTGACAATCAACCGTTACCTGCCGACAACCCCACCTCATCTGATGCCGATGACCAGGCCCTGGCAGATATCTTCGATGCCATAACCACCTTGGACCTTGAGTATCAGCTGGGGAGGTTGCCCGAGGAACAGTTCCAGGAGCAGTTCCAGGCATACCGTGTGCATGCGGCAACGGTTCTTCGAGAGCAGCTTGTGGCCGGACGCGGCGACCCCGCCTGGGTCTTGGAACAAGAGATACTGCTGGCCAGAGGTCGGCATGAAAGTGCCGATGGGAGGGTAGTAGCCTGCCCTGATTGCAGCGCCGCCGTATTGGAAAGCGCTCCCAACTGCCCCCACTGCGGCACCGAACTGGTGTCCCAGTCGTGAAGATCAAGCTCTCTTTCTTACTCGTCTTGGCCGTCGTGACCTGCTTTTTCCCACTTGGCAGACCGTCTTTGCTGGCCCAGGAGACCATCGAAGTACGAGGGCAGGTGATAAACGGCACAGCAGGCGCAGAGATCCCCGATGACCTAAGCGTTTTAATGCTTATCACCGACACTGACGGCAGACTATCCGGCACTGGGCAGACCAGCCCGGATGGAAAGGGCCGATTCGTGTTTGAAGACGTTCAGGTCGAAAACGGGAACACCTACACCGTCAGCGTGGACCACCTGGGCGTGTTTTACGGAGTCTCCTTTGCTACCGACGGACTGGGAGATGACTTGCTCCTGACCGTGTACGAGACAACTCGCGACGCATCGATAATCGATGTGGAACGCCAAGTTATGGTGATTGCCGCCGTTGACAAGGACGAACAGATGGTCAGCGCCATTGAATTTGTCCGCATTGTGAACCCTTCTGACCGGACCCTGCTCCCGGATCTGACCAACATGGAGCAGATCAGCTTTTTGCGTTTCGCCCTGCCCCCTGATCCTGCTGAGTTGAGTGTGCAGTCAGACCTGCCTGGCGGTGACATCGTGTCCATCGGGACCGGTTTTGCCCTGACATCTCCCGTGGTTCCAGGTGCTCACAGCATAGACTTCAGCTACGTCTTCCCGTATGAAGATGAGACGGTCTCCTACCGGCAGAGCCTGGTACAAGGGGCCGGTATTTTTCAGATTCTGGTACCAGATGCAGTCCCGAGCATGGCAGCGCCTGGTCTGACCAACGTGAAACCCGTGGATATTCAAGGGGCTTCATACCGGGCCTACGAGGACCGGGACTTACCCAAGGGACAAGGATTGCAGATCGAGATTACCGGGTTGCCGCTCCCAGGCGTCTGGGCAAGGTTCTCAAACTCGATCACCAGCGGCAGGTTCTGGCAGATCACCATACCCAGCGCTCTGGGTGCCACGCTGGCTTTTATGCTCCTGTGGGGTCTCATACGTGGTTATCGACCGGATTCCGGTATAGATGGCCAGTTAGCAGCCTCTCCCGCCCTGGATGCGGCTGAGAGGGCATCTGTGGTACGGGCAGTGGCAGCACTCGACCTTCGATTCCAGGAAGGAGCTGTCCCAGAACAGGATTACCTCACTCACCGACAACAGTTGCTGGACCGGGTGCTTGCCCCTGGCGGTGTCGACCACGAACAGCGTGCGGAGCAGGCAGAATGAGCAAACGCGTCTGGATAATGTTGGGCGGCGGCATTCCGCTCATCGCTTTGATCGCCCTTTTGGCCTGGGCTTCGATACGAACAGGAGGGAACCCAGGTGGGTTGGCCACCAACACCGACTTGGTCGAATTCAAGGTCGACGCGGAGACAGCCAGGGATTTCAGTCTGAATCTTATCGGCGGAGGGTCATTGAAGATCTCCGACTACCGAGGCCAGGTGGTGATGGTGGATTTTTGGGCGTCTTGGTGCCAGCCATGCCGTGTGGAGGCCCCAACGCTGGCTAAGGTCTATCAGGAGTTTCAAAGGCAACCCGTTGAATTCATCGGAGTAGACGTTTGGGACAATATCGGCGACGCCGAGGTCTTTCTTCAACAGGAAGGGCATAATTACCCCAACGGGTTCGACGGAGAAGGCGTCATCGCCATCGACTACGGAGTACGCGGCATCCCAGAAAAGTATTTCATCGACCGTGAGGGAGTCTTGGTCAAGAAGCTGTCCGGCCCATTGACCGAAACGACACTGCGCGACACGTTGAACGAGCTCTTAGCAAGATGAGAACCAACTCTAGAAGCACTGCCTTATGAGTACACCACCGGTAGCAGTTGTCATGGACTGGGGCGGTACTTGGGCCCGAACGGCGGTGGTCAACCGACAAGGCGATATCCTATGGCAGTCGCGGGAACCCAACCCCCAGGGCGGCACCAAAGAAGAGTACCTGGGCAATGCTGAACGCTTACTGACCACCGCCATCGAACAGGCGGGAGCCAGCCCAATAGTGGGCATCGGCGCTGCGGTAGCGGGCCCGGTGGAACCAACAACCGGCACCTTCTACCAACCGCCGAACTTAAAAGTCCTGGACGGGGTGTCGTTCAACGCCCTCTGGGAAGAGAAGTTCTCCCTGCCCGTGAGGGTGGGCAACGATGCCAATCTGGCCGCCATGGGCGAGTACTACTTCGGAGCGGGCAAGCAGTCGGCAGACCAAGGCAGCCCGGTGAAGACCCTGTTTTACATCACGGTCAGCACCGGAGTTGGCGGCGGAGCAGTGGACAAGGGATCACCCTTCATGGGAGCCAACGGTCTCACAGGCGAGATTGGGCACACCTTGGTCGACAGCACGGAAGCCGCATTGACCTGCGAGTGTGGCTCACGGGGCTGTCTGGAGACACGGGCATCGGGCACCAATATCGCCCGAATAGCGAAGCAACGAGTTGCCTCCGGTGAGTTCCCCAAATCCGCCCTATCTGCTATTGATCCCGCCGCTCTTGATTCCGTAGCTGTTTTCAACGCTGCCGAGACCCACGACCCGCTGGCAATGTCTATCGTCGACGGAGTGGTCTCAGCCCTGTCCGTCGGTCTGACCAACGTTGTCCACCTGTTCAACCCAAACATGATCGTGCTGGGCGGCGGGGTGCCCGTGGGGCTGGTCAAGTTGGCCGTGTTGAAACGAATCCAAGCGCAGATATCAGCGCGGGCCATGAGCGAACTTCACAAGGAGTTCCTTCTCACATCTGCGGTGCTGGGCGACTCGGTTGGCCTGGTCGGAGCCGCATCCCTGATCTGGGAGCAGCTTGGAGCCGATTCTCACTAGAGTCTGCCACGCCACCCAGGCACTTCCCCAGATCAACCGCTGATCATCAGCAGGTACCATAGCTGGCCATACCGTGATATCTTCTTGTTCTTTCGACCGCCGTTGCCCACCTGGGATACATTCCAGCCAGGAAGGGAAGTACCAAAGGTATTTTCCGGCAACGCCTATCAGCGGTGGCAGAAACACTAACAGAATTACCGTCGTATCCAGCAGCACAACTGGGGCCAGGGCGAAGCCAAGCTGTTGAATGGCGAAGAGCCGCATCAGGGCGAACACCGCAGCAACCGCGATCACGATGGCTGCTGCACTGAACACGACACCGAAGCTGTCACCCACTCCCTCTTTGATGGCATCCCTCACGCTGTAGCCCTGCCGGTATAACTCCTCCGCTCTGGTGATGGCAAAGTTCAGGTAATCCATTGAGATCCCGAACATCGGCGTGAAGACAAACAACGGCAGCCAAGACTCTATGATGCCCGTAACCTCAACGCTAAGCAGGCCCTCCAACCCCCAACCCCAACAAAACCCCACTATTCGGGCTAGTTTATGTAGCGGCCGCCCATCACATTTACGCTGTCTCCGGTGATGTAACCTGACTCATCAGAAGCAAAGAACAGGCAGGCATTGGCAATGTCTTCCACCGTGGCCTGTCTGCCCATGGGAATCTCTTTCAAGTGTTCGTTGGAGCCACGTTCAACTCCCTGCTGGAACTCTGGATACCACTCAGGGTTGCCTCGGGTAGTGTCTGTGGAGCCTGGGTTAACCATGTTGGCGCGGATGTTGTAGGGTGCCATCTCAGCGGCCACGGCCCGCATCAAACCCAGGACGCCCGTCTTGGCGGTGGTGACGATGCTGGTACCTGGACGCCCGGTGATGGCCGACTGGCCTCCCAGGGCTATGATGCTGCCGTTCTTACGGTCCATCATGCCCGGCAAGACCGCCTTGATCAGGTAGAAGGCGGCGTGCATGTTCACACCCAAGGTGTGGTGCCATTCCTCGTCGGTCACTTCCAGGATGGGTTTGTGGGGGCGAATGGCCACGTTATTGACCAGGATGTCTATCTTGCCCAGTTCTTTGATGCCCTCTGCTACCATGGACGTGACAGTGTCGGAATCTGAAACGTCGCCCAGCACCGTATGAACCCGGACTCCCAGTTCCTTGCATTTCTCCGCCACTTCATTCAACTCAGGCTGGCTAGAGCGGGTGTTAAGGATCAGATCAGCCCCTTCGCGGGCAAAGGTAATAGCGACCTCTCGGCCAATGTTCCGGCTGGCGCCGGTGATCAGGGCTGTCTTTCCTTCGAGTCGCATGGTTAATTCACCTTATTCGATTTCAAAATTTGATTTCAAATGCTGGCAGCTTGATTCTTGGAAACCGCATCCCAGCGCGCTAGATTCTACCACCTTGGCCCAAGCAATAGCGGAACATGCCTGCTTGACCACGCCGGAGTGCGGTGTAGAATTGGCCTGAAAGATTAATGGCTGCCCAAGCGCCAAGGTTTTGACTGAAGCCATACTGAGTCTATCCCAAAGCTCGAATTGAAGCCGGAGCCGACCGCGTGCAGCCCAAAATGAGGTAAAACAAACATGAAATGGTGCAGATTCTCCAATGGCGGGCCCATCTCCTTTGGCATCATCGAGGGCGACACGGTAACCCAGGTTGATGGCAGCCCCTTTGATAGCTACACAAAGACCTCAACTACCCTCAAGTTGGACTCGGTCAAACTTGAGGTACCAGTCATACCTCCGACCTTCTACGCCGCTGGCATCAACTACCCAGAGCATGTGACCTGGGCTGCCCAGATGCGCGGAGAGGAACCCGTCCTTCCGAAACAGGCCGATGTCGGATACCGGGCCATCAACGCGTTGGTCGAAGACGGCCACGACATCATCGTGCCCAAAGACGCCACCGAGATGCTGCAATACGAGGGTGAGCTGGTGGTGGTCATCGGCAAGACCTGCCGAAACGTGACCGAAGCCCAGGCTCTGGACTATGTGTTTGGATACACCATCGGCAACGACGTCAGCGAGCGCACCTGGCAACGGGGCGACAGGACAATGTGGCGGGCCAAGAACACCGACACCTTCAAGCCAATGGGCCCCTGGATCGTCACCGACTTGAACCCAGACGACTTTCACGTGGTGATCAAGGTCAACGACCGGATCGTTGGTGAGTACGACGTTGCCACGGCCATCTTTGGCGTGCGCACGTTCATCAGCAAGATGAGTGAGTACCTGACACTGGTGCCCGGCGACGTTCTGTGGATGGGAACCGACGGCGCAACGGAGAACATGGTGGACGGCGACGTCTGCACCATCTCCATCAACGACATCGGCACCCTAACAAACAAAGTAAACTGGCAAAAATAGCTGCACAGCAGCGTTTCTTGGGTCAGACTTATCGGAGTTCTCCCAATTTCCTGAAATTGGGAGAACTCCTTCTGTTTGCTACTTATCCAGCCCGATTCCGGTCTCTGCGCTCCAAGCTTGCAGGCCGCGTCGGTAGGCCAGCGCGCCCATGGGCATGATCACGCACTGCATGGCCTCTAACACTTCCATGGGTGAGGCGCCTTCCTGGATGGCCACGTGGATGTGGGCCTGAATCTGGTCAACGTCGGCCTTCAGAGCAGCTTCCACGGCCACCTGCAGCAGTTCCTTGGTCTTGCGGTCCAGCAAGCGCTGTCCGGTGTAGGTGGCGTCGATGAACTGGTTGTAGGCGGTTACCCAGTCGATATCCACCTCGGCCATAATCCGGTGCATTTCAAGGGAGTAACCTCGGTTCTCTGAGATCCTCTTAAGCATTTCCTCTTTTGTTTCTTCAGACATTATCGTGCTCCTTTTTGAATCTTTTAGTTGATTTCAAATTCAATTGCGGTGGGCGAATTGTAATGCCTGAGGAGTGATGCCACCAGTACGCCTGGGGCGAAGCTAAGGCTCGTGTTACAATTCGCCAATCCTACCTGGATACCCGATTCCAGGACGCGCGGAGGTGTCACCACGGAGTCTAGATTCACACCCGAATATTTCCAGCGAGAGGACGAAGAGGACGACAGAGTTTTCTACCAGACCCCACGCCTGGTTGTACACATTGACCAAGGGGCCATCGCGGCCATCAGCGATTTTTTCGAATCACAGATACCCGAGAACGGGGAAATATTAGACTTGATGAGCAGTTGGCGAACCCATTGGCCAGCCAACCACCCCAAGGAAAAGATCGTCGGTCTGGGCCTGAACCAGGTCGAATTAAAAGAGAATCCAGACCTGGATGGATTTGTTGTTCATGACGTGAACAAAGATTTGGAACTGCCATTTGAAGACGAATCGTTCGATGCGGTGGTAATCACGGTCTCGGCCCAATACCTGACCAGCCCCATAGAAACCTTTGCCCAGGTGAACCGAGTATTGCGCCCAGGCGGAGTGTTTATCGTCAGTTTCTCCAACCGCATGTTCGCCACCAAGGCGGTGCTGATCTGGCGCAACTCCACCGACCGCGGCCGAGTGGACCTGGTGGGCACCTACATGGAAGCCGCCGGAAATTTTGAAGACATCCAAGCGGCTTTCCTCAACCCGCAGACCAGCCCACCCAACGACCCCATGTATGCCGTCTACAGCCGCAAAGCCAAACCCTCTTAGTCAACCCAAAAGATAGTCCCTTCTTCCTCGCATGGGGAAGGTTAGGATGAGGGCGACTACCCGCTGAAACCAGGCTCCTACACAAGCTCCGCCGTTTCACTCTCTTGCGGCAAGCGGACCGGCGGGGTTGCCGCCAGCACCATAACAGCAGCCACAGCCACGACGATGCCAAACATAGTGAAGGGAACTCGATACCCGCCGGTGGCATCAAACATGAACCCGGCGACAGTCGGCCCCATGGCCTGGCCGCCGATCTGGGCTGGCAGGGTCAAACCGCGGATGCTGCCCAGGTGCAGTCTGCCATAATAATCAGCCCAAGTCAGCCGCAGCAGCAAGTGTATTCCACCCACGCCTGTACCCAGCAGGAGCCCCATCGGCAGCCCCACGGCCAGCGTGCTACTGTATCCGGTCCCGATCGCCCCCACGGCCATAACCCCTCCAGCTACCGCCAACAGGAACCGCGGCGGCACCCTCCGAGCCCAGAACGACCAGAATAGACCGCCAGGCACCTGACCAAAGGCGAAGACGCTGGCGGTGATTGCCGCTAGGCGAATGTCCACACCCTGGCCAATGTAATGGGGAACCTGGTGCAGGCTGACTCCAGCCTGAACCACAAACCCGAACACCGAGAATACGGCCAGTATCCAAAAGGCACGTGTCCGTAACGCCTGTCTCACGGTGTAATTGTTCTCGGCAATTTGGGATACCGGCTCTGGTTCGGCAACGGCGGCTACCGTATCCGGGACTTGCTGCTGCCGAATCCTAGCCTGGCCTTTGACCGGGTCTGGCTCCAGGCCCATATCCTCGGGTCGTCTCGCCATCAGCATCAGGACCGGGATTATGCCGGTGCTGATGGTGAATATACCCAGGGCCAACCACGCCGTCCGCCAGCCATAACCGTTGATCATCACCTGGGCGACCACTGGGAAGATGGTCAACCCGATGGACTGGATGATTCCCATGCAGGCCAACGCCGAGGGCCTGCGCCGGATGAACCAGTTGCTGACCGCCGTTGAAGTACCGAGTTCCAAGGGAGCGGAGAACACAGCCCGGCCAGGCACATACATGGCGTAAAACGACCAGACTGGGGAAGTAAGGGAGAGACCGATCGCGCAGATTCCCACGACACCTGCCGAGGCCGCGAGCATGATACCGGATCCGTAACGGTCCACCAGTCGTCCGGCAAACGGTGAGACCAACAGCCCAAATACGGCGCCGAGACTGACAGCGCCGGAGAACTGGCCCCGCGACCAACCAAACTCATCGGTCATGGGCACTACGAACACGGAGAGGGTTGCAACTGCCATCACTGGCCGTGACCCGAAGCTGGGCACGGAGGCGGCAAACAATATAACCCAGCCGTAGTAGAAGGGCAGACGCTGAGCCAACCGGGCGCGAAGCCTGGAAAAGTTCACCTTACGGCCGGATATCGGTGCACGAAGTTAATTCCCCAACCGGGTATTCCGTCACGCGAACACATGCAGAATAGGACCACCGATCCCGCGGGCCTACTCCTGAGGATGGGGTTCCCCCAGAACGTGCATCAGCCGGTTTGCCCATGCGAATATCGAGGCTGACAGTGTCAGGTCGAATATCTCATCCATACCCAGCCCGTTCCCGACCATACGTTCAACGTCAGCCTTGTCAGCCTCAGACGGGCATTGCGAAAGCTTGGTGGCAAAGTTGAGCATCGCCTTTTGACGGTCGTCGAGTTCAGCGTCTTCACGGTCGGCAAAGATGCGGTCCATCACCGCCTCGTCTTTGGTCAATTGGTTGTAGCGGTTGGCATGGACCGCCGCGCAGTAGATACATTCGTTGACCACCGATGCTGCCACCGCGCCGAACTCAGTCTCGGCCCGGGAGAGACCTCCATGGTGATACATGATGCCGTTGAACAGAGGCGTGCGGTGTTGCAGGGTTTCCGGGTCCAGGGCTAAGACCAGAGTGTAATTCCCGATCTTGGTATCGGAGACCGTGACTTTCATTGCCTCCAGTTGCTCACCGGTGGCGTTTTCCAACACCACCGGAGTGACCCTTGGCTCCCAGAACGGGATCACCGTTGTAAAGTCCTTAATCGGCTCGCTCATGCTACCTCCGCCATCAACCTCAAACTCTGGACCACCCTGATCTGATAACTGACAAAGGCGATCAACTGGGACAACCGGACTATGTCCGGGTCATTCATCCCCACAGATTGCAAGGCGGCTACGTCTCCCGACACTGCGGTTTTGGGATTGGTGGTGATCAAGTCCGTGTGGCGAATGATCGCTTTAAGCCGAGAGTCACTGCCGCCGTCAAAAGCAGGGTTGGACAGGGCTTGGCTGCCGTCGCCGAAAAGACCCTCGTAATGTGTTGCCAGCACTTTATCGTTATTCAGCTTGGCCATGCGGCAGGCCAGGCCAGCCCGCTCGGCGTGAGATAACCCGCCTGACTCTTTGGGTCTAAGCGACGCATCATGGGAATTTTCGGTCAACTCCATGAGATCCGCGCGACCAGAAAATACGCTCGCCAATTTACTATCCGAGGCTATCCCCGCCGCTTTGGCGACCACAGTCTGAAATATATCCAACATGCCCTCCATGTCCGTGCGAGATTAGCTTTAATCAGACCGCTATATGGAGCCGTCTATAACGATGTCCAGCACTGCCGGTTTTCCCGAAGCCAAGGCCCGTTCCAGGGCTGGCGCTATCTCTCCTGGGTCGGTGATCCGCTCCCCGTGGACTCCCATACCGCCAGCAATCGCAGAGACGTGGAACGGCGTGGGGAAGTCGGAGAATGGGAGGTTCTCTCCTGCGGTTTCTGTCATCTGGAGGATATCCCGTTGGTAAACGTCAAAGTTCACCTTCAGGATTCGGTACATGCCGTTGTTGCAGATGATGAAGACGCATGGAATGTTGTCATTGGCCGCCGTCCACAGTCCCTGGACGGTCATCATGGCGCTACCGTCTCCGATGATGCCGATCACCGGTCTATCCGGGTGGGCCACCTGGACGCCCATGGTAGCGCCGATACCACCGCCGATGGCCTGGCCCCGGAAAGCGCGAAGGTCGCCCCGTTCCTTGCCCTGGAAGTAATGCCGCATGGTGGCGCGATTGCTGATGGAGTCGTCAACGACTATGGCATTGTCGGGAATGGCGGCGGCTAGTTCCGACATCATCCGAGCCGGAGACATGGGTTTGCTGTCCCAGTCTTCAGTCACTGAATCGTCAAATGCTTGGCGCTTTTCAGCGGCTGCGGCCACCACGCCGATCTTGCGGCCATCGATCTCGTTTGCTAATTCGGGCGTGAGTTTTGGCTTGATTCCGGCAATCAATTCCTCGATGCCCAGTCGGCAGTGCGACACGATTCCTACATCCGTGGGCTCTGACCTTCCGGCTCGACCTGGGATCGGGTCGATGTGAATCAGCTTGGTGTTCTCTTCCAGGATCACATCACCCCAGTAGAACAACTCGTCCATGGCGTCCATGCCAATGGCCAAAACCAGGTCTTTGTCTTTCAAAATCTCACGCCCACCGGGAGTCCGGAGGGTATGGTTGCCAAAGAACTGGGGGTGCATGGTTGGGAATGCCACCTCGGCACCCCGAGATTGGTAGACCGGGAATCCCATCAATTCGGCCAGTTCCACGGCGGCATCATTGGCGTGGTCCTCGGAGACCCGGTCACCCACCATCATCATGGGGTTCTTGGCGGCCATGATCAGCGACACCGCCTCTTCGATACCCTTTGTGTCGGGGCGGTATGAGTCGTGCATCTTGCTGGATGGAACGATGTTCATCTCAGCCTCGGCCTCCAGGGCGTTGGCAGAGAAACCGACGTAGACCGGTCCCTTGGGATGACTGTTGGCTTCATGGAATGCCCGGCGCAGTACTGACGGGATGGCGTCAGCCAAGTCCAACTCCACCGACCATTTAGTCACCGGTCGCACCAGTTCTGCCAGGTCGGTCATGGTCTCATTGACCTTGCGGGCGTCATAGTTGGCCGACATAACCACCATTGGGGTTCCGGTGTTGAGAGCGTCCAGCATCAAGCAAATGCCGTTGGCCAGACCACTATCCACGTGGAGCAAGACGCAGGACGCCGTCTCCGTTGACCTGGCGTAAGACTCTCCCATTCCCACAGCAACGCTTTCCTGGAGTGTTAGGAAGTATTGGAACTCAGGGTAGTCACCCAGCATGTCCATTATCGGGCCTTCACTGGTCCCAGGGTTGCCGAAGATGTGCTTCACACCTTCTGCTTTTAACATCTCCAATACAGCCTGTTTGCCGGTCATCATTTGAGCCATTGAAATAAACCTTCCATCCAGTATCTATAAGTTCCTTGCGGTGAGTTACGGGGCCGCTTGTACCAACTCGATGATCACATCGTCCGGGCCTTCTATGTAGGCCAGCTTGATTCCTTGGGGAGTAACTGTCAGTGGGAGCACCACCCGGATGCCCTCAGCCTCAAATCTGGCCATCTCTGATTCCAGGTCTTCCACGTGGAATCCGAAGTGTTCCAACCCCAGGCGGTTTAGCTCGGGAACTGCTCGCTCCGGAGAGGAATTCCGCGGCTGAGACGAGATGTTCAGCCTAGTTGGCCCGCCTACCTGCATACCGATGGTGATGGTGCCTGGCATGACCTCGCGTTCGGAAACGATCTTGGCATTGAATATCTTCTCGTACCAGGAAGCCGATGCCTTGGGGTCTTTGGCCCTTATGTGAACGTGATTGATGGCGTAATCCATGGCGCTTCTCCTCAATGGGCAACACTCATAAGCCTTCGGGGCTGTCGTGGCTGTTTGCTTTACGTCGAAATATTAGCTTCGGCGGGCAACCCTTGTCCACCATCAAGCCCATGCTAACCCTGAACCGACTCCTTTATACCACTATGCTCAGGCTCGATATTTACTAGCATGTGCATTTGGAAGATTGTATACTCGGCTCAACCCCGCACGAGGATTTACATGGCACGGACCTTTCGCTTGGCCCTGGCGCAGATCAACCCCACCGTAGGGGACATCCCCGGAAACACTGCCAAAATTCTGGAATACCTGGAACGCGCCCGCGAAGCCCAGGCCGCCCTCGTTGCCTTCCCCGAGATGGCCACCACCGGCTACCCACCGGAAGACCTGCTCTACAAGAAATCCTTTTTGACTGAGAATGTGGTTGCCATGGAGCAGATCGCAGAGGCCTCCGACGACATGGCCGTGGTCTTGGGTTACGTGAACGTGCTTTCACTGGAGCCGGCCTCACCGGAGGTTGCAGATGCGGGGGACGCACGCCCCCAGATCACCAACGCAGCGGCTCTGTGCCACGACGGCGAACTGGTGGACGTCTATCACAAGATATTCCTCCCCAATTACGGCGTCTTCGACGAACAGCGTTACTTTCAAAAGGGGTCCATCTGCCCGGTCTACCGCATCGGCGGTGTCCTGATCGGGGTGAACATCTGCGAGGACATCTGGTATCCGGTGGGTCCAACCACCGTACAGTGCCAGACGGGGGCCGAACTAATCGTCAACATCAACGCTTCGCCCTTTCACGCTGGCAAACGGGCGTTCCGGGAAGCCATGATTGCCCAGCGCGCCTCTGACCATGGTCTGACGGTCGCCTACGTGAACACGGTAGGCGGCCAGGATGAGCTGGTCTTCGACGGCGGCAGCATCGTCTATGACGCAGACGGCAATCTCCTGGCCAGAGCGCCCGCCTTTGAAGAGAACCTGTTGGTCATAGACTTGGAGTTCCTTGATGACATCCCAAAACCAAAACCAGAACCCACCGGAGCCTTCGCTGACGCCCTTAACGCCGTGGGGGAGCCGAAAGCCCTCACGGTGTCCAATGCGGAGCCTGGCAATAAACCCCAACTTGACCAAGAGCTGGCCGCTGAGATAAAAGGCCCCGAGGAAATCTACCGGGCCCTTGTCATGGGCACCGGTGATTACCTGCGTAAATCCGGCTTCTCCAAGGCGCTGATCGGCCTGTCTGGCGGCATCGACTCGGCTCTGACAGCGGCCGTGGCCGTGGACGCTCTCGGCGGAGAGAACGTGGTGGGGATCTCCATGCCCTCCCGCTACTCTTCAGGCGGCAGCATCAGCGACTCTGAATCCCTTGCCAAGAACCTGGGCATGGACCTCTGGGAGGTGCCCATAGAACGGGCCCATCAGGCTTTCACAGACATGCTGGAGGACTGGTTTGAAGGCACTGACGCCAACGTGGCCGAGGAGAATGTGCAGGCCCGTATCAGGGGCAATGTGCTGATGACCGTGTCCAACAAATTTAGCTGGATCGTGCTCACCACCGGCAACAAGTCGGAGATGGCCATGGGCTACGCCACTCTCTACGGAGACATGGCCGGTGGATTTGCAGTACTTAAAGACGTGCCCAAGACCACGGTCTACGAGCTGTGCCGCTGGCGCAACCGGCAGGGACAGGGGTTTGGGACCAAGGATGATATCATCCCAGTGGCAATCATAGACAAACCGCCCAGCGCCGAGTTACGTGCTGACCAACTGGACTCGGATAGTCTGCCTGAATATGAGGTTCTGGATCCGGTGGTGGAGGCTTATGTCGAGGATGACCTCAGCTATCAGGACATGGTTGCCAAGGGTTTTAGTCCGGCAATCGTCCGACAGGTCATGTCTGCGGTGGACCGAAACGAGTACAAAAGACGCCAGGCCCCGCCCGGGGTGAAGATCACTCACCGGGCCTTCGGTAAAGACCGCCGCCTCCCCATAGTCAACCGCTACCGCCAGCAGGACGGGAATTGACCCGCCCGAATACGGGTGGATATTACTTAACGCAGAAGATCAAATAATACCCAGCAATATTTATCAATTGACATGGGGTATGCCATAAGCGCAGAATGTGGTTTGCCGATGCGCTGTCGACCATTTATATATGGCTGGCCCAATCACGAGGTAAAAAAACCTTCAGATGATAAAACCTAGAAATACGGGCGCGTTCGGCATACCCACAGGCATCCACTACGCGTGGATTGTCATGCTGATTGCCGCCGTCATGCATATGGTGGGAGGCTCCATCAGGCAGGCCTTTGGCGTGCTGATAGTACCTCTAGAAGAAGCCAACGGCTGGAACCCAGCAATGGTCACCCTGGCCTACGCTCTGGCCAGCATCACCGGCGCACTTCTGGCCCCTCTAAGCGGCTATTGCACGGACCGTTACGGGGCTAGAAAAGTCATTGTGGTGGGCATCGGTGCGTTTGTAATCGGTGCCTTGATGACCGGAGTCATCGGCGAGGTATGGCACCTCTGGATCTCCTACGGACTGTTCCTTGGCGCTGCCAGCGCGTGCTTCAACGTACCAATAATCACCACCGCTTCATACTGGTTCCGCACCCATCTGGGTTACGGGGTCGGGTTCTTGCAGGCATCCCACGGACTAGGCCCGGCCATAATGGCGATCATAGTGAGCATCATGATCAGCGGGTCGTCTTGGAAGGTCGCATTTTGGTCCATTGGCATCCTGGGCGGAATCATGATGTTGGCGCTGATGGCCTTTTTCAGAAACCGCCCCGTGGATATCAATATAAGGGCATTTGGAGCGCCTCCGACCGAGGACCTACCCGTTGAAAGAGACCGGGTGATGGAACGGCTGCGGATTACCGCCTTCCGCAATAGCATGCAGTCTACAGCCACATTCTGGAAGTTGGTTTCGGTCCACTTCCTGGGCTGCGTCAGCCACGCTATAGTCATAATTTACATAGTACCCATCGCCGTATTGGCCGGAATGGACAACGTCGCGGCATCTGGGGTGCTCAGTACACTGGCCCTGGTCAGTGTGTCCACCAGGTTCCTAACGCCGGTGATATCAGATTACATCGGCGCCAGAGGAACCATGGCCACCTTCTTTGTCTGGCAGGGGCTCCCCGTTTTGATGCTCTTCTGGGCTCAAGATCCGTGGCAGTTCTATCTGTTTGCCGTCATCTTCGGCATCGGATATGGTGGAGAAGGCTCGGCATTCCCGGTGATAAACCGACAGTACTTTGGCCGTGGCCCCATGGGGTCGTCCTTCGGCTGGCAGGCGTTTGGAGCTGGTACTGGCATGGCTGTGGGAGCCTGGCTGGGCGGTGCACTATTCTGGTTGTTCGATTCCTACGCGGCCACCATCATAGTCTCGACGTTGGCCAGTGTTGGTGGCGCCGCTATCATCATGTCGATGGAAACAACGGGCCGAATCTTGATTCCCAACTGGGAAGACAGCATACCGAAGGCCCCGGTAGCGGCCGACGACTAACTTCACCAACGGTCCACCACTCGCATTGGATGGGTTTCAACTCACATGTACAAATTAAAAAATCCTTCAGGGTGATCACCCTGAAGGATTTTTTAATCTAACGCTGGTATGTCACCTGTATCTCTAACCCAGGCGCACTATGGCTTCCACTTCCACCAGCAACTCGGGCAGAACCAGCCCAGCGACCACCACGGTAGAGCTGGCCGGCGGCGAGTTGGGCCAAGTCTCTGCGCGTACCTTGCTGTAAGCAGGGTAGTTGGCTATATCAGTCAGGAAGCAGGTGATTTTGGCCACGTCTTCCATCTTGCCACCGGCAGCTGTCACCACCGCGCGGATGTTGGCCATCACTTGGCGGGACTGGGCTTCAGCGTCACTCACTCCTACGATGTTACCTCCCTGATCGACTGATACGTGTCCTGAGACGTACAGCGTATCGCCGACGATCATACCTGGGGAAAGGGCTGGATTGGGACTGGCTCCGGTTGGGCTAACTGGTTTTCTCTCCGCCATAACACCACCTTTTTTAGTTCTATATTCTGTTAGACGCTCGATTGCGAGTAATTATTATAACCACAGGAACTAAAGGCACAACGGTGCTGGGGTAAGGACCGCGGCGAAAAGGTCAGGAGAGGGGTTAGCTGCGGGCGGGGATGGGCATGCTGGTACGGTCGCGGGTCACGGAGATACAACCACGCACTCCGTCCAACTTGGAGAACAGCTTATTAAGCTGATCCAGACCGGTGGTATGGCAGGTGAGGGCCATGGTCACTGTGCCGTCGGCCCATTCTTCGGTGAGCACCGAGGCGATGTTCACACCCTCGTTGGACACCACGACCGTGAGATCGCGGAGGAGGCCCACACGGTCGTAGGCCTTCATGATGATACGGACGGGGTAGAGTTGCTGCTCCTGACCCCACTGGACGTTCACCAATCGCTCTGGCTCATCCTCATGGAAGACGCTGGAGCAATCTTGCTTGTGGACCGTCACGCCACGGGCGCGGGTGATGAACCCGATGATCGGGTCACCAGGTATGGGATTGCAACAGCGACCTATACGTATAAGCAGGTCGCCAACACCAAGGACGGTGATTCCAGAACTGGGGCTGGACAGCGGCAAGTCGTTGCGACGCTGGGTTAGCGGCTCTTCGGTCTCATGTCCTATCTGAGCCAGCCGGTGCGCCAGCAGGCTGTCAGCGATGTTGCCCGAACCCAGGTTAGCCATCAGGTCATCCATGGAGTCGACCTTGAACAGACCCATGATGGTCTCTTCATCCACTTTTTGGTTGAGCCGCCGCAGCTCACGGCGCATGAGTTCTTTGCCCCGCTGGATGTTGGCGCTGCGTTCCTGACGGCGGAACCATTGCCGCACACTCTGGCGAGCGCCCGCAGAGCGTACGTAACCCCGATTCGGATTCAGCCAGTCCAAGCTGGGGCCACGGTCTGATTTCGAGTTGAGCACCTCAACGGTGTCGCCGTTCTCCAGAGCGGTGTCCAGAGCGACTAGCTTGCCGTTCACCTTGGCCCCAATGCAGTGGTGCCCTAGGTCGGTGTGGATCTTGTAGGCGAAGTCCACAGGAGTGGAACCGGAGGTAAGCTCTACGATCCGGCCTTTGGGGGTATAGACGAACACCTGGTCGCGGAAGATGTCTTGCTTGACCGACTCTATGAACTCAGCGGTACCGGAAACTTCCCGCTGCCATTCCAGCAATTGCCGTAGCCAGGTCATCTTTTCTTCGAATCGTTGGTCTCCGGAGGCGCCTTCTTTGTAGGCCCAGTGGGCAGCGACTCCGTACTCGGCGATGCGGTGCAGTTCGTAGGTCTTGATCTGCACTTCCAAGGGCGTTC
>CAYVIG010000003.1:0-16736 GCA_964451445.1 uncultured Dehalococcoidia bacterium
ACCACCTTGGCCCCCACGACCATCTCACCTGGGGAATGATCGGCATCCTGGACAATGCTCTTACCGAAACCCGCTACCGCCGCATCGACGACCAAGACGTAGAGGGCTACGCCACGCTTGAAAAAGACCGGGCCGCCACCTTCAGCCCAGGCGAGATCACGCTCCTGGTTACGGACGTAGATGAGA
Source organism: uncultured Dehalococcoidia bacterium (assembly GCA_964451445.1). GTDB lineage: Bacteria > Chloroflexota > Dehalococcoidia > Lucifugimonadales > UBA3495 > UBA9611. Next base: position 187 of record CAYVIG010000003.1, read on the forward strand.
TTCACCAGATGGATAACCACACGGACAAACCGACTGTTGAGATCCACGTTTATGGCAACGATCTCAGGACCATAGACCGCCACGGGTTCAACCTGGATACCGGCAAGATCACCACTTTCCGCACGTCCCGATGGGACAACTGTTAAAGGGTTAAGAATCGGGGCAATCTGGGTTGTTGATGGGTTTGTGAGGAACTGATCAGACTCGGGATTTAGTTTTTCAGCTAGACCGACAAATCCGGTCTTATCACCAAGGAGAACACATAGATGGCCCAGAGCATCGCCTCCAGTGACCTCAAGGACCTGCTGGACGGGAAATCCCCCTTCGCCCTGATTGACGTCCGCGAATCCGGCGAGTACAACGCCACCCACATCCCTGGCGCCGCCCTCATACCCAGACGCCGCATCGAGTACATCATCGAGAGCTCGGTGCCGTTCAAGGGCACCAAGGTGGTCATCTGCGACGATGACGGCCGCCGCGCCCAACTAGCTGCAGCCACGCTTGATAGCCTGGGTTACACCGATGTCCACTTCTTGGAGGGCGGAACCAACCGCTGGGCCAGCAATGACCTGCCCACAGAATGGGGCGTGAACGTCCCCACCAAGGACTTTGGCGAGAAGCTGGAAGTGGTTCACCACGTGCCTGAGATCACCGCCGACGACCTACATCAGCGAATCGAGAACGGCGAAAAGCTGGTCATCCTGGACACCCGTACCCCGGAGGAATACAACAATTTCTGCATTCCCGGTGGACGCTCTATGCCCGGCGGCGAACTGGCCCTCAGGATCACCGACATCCAGAACGAAATAGATGAAGACACTACGGTCATCATCAACTGCGCAGGTCGCACTCGCAGCATCATGGGCACCCACGTGCTGCAACGCATGGGCATCGAGGCCCTCGGCCTCAAGAACGGCACTTCTGGTTGGTTGTTGGCCGGATACGAACTCGAATATGGCGGCGACCGCCTGACTCTTCCCGAAGTTTCAGATGAAAGCAAGGCTGCTGCCGAGGAGTACGCTGCTCGCCTGGCCAGTGAAGACGGTGTCCGTTACCTGGACATCCCCGGACTTCAAGATAAGATTGGCAAGATGGGACAAGAGTCCATCTACCTGATCGATGTCCGCACCGAAGACGAGTACAAAACGGGACACATCCCTGGCTTCCGATGGTTCCCCGGAGGACAGGCAGTACAGCGGTCTGACGATGTGGCCGTGGTCAAGAATGCCACCTACGTGTTCTGCTGTAACGGCAAGGCCAGAGGCACCATCACCGGCTCCATCTACCGGCAACTGGGACATGAGAATGTCTTCGCCGTGGACGGCGGCACCACCGCCTGGCAGGGGGCTGGCAACACCTTGGAGACAGGCTTCCCTGCCAATAAGCTCGCCGGTATAGAAGCTGCTGAGGCTTCCGTCCAGACACTATCCGCCCAAGACCTGGACTCGAACCAACCAGACCTGGTCATTTTTGTGGACACCAGTGAAGACTTCTCCAAGGGCCACACGCCAGGTGCAAAGTGGATCACCCGCAGTTGGTTGGAGGTGGAGATTGCCGAGGTAGCGCCTTCAAAAGACACCTCCATCGCAGTAACCTGCCGAGACGGACGTGGCTCAAAATTGGCCGCCGCCACATTGCAGAAAATGGGATACTCCAATGTAACGGCCCTTAAAGGTGGTTTAGCCGACTGGAAAAAGGCCGGAATGACCGTGGAAGAGGGCCTCACCGGTATAATCCGCCCACCATCTGACATAAACTACCTGGGCGTCTCCCGCAGCTACGGCGAAATGATGAATTACCTGAGGTGGGAAACCGCCCTGGGCGAGAAATACGCGACGGACTAAGCAAGCTACCAAGCTACAATGTCCAAAGTCACCCTTGCAAAGATTTAGGAGAAACTCGATGTCGACACACCAAGATGATGTAATCCCTGATTTTCTTAGGATGGACGAGGCGATTGGATCAGACCCAGCCAACGCTGACAAGACCGGAAATTGGCACGGTTGGCCCACCAAAGACCTGAACCCCGTAACCCTGATGGATGAAGAGGGCCGTACTGTCCGCATCCGCACCCCCGTGATGGACCTGGAAGGCCTGATCACCCCCACTGACCTGCACTACACCGTGCAGCACTTCGCCGTCCCGCCCGTGGTGGAAACTGACAAATGGCAGCTCAAGGTTCACGGTGAGGTCAAGAACGAACTCACTTTGAATTTTGACCAGCTCCGACGCTTCCCGGGCCGCACTGTCCGCACGGTCATGGAGTGCTCCGGCAGCGACGCGACTTTCTTCGAGTATTTCAAGGACGAGGGCCCCAAGCCTTCCCGAACCCAAGAATGCATGATCCTGAGCGCCAGCGAATGGACCGGTGTGCCCCTGGCTGCCGTCTTGAATGCTGCCGGATTGTCTGACAAGTCTCTCTACGTGCGTGCTGTTGGCAACGACGAGGGCATACCCGCCACCGCTGCCGAGGGCACAAAACCGTTCTACTATGACAAGGGCCTGCCCATGCAGAAGGCCCAGCACCCCGATACCATCCTGGCTTACGCACAGAACGGCCAGCTCCTGGAGCATCTCCACGGCGCGCCCGTCAGGCTGCTGGTGCCAGGCTGGTCCGGTAACTGGTCAGTCAAATGGCTGACCGACCTTGAGATAACGACCGAGATGCCTGAATGCTGGTATCACTACGAGTTCTACTACTACGGCAATTCGGTGGATGACCCCAACAAAGAACTGATCACGACGATCGGGGTCAAATCCATCGTCACCCAACCCAACGACGACACCGAAAAGATGACCAAGGGTGTGCACATGGTCCGCGGTTACGCTTGGAGCGGCGCTGGCGCCATCTCCAACGTCGATGTCAGCGTTGACGGCGGCGACACCTGGCACACCGCCCACATCGAGGCTCCCCGCGACCGGTACATGTGGGTGCGGTGGTCCTACCAGTGGAACGCCGACAAAGCAGGCGAGTACAACATCATGTCCCGTGCCACCGATGAGGTCGGCAGGGTGCAGTCTCGTGATCCTCGCTACAACAACATGCGCAAGAACTTCAGCGCCATAGTCGGATACCCAGTGACTGTGGACTAACACTACAGCTAGATGGCTGGCTATCTTACCTAAGGAATCCCGGAGGAACACATGCCGATAATTGACCATGCAGACGTCCGTCTGGCACCGACAACCGAGCGGTTGCGAGAACGGTATCTGGTTTCTAAAGACCAGGGTGCGGTATCATTGACCGTAAAGGAAGTAGAGATTTCCCCCGGCTGGGAAGGGCGCATGCACACCCATCCCGTGGATGTCTCGATTCAGGTTTTGTCTGGCGCGATCCAGATAATTCTGGGAGATGAAGTAAAAACCGTACGGGCGGGCACCACTCTATTGGCCCTGCCAGGTGTACCCCACAAACTAATACACCATCTCTGGACCCCAGCCCTGTTGCTGATCACGTATCCGTCATCAGAGTTGGAGACCTCCGTCCTGGAGTAAGGACTCCAAAGTCGGGACACTGAATAGGCAACAACACTGGAACATATTGAGGAGGACCCCATATGGCCCTGCCACAGATTGGAACCAAAGCTGAACCGCAGATCATCCCAACAAACGCCGGCCTTCGCACTTGGGCCGTGCCGCCGCAAGGTTTGCAGGAGAACATCGTCCCCAACGACCTGTTCTACATCCGCAACCACTGGAAGGAAAGCCCGAATATCGACATCAACACATTTGAGCTGAAGATCGATGGCGAGGTAGAACGCACCATCTCTCTATCGTTCGAAGACCTCAAGAAGCTGCCCCAAAAGCGCTTCCAGGTAACGTTCGAGTGTTGCGGCAACAGCCCGGTGCCCGAGTACTACACCAAGGCTCTACGGATCAGTTCTGTCATGGAACAGATTAAGGGTCACGGCATCATGGGCAACGCCGAGTGGGCCGGAGTCTCCCTGAAAGACGTTCTGGAACTGGCGGGAGTCAAAGACTCTGCCGTTGAAGTGATGTTTGAAGGCGCCGACCACGGAGCCGACGAAGTGGTGGGAGACCCCGCCGAAGTCACCTACGAGCGCAGCTTGCCCATGGCCAAGGCCCTCCATGAAGACACCATACTGGCCTATGAGATGAACGGTGAGCCGCTTCCCAAGGACCACGGTTATCCGCTGCGTCTCTTGGTCTCCGGCTGGTACGGTATGAACTCCGTCAAATGGTTGGTCGGCATTCACGTTCTGGATCACAAGTTCGAAGGGTTCTACATGACCCAGCGCTACATGACAATGAACGAGCCCGGCAACCCAGAGCCGTACCGCTACTACGGCAAGCTGCAGGTCAAGTCCATCGTCACCAACCCCGTCCCCGGTGAACTCATCCCCACCAGCGGTTACACCTTGGCTGGCGCGGCATGGTCCGGAGAAGAGGATGTTGAAAAGGTCGAGATCAGCACCGATGGCGGCGAGACCTGGAGCCTGGTGGACACCCTGCACCCACGCGAGGCCTACTCGTGGTATCGGTGGGAGCATAATTGGAACCCGCCCGGCCCGGGTAAGTACACCATCATGTCTCGCGCCACAAATTCCGACGGTATAACCCAACCCATGGAATTCCCTAACCCCTGGGACGGCCGGGGCTACGGAAACAACATGGTGTTCCCCTACGAAGTAGAGGTTCGAGACTAGACACGTTCTGGTTTAAGATAGAGTAAATAATTTGCCCACTGCAAAACGAGTTCCGGTCTCGTTGGTTTTCTCACTCGTGGTGGCCTTCGTCCTAGCCCTGATAATCTTCTTCGGGGCTTGGGCGGTGTCTGTCGATGTGGAAAACCAGCGGTCTCTGGCTTTCGGCATACCGGGCACCACGGCAACCCTGAGCGGTACGACCGTCACGGCTGACGCAAGTGCCAACCTGGTAGACCCGATTGGCGGTCATGAGACTGACGGTGATACCTGGTGGGGCAACGCCTTCCTATCTGCCTGCCCATTGCATTAGGCCATAAGAGACACCAGAATAGACGATTGTAGAAGCAACGGCATAGCGTAATCAAACAATAAGGACCCTAAGACTCCTGACCCTCAGCAAAGTCGGTCCGGTTTCCCTTGAGACGAACCAAAACCATGGCGGTCACCAACACCCCTTCGCCGGCCAGTCCTAAAACTACCAAGGGAATCCACAGAGCCTGGTTCATATTAGCGATTCTGGCAGTAGCTCAGATAACAGCCCAATCCATCAGCATGTCCGCCGGAATCATGGTCGCTCCCCTCAACGACCCGGACGGCCCATTTGGTTGGAACATCGGCGTGATCGCCGCCGGTCTGGCCACGTATTACGTCTGCGGCGCCATTGTATCGCCGATCACGGGCATGCTTGGCGACAGCTACGGCGCTCGACCGTTGATGTTCACCTGCGGCCTGCTCTACATGACCAGCATGATCCTGGTCGGCACCATCACCCATCTCTGGCAGTTCTTCCTGTACTTTGGCGTGATGTTGTCCATCACCCAGTCTTTAGCCATGGTGCCGCTGCTGGCATCAATCAGCGGTTGGTTCAAGGTGAAACTGGGTCTCGCCACCGGAATCCTGTGGGCCGCGGGCGGGATCGGGTCAGCAGCTATTGCTCCTTCCATAGCCAACCTACTGGACGCTTTTGGCTGGCAATCCACATTCACCATCATCGGTGTGGCCGGTGGTGGAACGCTGACGATGTTGACCTTCTTCTTCAGATCCAAACCGGCCGATGCCAATCTCCAGGCTTTTGGGTCCAGACCTGATGACGTGCCGGACGTTGTCCGCAGTAAAGAAATAACACGCCTGCGCCTGAAGGTTTTCAACAAAGCCATGCGGAGGACCCGGGCGTTTTGGAATCTGCCGACAATCCATGGCCTGGGCTGTGCCGGTCATGGCATCATCCTGATCTACTCGATACCTTTGGCCATTGAGCAGGACATAAGCCTATCAGCTGCGTCGCTCATCTTGGCCATCATCTCCATATTCAGCATCTTTGGTCGCTTCATGTCGCCTATCCTGGCGGAGCGTTTCGGTGGCAAGCCAATCATCATGACCGCGTTGCTGGTCCAAGCTGGAACGGTACTTGTTCTGTTCTGGGCGCAAGATGCCTGGACTTTCTACCTGTTTGGCGCTTTGTTCGGGCTGGGCTTTGGTGGGGAAATGACCGCCTACCTCGTGGTCAATCGGCAGTACTTCGGCACTGGCCCAATGGCCACCCTCTACGGGTTTGAGACCATGGGTGCCCTCACCGGCCACGCCACTGCCACTGTCTTTGGCGGGCTAGTCATCTACGCCACCGGCTCGTTTTACCCGGCCCTGGTAATGTCCATGCTCTTCAGCTCGGCTGGTGTCTTGGTGGTACTTAGTATGGAGTCCAGCAAGCAGATACTGATCCCAGATTGGGAGGATGGTCTCCCTCCCCTCGTCAGGACCAATCCACCAATTTCGGAAGAACCAGTCCGTGCGGGTCTGTCGGAACAGGTCGAAAACGACTAGAATCTTTCCATATCAATAGCTGGTGATTGCCATGGCCGAACTCATCGATCTAACCCTGACATTGGGCAGTGAGCGAATAAGTTTAGTTCCAGGCCTGGTGGGAGTGGAGACTGAACCAATTCAGACCCACGCCACCCATGCCAGGTCCAACCAGAAGCTCTGCCTGGCCACCCACATCGGCACCCACGTTGACGCCCCGTTCCACTTTGTGGACGGCGCGACAACCGTCGAGAACATGCCCCTTGAGAAGTACGCTGGTCCAGCTCTTTTACTGGACTTGCGGGCGGCGGCAAAAGGGCAAGAGCCGCTGACGACCGAAGAACTCACGGCAGCCGGCGCCAACCCTGAGTCCGTCAAGGGTCAGATCGTTGTCCTGTTCACCGGCTGGGCTGAAGCCGAGTCGGGCGGGCCTCGTTTTTACGGCCACGGCCCGTACCTAGGTACCGACGCTGCTGGTTATCTAGCTGACTGTGGCGCAAATGCGGTAGCCGTGGACTTCCCCATCGACAAGCATCCAGAAACGCCGCTGTCCACCATCAAGGACTTCCCGGTACACCGGTTACTGTTGGGCCAGAACATCCCCTTGATTGAGAACCTCATCAACCTGGATAAGTTGGTCGGCAAGCAGTTTGAACTCTGGGCGCTGCCGCTGAAACTAAAGGATGGGGATGGAGCAGCCACCAGGGCCGTGGCCCGCGTCCTCTAGTACTCGCCTGATATGAGCGCACCGGACATCATGCCGATTCTGCTAGCGACTGGCAACAGTAACAAACAGCAGGCGTTCCGGACACTGCTCTCTAGTCTGCCGCTCAACCCCACCACGCCTTCAGAGCTTGGGATTTCTGCGTCAACCGAAGAAAACGGCCCGACCCATGAAGCTATCTCTGTGGAAAAAGCTGTAGCTTGGTCGGAAGCTGGAGCAACGCTGGCAATCGCCTCTGACGGAGGATTGGTCGTGCCCAGTTTGGGCGTGCGCTGGCAGAGCCGCCACACACGCAGGTTCGCCGGATCAGACGTTGATGACTCCCAACGGGTGGATGCCCTGCTTGAACTGATGGAGCCCTTCAGCGGAGCCGACCGAAACGCCTCTTGGGCGGAAGCCATTGCCATTGCCTATAAAGGCCGTCTATTGGTCTCCTGGGAGCTTCTGGGGGCCAACGGCGAGATATCCCGTGCCAGACCAACCGGCCCCATCCCCGAGTTCTGGGCGTTCACCATCTGGAACTTCCCTCGATTGGGCAAGACCTACAACCAACTAACACCGGAAGAGCTCTTTTCTCTGAACGACCATTGGACCCGATTGGGACAGTTGGTGCGGAGGTTCTTCCAGTCCATATTCGTTCCTCCGTTGGATTAGCCCAACTCGTTTGGGATACAATTATTACCCGTGACTGAACCGTCCTGGAATGCCATCAACGGGAGATAGTGACCCTTTTGACCACCGCCGATAAGTCGTCTTCTGAACCAACAGGTGAGTACCAAGCTCCCGAGTCCATTGAAGACGTTCAAAAGATGCTGCGAGACCAGGTCTATGTATCTGACCGGGCCTTGGCAGTTCCCATATTCCTGGCCATGAAACTGCAGCGGCCACTGTTCCTGGAGGGTGAAGCAGGCGTCGGAAAGACGGAGATCGCCCGCGCCATGGCGGCTGGTCTGGGCACCAAGCTCATCCGTCTTCAGTGCTACGAAGGGCTGGACATCAACCAGTCCGTATACGAGTGGAACCACGCACGCCAGATCCTGGAGATTCGCCTGATGGAAGCGTCAGGCGACGTTGCCCGAGACACCGCGACCGCCGACCTTTACAGCGAGAAATTCCTCATCAAGCGCCCCCTGCTCCAGGCCATAGATGAGGCCCAGGAAAGACCGCCGGTGCTGTTAATAGATGAGTTGGACCGCTCCGATGAGGAGTTTGAGGGGTTCCTGCTAGAACTGCTGGCTGATTATCAGATCACGATTCCCGAGTTAGGCACCTACAAAGCGGCCTACCCACCCATCGTCATAATCACCTCCAACCGCACCAGGGAGGTACACGACGCACTGAAGCGTCGCTGCCTCTACTACTGGGTGGACTATCCCGACTACCAAAAAGAGCTTCAAATCATCTCTGCCAGACTTCCTGATGCTCCCAGGAAACTGGCCGAGCAGGTGACGGCGTTCATCCAAGAGATGCGGGAAACCGAGCTGTTCAAGATACCCGGCATCACTGAGACCCTGGACTGGCTCTCCGCCCTACTGGCGCTGAACCAGACAGAACTGGACCCGTCAGTCATCGACGATACCCTGGGAATGATGCTCAAGTACCAGGACGACATTGATTCGGTGAAGGGCGAACCGGTGCGTGACATGCTGGAACGCTCCAAGAACCGCGGCACCCGCCGGGGTGGCCGCAGACGCGAGTAATGGCAACCAAGACTCCCGGTCCCATACCCATACTGCCCAACGATGCTGGCCAGGACGGTCACATCCTCCACAGTCTGACGCTGTTTGGAGAGATGCTGCGCCGGGTTGGCCTGGAGATCGGCTCCGACAATATGCTGGACCTCGTGCGGGCCACCGAGTATGTGTCCATAGGGAGGCGCGGAGAATTCTACCAAGCCGCCCGCAGCATCCTGGTACACCGCAAACAGGACCTGCCCATCTTCGATGAAGCCTTCCAGATATTCTGGCGCAAACCGTCAGACCGCACCACAACCATGGACCTGCGGTCGCTGGGCGAACAAAAACGCTTCCGCAAGCCTCAGATATCCACGGGAAGGGACGACGAACCGGATAGGGAGGGGTTTCTGGAAGGGGAACCCAATGATAACTCAGTCCAGAACGTAGACCTGAGCAAGACCTATAGTGAGGTGGAAGTACTCAGGCAGAAAGATTTCTCTGAGTTCACGTCACTGGAGATGGCCGAGGCGCGCCTTATGATGGCCAGCCTCTCCTGGGACTTGGGCAAACGCCGCACCCGCCGCCTGGCCCCAGGCAAATATGGACCGCTGGACCTCCGGCGCACCATGAGACAAAACCTCAAGTACAGCGGCGAGTTCCTGGACCTGGCCCGCCGGTCGCCCAAAGAGAAGCACCGCCCCCTGGTGTTGATCTGTGATGTCAGCGGTTCTATGGAACGCTACACCCGTATGCTCTTGCAATTCATCCACACCATTTCCGGTGGCCTGGATCAACTGGAAGCGTTCTTGTTCGCCACTCGCCTGACCCGCATCACCCGAAGCCTCAAGTACCGGAGCATCGACCAGTCCATCTTCGAAGTCTCCAAAGCAGTACCCGACTGGGCCGGTGGGACGAGGATCGGTGAAGCAGTCAAGACCTTCAACTACGAGTGGCTGCGGCGAGTGCTCCGGGGGCAGGCCGTGGTGCTAATCATATCCGACGGCTGGGATCGGGGCGACCCGGAACTGCTGGCCCGAGAGACTTCCCGACTCCAGCGGAGTTGCCATCGTCTTATCTGGCTCAATCCGCTTTTGGGTTCACCCGACTACCAGCCACTGACCCAGGGAATGAAGGCGGCATTGCCTTTCGTGGACGACTTCCTACCAGTTCACAACCTCAACAGCCTGGAATCGTTGTCCCGGCACCTGAGCAATCTGGGGGATGATAGACAGCTTGGGCTTGGCTACCATGCGCCCATGCCAGAGGAGCCAGAACCAGAGCCTGTGGTGGAAGACCGGCCCATCGACCGGCTGAATCTGCCCTCGTTCCAGCACCCCATGTGGGGTAAGCGCCGTTGTCCTTAGCCTGACACGAAATGGCACTTAGCGACCCAGACCACGCCAAAAGACAACGAGGCCAGGGTTCCACCTGCCACTGCGTCCAAGATGAAGTGATTGCCGGTAAGGATGATGGCAAAGAATGTCAGCACGGGGTAGGCCAAACCAAGCCCACGTAACGCTCCTGGCAAAGATCTCCAGAACAGAACCCCAAGAATCACGGTCCAACTGAAGTGAAGACTGGGCATGGCAGCGGAGATGTTGTAGTAGGTGGCCATGTCTTCGCTGCCGTAGAACTTGGGCCCAAACTCTTGAATGGCGTCCACCAATTCCACGCTGGGTATGGCAAATGGCGAGGCCACAGGAAAGACCATGAAGATCAGCAGCGCCCCAGCCAAGTTTACCAAGACCACACTCCGGTAGAAGTTGTAATCCCGGCGGTTCTTAACAAAGAGTATGAACGCAGCCACCAATATCACCGGCCAATAGGTGATAATGTAGACCCAGTTCATAGTCACGACCATCGCTTTGACGTTCTCCAAAGCCCAGGTCTGCCAACCCGGCTCCCACAAGAAACCCAGGTCACGCTGCAAGGAAACGACCCGTTCGCCGTTGACTAGGCCCACCGCCCGGGTATTATCGTGGACCAACCCTCGGGTTAGGAGATATACGAAATACGCGGCGATATAGAGGACTATCTCAGCTAGCGCAGCTCTATTTCCATTGATGGTAGAAATCATCTTGCGATCAATCAGGCCAAAAGCGGTCTTGACTGATTATGGGGGTGGCTGAGGGGAAAATACCAGCGATTGGCAGGGCTGCCGAGGACAAACAGTTCTAAAGTCAACTAAGTGATTTGCCCCGACTACGACTGTTGCTCAACCCACGACGGCATCCGTCTTGCTCCGCACCCAGGAGTACAGCGCAGGCACAAATAACCGGCGGCGGATTCCTATCTCCATGGTCAGGAACGACGCGATAATCAGCAGCGCACCGCCGACGGCATCCATGATGTAGTGATTTCCAGTGATGGTGATGGCAAAAAGAGTCAGGGTTGGATAGATGACACCAAAGACCTGAATCACTCTTTTATTCGTCCGCAGGAAGATTATGCCAAACATCACCGTCCAACCAAAGTGGAGGCTGGGCATGGCCGCATATGTATTGTAGTAATTGGCGAGTTCCCGGCTGGCATATCCTGATGGCCCAAATGCCTTAATCGTATCCACAAAATGTTCCTCAATCATTCGGGGCGGGGCCAACGGGAACAACATGAAGCCCAGCAAAGCAATAACGAAACTAATCAGAACGACGTTTCGGTAATACTTATACGTCTCGCGGTTGGTGAAATACAGGATCACCGCCGCAGTCAAGACGATTGGAGAAAATGTGACTATATAGGTCCAATTGAAGACGATGACCAGAGACTTGGCGCTATCAATGGCCCAATCCTGCCACATCGGTTCCCAGAAGACGCCGACCTTCTTCTCAAAATCTATCACTCGCCAGGCGTTGTCGAAAGCAGTGGCTTGGAAGTCGGAAAAAACCAACGCCCGAGTGTACATGTAGGCGAAATAAGCACCCGCGACCAGCCCCACTTCCCTTAGGTGAGCGAGCCACGTCAGTGGCGGAGGCAGTTGAGGGATGTGCTTCTTGATGTTAGCCATTATCAGGCTCTAACGATGACTCCCGGCATCTAAGTACGGCAGAATGTCCGCACCGTCCAACGCTTGTGTTTCGCCTTGGTTTGATGCGCTGGTTACCTCTGCGGTTGCAAAAAGGCTTCCCACGAACTATGAAGGTTCAATCAAATCGTGACAGACGTACGTGGGAAATTCCAGAGGTTGTCGGTCTGAATATCGTGGTATGTCAGGCCCGTTCTTTGGACTGGGTTGCTTGGCTAACAGCTTAGTCTGTGCCTTTGGGAGCCTCCATCAGACCCGAGCTGTTACCTACCGCTGGCTTAACTCCATTCTTGCCAGTAGGCTTCGACCCATTTACCTTTAAGAGCACAGCGTCCGGATTCAGGTCTAACGGGCCGCGACGCCGCGCGGCGCTGCTGCCTTGATAGACGCTACAATCCAAACAACCGATCCATTGTTCAGGGATGAATTTGTCTTCGTAGAGTCCCCTGGCCGTGGTGTATTTGGCGTTGTTCCAGACTTCGTTCACTGAAGATTCGTTGAGGTCACCAAAGTCCTGGGTCTTGTCGGTGAGATAGCAGCAGGGGGCGAACCCACCGTCCCAGTTCACCACCGCACTCCGCCACAGTCGCCAACAGACCTGGCCATCTTCAGAATACGGCTTGTCGAAAGGGTCATTACGCAGGTACTCCGGATGTTCGCGGGGCAGCCAACGTTCGGCCTCGGCCTGGTCATTCTCTCCGTGGGGAAAGTCCACCTTCTTGAACACCAGCGAGTCGACACCCAACTCAGTGCTCAGGGCTTTGGCCTCCTCCAGTTGGTGTTCATTCTGCCTCATCACAATGAACTGCCACTCGATGTAAGGGGTTATTGAGCCCAATTCTCGCTTCTTCTCATCCAGGAGATGGAGGTTTGCCAGCACCCTGTCCAGGTGGCCTGTCACCCGGTAAACCTCGTAGACATCCTGAGTCACACCGTCCAGCGAGACGATCATGACATCAAGCCCTGACCTGATCACTTGCTCTGCCATCTCTGGCGTCAGGGGCTTGTTCAGATTTGAACTGATGATAGTGGCTATCTTCTTATCGTGGGCGTACTCGATGTATTCGTGTATCCGCTGGTTCAAGAAGGGCTCTCCCCAGCTGTAGAGGGTGAGCCACATGCAAGAGTCCTTGATCTGGTCAACAACCTTGGTGAACAGATTGAAATCCATCACACCTTGGTCACGGTGAATGGTGCCCTTGCCAGTATGGCAAAGGGGACATTTCAACTGGCAGATATTGGTGGTGTCAATCTCCCATTCGTACGGGTTGCCCCAGATAACCCGGCTGGAGAACCTGAGTTGTGCCTCTACCCTGATGAAATTAAAGAACTTGCGCCAGCTGAAGTATCGGATGGCAAGCCAGAACCGGTTATCGCGGCGACCCTCAGCCACGGAGTCAATTACCCCGCCGTTTACCTGAAACCAACGTTCACCGACGTATATCACGCCTTTGAGAAACCAGAAACATGGGTTGTATCGTGCCATTGATAGTCCAACTATGGCTGTCCACAAATCAAATCATGAACATCCATCCTGGCTCAAATTGTTCAGGGGAGACCGAGCCGTCACCACGAATATTTGAACCATGATACCCCCAGCACAATAGTGCCAACAATCGAAAGAGCGCCTCACCTTGTTGGGAGGCAATATATTTAAACCGTGCTTCACCGAGTGAATAGCAAAGCAAAATTGACTCGGTTCTAGCCGCGAGAGTATCCTTGTCAAATCCCCTCAGGCTCTCATTGACGCCTGGCAGGAACGAGATTTTAGATGTAACTGACCGTCCAAACGGTTCAAAAGAATCGGTTGAAGACAGTTCCCCAACCGCCGGATAATCGTCCGGTTATCGGGAGCAGGAGCCGAATTGAGCGACACAAAACAGGTTTTCTCCCAAGCTCAACGGGACTTGTTGAGCGAAGTGCTGAACCGGATCATCCCGCCCAAGGACAAGCTGCCTGGAGCAGGCAACCTGGGGATTACTGCATACATAGAGGAGGTCGTCTCCGCCAACACCGGCCTGACCAGGCTCTTCAACGAAGGTCTGGCCAAGATTTCCGTGGCCGCCGGTCAAGATGCAGCACAGGGGTTTGGTACGTTATCCAATACCGCGAAAGATGATTTGCTTAAGGCTGTTGAATCGGCTAACCCAGTGTTCTTCGACCAGTTGGTGCTCCAGACCTACAACGGTTATTACACCAACCAAGAGGTGTTTGACGCCATCGGCTACAAATTACCGGACCCGCCCACCCCCGGCGCACAACCAGAGCTTCTGGATGTTTCATTACTGTACCAACAGCGCAAAAGGAAGCCATTCTGGAAGAAGGTTTAGCGAGGGTAAAATTGACTCAGGCCTTGCCGGATTCGGCACGGCCCAGTAGTTAACCAAGCTCCGGTAAGAACCTGCCCTGGTAATAATTGGAGGCAGCCATGCCCCGAGAAGATTTCGACCTACAACTTAATCAGCTGCAACAAGAGGTTGAGACTCTAGCCCAGATTGTGGGGAAGTCCATCAACCGGGCTGTGGACGCGCTAAAGCGGCGCGATTTGGTCGCTTCTCAAGAAGTGGTCGACGACGACGATTACATCGACCAGAAGCGGTTCGAGATTGAAGACCGCTGTGTGGACATGATTGCCACCCAGCAGCCGATGGCCGGTGATCTCCGGGCCATCATCGCCTTGCTGCACATAGTGGTGGAACTCGAGCGGATGGGCGATTACGCCGAGGGGATTGCCAAGATCAGCCTGTCCATGGGTGACGCACCGCCCCTAAAGCCATTAATCGACATCCCGCGCATGGCTGAAAAGGCCACCACTATGTTGAACGACAGCATTGACTCCCTGCTCAACCGTGACATGGTCAAAGCCAATGCCGTCTGCCAGGCGGACGACGAGGTGGACGACCTCTATGACCAGGTATACCGCGAATTACTTACGTTCATGATTGGGGACCCCGACACGATTCAGCGGGCGACGTATCTGCTGTGGGTTGCCCATGATCTGGAACGAATCGCGGACCGGGCGACCAACATCGCCGAGCGGGTGATCTTCTTGGTCTCCGGCAAGCTGGTGGAGATCAACGTCTCCCGTTATTAGTGCCTTGCCTGGTTTAGGCCGCAAAGGCGAATTGTAGCTGCAACTGGCCCTTGGGCGCCATATTCTCCTGAACCTTCCTTCTCTCGGGGAGGAACCACTGGCGTCGCACCCGGTCCACCGTCGCCATCACACTCTTGGTGTATTGTTGGGGCGCGTAGGTGTTGTTGTTCACAAAGAGCCGGTTATATGCGGGAACCAGGTGCGGGTAGGCCTCTTTCAGTAGAGGCATGAACCACTCTTTTGCCCCTGGCTTAAGATTCAGCACATTGGCACCCAGGTACTGGGCCTTGTGATTGTAAGCCGCTTCCGCCACTACTTGAATATTCGCTTCATCGTCAGATATGCCCGGCAGCAATGGCGCCATGTTCACTCCGGCAGAAACACCACTCTCCACCAGGTACTGCATAGCTTCCAACCTGGCCTCCGGACGAGGGGTACCAGGTTCCATGGTTCGCCACACCTTCTCATTGACGGTGCCTATGCTGAAATTCACGTGAACGTCGGCCACCTGACTGAGTTCGGCCAAGATATCGGCGTCGCGCCGGACGAGCACACCTTTGGTGGTGATGGTTACCGGATTGTGGAAGTCCAGCAGGGTCTTCAATAGCCGACGGGTGATCTTGTACTCGGCTTCGGCAGGCTCGTAGGGGTCGGAGGCAGTGCCGATGGCGATGGTCTCTCTGCGCCAGCTAGGGCGTTTCAGCTCCTTACGCAGTACCTCAGGTGCGTTCACTTTGGCAAAGACCCGGGTCTCGAAATCTTTGCCTGAGTCCATGCCCCAGAATTCGTGAGTGGGTCGAGCGTAGCAGTAGGTGCAGGCGTGACGGCAGCCTCGATAAGGGTTCATGGTCCACTTGAACGGAAAACGTGGAAAATCTACCTTATTGAGTAGCGTCTTGCAGTAAATCTCCTGAACGTCAGCACCGGCCATGGCCTCTCCCTGTCACCCAGTAAATGCGATTAATTAGAACAAATTAGAACATTCATTCTAATAATATGCCTGGGTCAGACCCTAAGGCAAGTATCACCAGTCATGCCGAAAAAGAGGGGCGAGTTCTGTCTGAAATGCCCTACCGTTTGTAGACAGCGGCCTCGCCAGAACGGTCGCAGTTCAGCTTACGGCTGAGGTGCAGGCCTTCCAGGATGAATTCCACAGCCGCGGCTATAACCTCGGGCCGTTTGTCGTCGGTCAGCTTCTTAACCGCCTCGGCCATACCGTCGATGCTCTTGACCATGTCCGCGTAGTCTGCGCCCGGTTTGTCGCTGCCGGTCTCGGCCTGGTTGCCCAGATCAAAGGCGGTGATGATCGGGTCAAGTTCATCCACCTCAAAGTAGGAGGCAAAGGTCCGGAGGATCGCACGGCGGGTTAGGTCGTCGGTCAGTCGCGACTCACGGCCCTCTTCGAAGGTCTCAAGTTCGATCTTCCCGGCAAACGAAGCGACGATGAATGACAGGTCGCTTACCCGGGGGCAGGCCCATTCTTCACTGTTGCGGATACTGCGGCGCACTGCGTTGCCCAGCAGGGTCTCATAGTTAGCGATAGTCACCCGGACGCTGACACCGGAGC
>CAYVIG010000003.1:16748-32236 GCA_964451445.1 uncultured Dehalococcoidia bacterium
GGCGGGCCTGTGTAGTGATCTCCGCCAGTGTCACTTTCATGTAATCAGGGATGACGAGTTTATCCTCTTCCGGGAACCTTGCTCGTTCCTGGTCGATGATGGCAATCTCGTCTTTCGGATCCAGCGGATAGTGGGTGTGTATCTGGGAACCGTAGCGGTCCTTGAGGGGAGTGACTATACGACCGCGGTTGGTGTAGTCCTCCGGGTTTGCCGTTGAGACAACCATCACGTCCAGGGGAAGACGCACCCGGTGACCCTTGATCTGCACGTCTCGTTCTTCCATCAGGTTGAACAAGCCTACCTGTATACGCTCGGCAAGGTCGGGCAGTTCGTTGATGCAGAAGATTCCCCGGTTGGTGCGTGGCACCAGGCCGTAGTGAATCGCCAGCTCGTCGGATAGATAATGTCCCTCAGCGATCTTTATCGGATCAATCTCGCCGATCAGGTCGGCGATGGATATATCAGGGGTGGCCAGCTTCTCAGAGTAGCGTTCTTCCCGGTCGATCCATTCCAGCGGGGTTTTATCACCCTGTTCCGCGACCTTGTCCAAGCAGGGCCGGCAGATGGGGTCATAGGGATTGTCATTGATCTCGCACTCGGCAATCTTGGGTATTGCTTCATCCAGAAGATTGGTCATGGAGCGTATGATTCGGGACTTGGCCTGTCCACGCTCGCCCAGCAGGATGATGTCCTGACCGGCCAGGATGGCATTTTCCAACTGGGGGATAACGGTATTCTCAAAACCGACGATGCCGGGGAAGACAATCTCTTCTGCCCGTATCTTGGCAATCAGGTTCTTGCGAAGTTCCTCACGAACGGAAATGACTTCATATTTGCTCTTACGGAGAGCCCCGAGAGTCTGGGGACGTTTTGCCTTAGGCATGGCCACCCCTCAACATCAGCAATTTAATCTTAAATACCATACGAAACACGCTAACCATTTGGCCTTATCCATGAAGCCGAAATAACGGTTAGCGTCGTATTAACAATATCGAGATCGGTCGGTTCCAAGTTAACACACCTTGGCTTATAATTTAACTTGAGCGATAGCTCCTTTATAGTGTGACTATGTTTCACAGGTTCGCGTTTCCACTTTTATTCTTCCTGGCTCCTCGCTTGCTGCCAAAGGCGCTCAAGTTTGTAGGATTGGTCTGGCGTCTGACCTTTGACAAACGCGTCTCCATATCCCTGCGCGCCTTGGTGCCTCTGGCCGTGCTCTACATCATCTCTCCATTGGATCTCATCAAAGACCGTATACCGGTCCTTGGCCGGTTCGACGACCTGATCGTGCTTGGTCTGGCCCTTCTATTCCTCATCAAGCTAGCGCCTAAAGCCGTCGTGGGTGAACACATGGGAGTTGCCCCTGAGGCCAACCGCCCCGAGGACAAGGACCCCGACAAAGTGGTGGACGGCACGAGCAAACTGATTGACGACGACGAGTAACCCCTCGGAGATAGTTCCCGCCTCAGGCATGGGACTCTACGTCCATGTCCCTTTTTGCAAAACCAAATGCCCCTACTGCGACTTCAATACCTACCAGGGCATTGAGAACCTCATCGAGCCTTTTCTGCTGGCCCTCACAACCGAGATTGAATGTTGGGGCGATGCGTTAGCCCATCCTTCTGTGAAGTCGGTCTTCTTTGGCGGCGGCACACCGTCATACCTGCCCCAGGGCTACATCGATCAAATCTTGTCGGCCATCCAGACGTCGTTCAACGTTGCGCCAGACGCTGAGATATCCATCGAGGCCAACCCAGGGGACCTGGACGAGACGGCCTGCGCTGGAATACTGAAGCAGGGAGTCAACCGACTGAGCATCGGAGTCCAAAGCCTAGACAATGACCTACTCAACCTCCTGGGCCGTCGTCACCAAGCGTCAGAAGCTGTCGAGGCGTTCCAATCCGCCCGCCAGGCTGGTTTCGACAATGTGAACCTAGATTTGATGTATGGGTTACCCAGCCAGTCACTTGAGCAATGGCAGCAAACCCTCAATTCGTTGATTGAGCTAACGCCGGAGCACATCTCCCTGTACGCCCTGACCATCGAAGAAGGCACTCCGATGCACAAGTGGGCCACCGAGGGGAAGATACCTGATCCGGATTCAGACCTGGCCGCTGATATGTACCAGTACGCCCGCGAGGCTTTGGCATCGGCTGGGTACCACCACTATGAGATATCCAACTGGTCGTTGCCGGACCGGGAATGCAAGCACAACCTGATCTACTGGGAGAACGGACCGTATCTGGGGGTCGGCCCAGGCGCTCATTCACGCCTGGGAGACTACCGGTTCTGGACCGTGCTATCGCCCCGTGACTACAACACCAAGGCCACCACGTGGGGCACCACTGGCATCCAACCCCTAAATGAGTTGATTGAATCATCCCTGGAGAGTGTCCTCACCTTGAGCAACTGGGAGCACCTCACCAACGAAACAATCTGCTCCGAGACCATGTTCCTTGGTCTGCGCCTACTGGACGGCCTAAACCTGTCAGAAGCCTCAACTCTGGTCGGAGTAGACCTGGCTAAGAGATTTCAGACTCAGATCCAAGAATGCATCCAACTGGGCCTACTCGAACAGGACGGCGACTTCCTCAAACTGACTAAGCATACCTATCTGGTGGCCAACCAGGCCTTTACTCGCTTCTTGGAGTAAGGTGCCGTCACAGAACGCTATTCCATTTCAGGCTCTAGTGCTATCCTGTAGCCATACCTGTTAGAGGCGCATCCCCATGTACGTAATCGGCACCGCTGGTCATGTGGACCACGGCAAATCCACCCTCGTCAAGGCGTTAACCGACATCGATCCCGACCGCTTTCCCGAAGAGAAAGCCCGGGAGATGACCATTGACCTGGGCTTTGCCTGGATGACACTGCCCAGTGGCCGGGAAGTCAGTATCGTTGACGTGCCTGGCCATGAGAGATTCATCAAAAACATGCTGGCCGGTGTCGGTGCCATCGACCTCGCCTTGCTTATCGTAGCCGCCGACGAAAGCGTCATGACCCAGACCAGAGAGCACCTGGCCATCCTGGACATCCTCCAAATCACCCGTGGGTTGGTGGTCATCACGAAGACCGATCTGGTCGATGAAGAGATGGTGGAGCTGGTCAAAGAAGACATCCTAGACACTCTGCAGAGGACGTCTTTCGAAGGCTGCCCCATGGTTGCCGTCTCAGCCTACAGCGGCGACGGCATGCCGGAGCTCAAGGCCACCATGGACACCATCCTGGACGAAACCGACGCCAGGAAAGACCTGGGCCGCCCCCGACTGCCCATCGACCGCTGCTTCACCATCTCCGGTTTCGGCACGGTGGTCACGGGCACCCTGATTGACGGAACACTGACCGTGGGACAGGAGGTGGAACTCGCTGGCTCCGGGCAAAAGGCCAGGGTCAGGGGCCTTCAAAGTCACAAGACCAAGGTCGATGCCACAGACCCTGGTGTGCGCCTGGCGGTGAACCTTTCGGGTCTTTCCAAGGATGAGGTCGAACGCGGGGAGATACTGACCCTCCCCGGATGGCTCAAGCCCACGTACCGCCTGGATGCCCGCCTGCGCATGGTCAAGAACGCCCCCAATCCCCTGAAACACAATCAGGGCGTAACCTTTCACCTGTTCACCAGCGAATCCCCAGCCAGGGTCAGGCTCCTTGATACCGAACGGTTGACGGCCGGCGAAGAAGGCTGGGTACAGCTACTGCTCACAGACCCACTGCCCGTGGTAAAGGGCGACTTCTTTGTGATCCGTTCCGCGGAGGACACCCTCGGCGGCGGACAGATAGTCGACCCCAACCCGAGACGTCGCTACCGAAGATTTGACGATGATGTCATCGAACGGATGATGACCCTTGACCAGGGCACCGGGGGTGACATCATCATCAGCGTAGCGGAGCAATGGGGCCCCTGCGACATGACCACACTGTCCCAGCGCTCTAACCTGCCCCGGGAAGAGGTCTCAGCCCGGATGAGTCAGTTGGCAGAAGAGGGAGAGATCGTAACCCTGGGAGACTTTGGCACCGATGCCGACGCCGTGGTCTATTCAGCCCAGGGTTGGAACATCCTCAAAAGCAAGGTGGCGTCCGCGCTCCAGCTTTACCACACCCAATACCCCCTCAGGCAGGGCGCACCGGCCCAGGAGATACGCAGTCGTTTGGACCTCTCCCAGCCGGTTTACCAACGGGCGCTGGTGAGGCTGGTCGAGGAACAAGTGGTGGTTGACGACCGGCAGTCCCTTCGCCTGCCTGAACACGAAATCGCCCTGACGCCAAAGATGGAAGAAGAAGCTGCCGTCTACTTGAATTCCTTGCAAAAAGACCCGTACTCTCCTTCCACGGATGTGAAAATCAGTTCCGAGTTGCTGGGGGTCCTGATCGACCAGGGAAAGGTCGTCCGTGTCGGGGATGGTGTTATCTTCGACGCCGGAGCCTACAAAACCATGACCGACAAGATCATCGAACACCTCAAGGCCCAGGGGAACATCACCGTGGCCGAGGCCCGCACCATGTTCGACAGCAGCCGAAAATACATCCTTCCTCTGATGGAACATCTTGACCAACAGCAAATCACCCGCCGCAACGGCGACGAACGGGTGCTCCGGTAATCACCGTTGGAATCCAAGCAAGAACACCCCCCCCGAAGGACGGATTAATTTGGGACTGGACATGGGGCAGACGATCCTCCAGTTGGACAAATTCACCCAGTCGGTGCGCGGAGCCAGTCAGGCACGCGAAGAACGGCTGACGGCCCTGATAAATTCTGCCTCGGGCATCGACCCCGATACCGCCGCCGAGAAGACTTCTGCTGCCAAGCAGCGCCCCTACTTGGCAGCAGAAGTGGAAGAATCCCTGCTGGGCGTCTATCCACCGCCGCCTCCCTTGTCCGACTGGGCGGTGGCTGCCGTAGACGGCTCCCACATCGACGTTGACCGACATCTGCCCGTTGCATGTTACCTACTCAACTTTGGCGGCTGTGTGCTGACATACGGCTCGAAGCCCGACGCCACGCTCTTCAGCGAACCGCACCTGGCCACCACCCAAGAAGAGCTGTACATCACTGACCCGGCCAACACCACCAGAGAGGAAATGATCAGCGGCGGCCTGCTGGGTCTGGTGCGCACCGTGAAAGAACTGGAGACCCTGGCCAACACCATCGAACAATGCCTTCCGGATTTGCCGGTACTCGGTCTGGTTGACGGTTCTCTGGTCATGTGGCCGCTGTCCGGCCAGGCGTACCGTCCCTACATCACTGACGCCATCGTTGGCGACGGCCTACTCCCAGTTATGAACCGGCTGGAAGGACTGGCTGAAACGCGGCCCGTGGTCCTGGCAGCCTATGTGTCTTACCCAAGAAGCACCGAAGCAATAAACGCCGTGCGCTGCTCTCTCTGCCCCCACGATGTCACCATCTGCACTCGGTCCTGCAACAACCGCCGCTCTACCCAACAGCCCTGCAACGGCGCAAACGAGTTCCTGGACCGAGACTTGTTTGAGAGACTACTGGAGCCTGGCTGGCGATCTCCGGCCTATAAGACCAATTCCTCTGTCTCCCGGGATTCTTATAACGAAGCCAACAAAGTCTATTTCTTCTACATAAACGCGGGGGAGGAGATTGGTAGGGTCGAAATACCTAAGTGGGTGGCCAAAAACGAAACACTACTCTCTTTAGCCCATGGCCTGGTCTGGGACCAATGCCAACGTGGCCAGGGCTACCCGGTGGCCATCTCTGAGTCCCACGAGCAGGCAGTGGTAAGTGCCGGGGACCGTCGCGTCTTTCGCCGTATGCTGACCGACTCACTAGAACGCCAGGGCCTAACGGCCGCCACTTCCCAAAAAGACCGCTCCAAGCGCTCACCCTGGGTTTAATCCTTCGGGAAAGATAAAAGTCCCTTCTCCCTCTAGGGGAAGGTTAGGCCCGACGAAGTCGAGACTCTCGATAATGTCGGAGATGGGGCCACCCTCTAATCGCCCAACCGCCAGGAGACCAACCATGATAACCACCAAACTCTGCTCCGTACTCGGGATAGACTTTCCCATAATCAATGCCCCTATGACCGGCACTTCCACTGCTGAACTGGCCTCTGCCGTGACCAGAACTGGCGCCTTCGGGATGATTGGCGCAACCTTGGCACCAGACCCCACCTGGCTCAAGGAGCAGATTAAGACCGTCAGGAATAAGACCGATTTGCCCTTTGGGGTCGGCTTCATAAACTCTGCGTCCGGCATAGAAAAAAACATCGATGCCGCGCTGGACGCTAAGGTGGCCGCCGTGGGTTGTTCCTTCGCTGATCCGACCGAGTTCATCGCCCAGGCCAAAGCCGCCGGAGTAAAGTCGATTGCCCAAGTACAGACCTTGACCGATGCGAAAAAGGCGGTGGGCGCCGGTGCCGACGTGATCGTCGCCCAGGGCAGCGAAGCCGGAGGACACGGCAGCTATATTGGGACGCTGTCCTTCGTCAGGGCGGTGGTCAAGATCGCAGGAGATATACCCGTTGTGGCTGCCGGTGGGATTGCCGACGGGCCGGGTCTGGCCGCCGTTCTAATGCTGGGTGCCGAGGGTGTTTGGCTGGGCACTCGATTCGTCGCCAGTCTAGAATGGGCTGGACCGGAATGGGCCAAGGGTCAGGTGATAATCGCCGACGCCGACGATACTATTAACACCAAAGTTTACGATCTGGTATCTGATGCACCCTTTCCCTCCAGCGTCGGAGACAGGGTGATCTCCAACACCTTCACCGACACATGGCACGGGCGCGAAGCCGCGATGATGGAACGACAAAGCGAATTAAGGGAGGCCATCGCCACCGCCATCGCCGCAGAAGACGCCACAACGGCCCCAGTACGCGCCGGATCGGCATCCGGCCTAATCCGTTCCGTAGAACCATCTTCCTACATCATCCGCGAGATAATGTCCCAAGCCGAAGACATCCTCAAAAACCGCCCACAAACGCTACTGGGTAGTTAAGAACCCAGTCCCTTCCCCCGCGTCGGGGGAAGGGACTGGTCCGACGAAGTCGAGACTCTCGATCACATCGGAGATGGGGGCAGTGCTTCGCTAAAGTAATCATTCAAATCCGATACCCGCTTAAACTCCCCCACAGTCTTCAAGAACTCTTCCAGACTCCCTGAGCTTTCCTCCAGTGCTTCCAGCTGGTCGCCTATCGGACTGATTGATCCAACCCTGGTGGCATAAGAGCCATGGAAGGCGAAGAATGCCTGGTTGAGTTTGCGGATGAAATAACCGTTATCTTCCATGAATTGCCGCCGGTCGTTCATGTAGGATTCCGCTTCCACGATCCGCCCGTTGGCCAGCATTCCTTCGGTGGTCAGGCGCGTCTCCCGCATCTCCGCATTGAAGTCAAACTCGTCCGGGTCCGGATCGTCAACTGGGCTAGCCGGCTCCCGGTTAACCACCTCTCCAGTCATAGCTGTAAAAGCCCTATCACCGATCAGCTCTCCACCGATACTCGCTGCAGTCTCGTTCAGGGTGGTCATGTCACCGCTGTCCCAGAAATGTTGCCCCACAGGTTGGAAGAAGAACCAATGATGCAGCCATTCGTGAGCTGTGACGATCAAAGAGTCATGCAACGACATGGAGTCCGACACCACGCTGGGGTAGGTGGCGACCCCTCCGGTGCTGACTATCAGCGCCGATACATCATCTTCCAGGAATATAAGCTCTTCCAACTCATCGCGCACCGAGCTCGATAGACCCGGTTTCAAAAGGGTGGAATCTATCTGCACGATGCGGTCCCGGGGAGAAGTGATCAAGGCCGCAGGAGACGCCGCATAGACCACGTCTACCGGCGGGAAGATGACGCCGATACGCGAAGAAAAACCTTCTTCGACGAGAATCGAACTGATCTCGGACTCCATGGTCTCTTCCACATCCGATTGCATGTCCCGGCGCTGCTTTTCCAATTCTGCAATCAGTTCTGAATTATCAGACTCTGATTTACCCTTCAGGTCTCTTATCTGAGTCTTCAGGTCAAAGAATTCCTGGGCTTGAGAAATCCTAACTTCTCGAGACGGCTCCGAATTCCAGGGAAGGATGTCATTGAACTTGTGGATCCACTTATCAGAGAAGTTCGCCAACTCCCAACGCAGTAGGCTGTATTTGTGCGGCCCAACCGCCACAGCACTGGGGGACGGGTTATCACCGCCCTGCACGGCACCGAGCATCACAAGGGCAATAACCGAAATAATCAGAAGACGTTTAGTTATCTTAAACAAATAAATTTCATAACCCGCAGGGTCGAAACCCAGCTGTGCTGGCTGGCTAAGCTAGGACTCGGTAGCGGTAACTGGACTCCAACAGATCGCCTTCTTCAAACCGGTTGAAGCGCAGAGGAGAGATATCCACGCTGTTGGAAACACCTTCTACGATAAGTTCCGCCATGGTGACACCGATCATGGGGGAGAGCTTGAATCCGTGGCCGCTAAAACCAACGGCGCAGTAAAGGCCTTCAATTCCGGGCACCGCGTCCAGGATGGGATGCCAATCGGGAGTGGTGGTGAACAGCCCAGACCAGCCGCCCCTAAAATACGCGTCTTCCATGGCGGGAATCCGGTTGGCCAAACGACCCAGAGCGCTGGCCATCTCATCCATATCCACACCCTGGTTATAGGTCTCCAGGTCGACTTCTTCGTCTGGTCCAAAACCCATCATGGTCAAAGAACTGCCGTCGGGCCGGAACGAGAACGACTGGGCGATATCGCCAACCGTGGGGTGCAGCGGCAGTTTATCCACCGGCCGTGTCAGGGACGCCACCTGATGCCGCACCGGCACCAACGGGACGTCGACACCCATATCACCGAGCACCTGCTTCGACCAGGGTCCCGAGGCCACGACAGCTATCGGTGTCTCCACCCGGCCTTCAGCGGTTACCACAGCCTTGACTCGGCCACCCTCAACTTCGATGGACGTGGCAGGGTTGCGCAGAGAGATCTCTGCTCCCATCTCCCTAGCCCGCACTCCGTATGATGTGGTGACCATATACGGATCAGCGTAACCTGATCGGGGTTCCCAGGCCATGAACTCGTCTTCATAAACCGCGACCATCGGAGCGATTTCCTCAAGATCGGCGGCATTCACTCGCATGGTATCTATGCCCAGTCCGTATTGCATGGACACGTTTCGGGCTAGGCCTACGCTATCCTCAGCCGTCACCACCACCAGGTAACCGGTCTCGACGAATCCCGATTCGCCGCCGACCACTTCCTTGAAGTTGCTGAAGATACCCAGGCTTTCCCAGGCCATGATGGCAGTCACCGGGTTGGAATAATGCATCCGACAGATGGCTTGAGAACGACCCGTGGACCCGGAGCCAAGCACGTCCTTCTCCAAGAGCAAGGTGTCGGTCACGCCCAATCTGCCCAAATTGAACAGCAAGCTTGTGCCAATAACCCCGCCACCAACTATTACCACATCAGCCGTAGATTTCATCACAGATCGCCCCCAGAAGAAGTTGTTCAGATACCTAGTTTTTATGACTATACAGGCATCGAAGTTTCAAGAGAACACGATGACCAACTGGCCAGCGGCCAATTTATGACAATTGAGGGTAATCCTGTTTTTCATGCGTGCTTGTTGACAGGTATTTTTGGTGAGAGTAGACTCTTGTACAATGTTTAAGGTGAACGGTAACCCCTGCGCCTCTTGTTGTACCTGTATCTGTTACATAGGGATCAGGTAATCCGCGCCGTTCAACTAAAATAACACGACTAGGAACCCTTGGAGCCCACCAGTTCATGTGAGATTGGTGGGTTTTTTATTTGCCCAAAACTTTGGAGGACACGTTGACTAGCAATACCTCGACCGGATCAGAGAAAAGCCTGGAAGCCATCTATAGTGAGAGCTTGGAACTATCCAAGAAATCTCAGAGTATCATTCCCTTCATGGACGACGAGATTGTGCGGTTGGAGGAGGAGTCGGCGAAGTTTGTGGCGGGCGAACTGGAAAATACGGAGTTCACACCCTTCCGTTTGAAGCAGGGTGTCTACGGCCAACGTCAGGCCGATGTACAGATGATCCGCATCAAACTTCCTGGCGGTATCATCAGTACAGAAGCCATGGAAGCTCTGGGCGTGTTCGCTGAGAAGTACGCCCCTCTGGGCAAGGGACACATCACCACCAGAGAGAACTTCCAGTTCCACCATATCCCACTGGATCAGTGCCCCGACGGGCTAAGACTGCTCGGCGCGGCCGGAATGAGCACCCGCGAAGCCTGCGGAAACGTGGTCCGTAACGTGGTGGGATCACCGGCATCGGGTGTCTGCACCTCCGAGGTTTTCGATCCTACCCCCTACCTGGCAGCATTCGTCAGGTTCGCGGTGCGGCACCCGATCACCCAGGCATTCCCCCGCAAGTTCAAGAGCGCCTTTACCGGCTGCGACGATCATGACCACGTCGCCGCCGCCATCCAAGACCTCACCTACGTCTCCCAGATCAAAGTGGTAGACGGTGTGGAGAAGCGCGGCTTCAAGGTCTTTGTCGCCGGCGGCACGTCCATCATGCCCCGGTTGGCCAAACCCCTGTACGAGTTCCTACCAGAGGAAGACATCCTCCGGTTGGCCCTGGCCTTGTTCACTGTCTTCAACAACGCCGACATGCTTCGCAAGAACCGCATGATGGCCCGCTTGAAGGTCCTGGTAGACCGGATCGGGCTCGATGAGTTCAAGACCATGGTCGAAGCCGAACTGGAAAAAATCGGCCCCATCGACCCAACACCATACATGGACGTTGAAGAGATATTAAAGGAGAACCCTCCTGCATTGTCTCCCAACGCCGCCAACGGTCACGACCACGGCGCAGACTATGCAAAGTGGCGTGAGACCAACGTGGAAGCGCAGAAACAAGACGGCTACTTCGTTGTTCACGTCAAGCCGGACCGCGGCAACATCACCGCTTCCCAGTTCCACTCCCTGGCCACCATCATGGGAAAGTACACCAGTGGCCGGGCGCGGGTCAGCCAGGAACAGAACCTGCTCCTGCGGTTCATCCCAGAGCACATGCTCCATGACGTGTTCGACGAACTAACCAAGATTGGCCTGTCGGAAGCCGACGCCAATTCCATCAGCAACGTGGTCTCATGCCCTGGCACAGATAGCTGCAAGCTGGGCATAACCTCATCCATGGGTCTAGCAGGGGCCCTTAAACAAGAGATTCAAAGCTGGAACGGCCTGACAGAGGACGAGGGCGTCAATGACATCCGCATCAAGATGAGTGGCTGCCCCAACGGTTGTGGCCTCCACCACATCGCCAACATCGGTTTCCACGGTGCCGCTACCAAGGGCCCAGATGGCGAACAGATTCCCGCCTACGAGATGTTCATGGGCGGAAATTACGGCGATGTTAACGTCCAGGATTCCCGGATTGGAACTCGGATTCCCCGAATCAAGATTCCAGCCAAGTCCGTCCCTGGCGTGTTGAAGCAGGTCGTTTCTTACTACAAGGACAACCGCTCTGACGGCGAGAAGTTCAACCAGTTCCTGGACCGCGTAGGTCTGGAGGAGGTGACGGAAGTCGCTCAAAACGCCGAACAAGCCATCGCCAATGCCACACCCGGTTCTGACCTATACATCGACTGGGAACGCACCAACATCTACAAGCTGGAGCGGGGCGAGGGCGAGTGCGCCGTCTAGCGCATCACTGATTTGGCTGCTTCAACCCAATCTGCTTTGGCAGGAAAGACAATAGCTTACGTCGAGGCCCGCATGCTCTCTGAGATGGGGGCCTTAATCGAGCGTCATGGCGGGTTGCCCTACCCCGCCCCGGTGCTCCAGGAGATCCACCTAGGCGACACCCCCGAGGTGATACAACTGGTTGATGACATCTGCTCTCACACGGTGGAGGTAATGGTCTTTCAGACTGGTGTGGGCACCAAGGCCCTCTTCGATAGCGCAGCGTCCCAAGGCCGTGAGGCTGAGCTTCTGAATGCGCTAACCTCCACCACTGTTATCGCCCGTAGCCCAAAACCTGCGGCAATCCTTCGCCGCTACAAGGTCCACATTGACCACATGCCGCCTGAGCCGTTCACCTCATCGGACCTGCTGACGGCCATCGAAGGGTTAGATGTTTCGGGACAAAACGTGGCGGTACAGGCTTACGGGGGACCAAATAAGAAACTGACCCAAGCTCTGGAAAAGCTCGGAGCGACCGTCCGTGAAGTCTCTCTGTACACCTGGGGGCTCCCTAAGGATGTAACCCCGGTCATCGCGTTGATTGACGCGTTGGTCGAGGGCAAGATTGACGCACTGGCGTTCACTAGCCAGATTCAAATCAGCAATCTCTTGTCGATAGCCAAGCATGCAGGCAAGGAAGAGTCACTCAAGAACATCCTGGCTGAAGGGCCAGGGGTGGTGGCATCGGTAGGGCCAGTCTGTACTGAGCGAATGCTTGAGGCCGGGTTCAGGGTAGATGTGGAACCGGACCACCCTCATATGGGTAATCTCATACTCGCGTTGGCGGAACGCCTAAACCCCAACTAAATTCTGTTTTGTCAGTCTAAGAGTTGTATCTAGCTCTTGATCCAACGTTTGAACCGGTCCCAAGGAGACTTAGCTTCGTCTTCAATGGATTCTCCCCGCCACCGCTTCTCCATGGAGATGTTTCTAGGTGTGATGAAGAACAGCAGGTAACCAGCCACCAGCAGAGCCAAACCAACCCAAATCAGAACCCCAATCTGAAGCAGGGCAGTTACAACGAACACCACCAAGCCGGTCAATAGGATCTTTCCAGGGGTTATCGTAGGCCAACGCCCACTGCTGGGGTTGTAAGACGGTTCCGGTTTCTCAGCCTCAGCAGCTCTACGGGTTACCCTTGGCCGGTCTTCCAGAGGTTTTTCCGATTCCGGTCGAGATTCTTCAGGCGCGGACTCACCGGCATTCTTGAGAATCTCTTCAATCTCTTTCTGGTACTTATCTTGCATAAGTGATAGGTGCCGCAGTTTCAGATTTCATAATCACTTTAACTATCTGGAATCCGCTGCCGGATGCCCTAATTCCAAGCGCCGTCAACCACCACACAACACGTACACTCACGCTCAATTGTGGCTTATTTTGGCTCAAAAAACAACCACAAAAGGTAAGTGGACAATCAAACCTGACCGGGCTTAGGCACCGGACATGATCTGATTAACTTTTAATCATTCTTGAGCGATTCGTAGCGTCCGATGCGTCCGGTGACCATGAATATCACCCTTTCAGCGATGTTAGTTGCCCGGTCGGCGATCCGTTCGAGGTCGTGGGCCACCCACAAGAAATGGGTAGACGGCTCTATCGTCTTGGGATGCTCACCCATGTCCAGGAATATCTGGTGGCAAACATCATCATAGAGGGTATCCACTTCATCATCCGAGTCCCAAACATCGTTGGCCAGGTCGGTGTCTCGGTCCACCATCGACTTCAGGCTCCGGCGCAACATGGTCGTGCTTGCTCTGGCCATCTTGGGAAGCTGCTGGGGAACCTCCATCGGGACGTCGTCGCCGATGATCATACAGATCTTGCCAATGCCTTCAGCGTAATCTCCCATCCGCTCCAGTTCAACGGCAATAAGTAATACGGCCAACAGAGTTCTGAGATCAATCGCCAGAGGCTGTTGAGTAGCGATTAGGTTGATACACTTTTCTTCTAACTCAAAGCGCTTCTCGTCGATCTGGTCATCCTCGGAGACAACCTCATAGGCAACGGCCAAGTCGCGATTTTCCAGGGCCTCCATGGACTTGATGATGGCCTTTTCCACCAACTCCCCCAGGTCAACCAACTCAGCTTGTAGCTCTTCAAGACTTCGATCGAAATCAGCTCTAACCACCTAGCCCTCCTTGCCAACCATACTGGAGTAACACTGGCTTGCAGGCGAAGTCTGTCTTACCATGACGCCTCTCCTGTCTAACCAAACCTGCCGGTTATATAGGCCTCAGTTCGTTCATCCTCAGGGTTGGTGAATATCTGACGGCTCTCACCAAACTCCACCATGAACCCAACCCTAGCCTCTTCCACCATTAGAAAGGCGGTGAAGTGGGAAACCCGGGCCGCCTGCTGCATGTTGTGGGTCACAATGATGATGGAATAGTCCTCTGACAATTCCCGCATTAGTTCTTCAATGGCCAGGGTTGCTATGGGGTCGAGGGCTGAACACGGCTCATCCATCAGGATGACCCTCGGTTCAACCGCCAGCGCCCGTGCGATGCAAAGTCGTTGCTGTTGGCCACCGGAGAGGGCCAAGGCGCTGGTCTTCAGCCGGTCTTTGACCTCATCCCAAAGAGCCGCCCGGACCAGTGACCGCTCTACGATCTCATCCATGTCACCCTGGAAACCGTTGATACGGGGGCCAAAGGCGACGTTGTCGTAGATGGACTTGGGAAATGGGTTGGGCCGCTGAAACACCATCCCGATCAGGTAGCGTATCTCGGTGGGATCGACTCCCTGGCCATAAAGGTCCAGGCCGTCAAACATCACCTGGCCTTCAACTCGGGCCGAGGGGATCAAGTCGTTCATTCGGTTGAAGCAGCGGAGCAAGGTGCTCTTGCCGCAACCAGACGGCCCGATGATAGCCGTTATTCTGTTCCGCGCCACGTCCAGATTGACGTCTGTTACAACCTTCTTAGTGTCGTAAAAGACGCTCAGGCCGCGACTCTGGAGGATCGGATCCTGGTCTTGCAATATATCTACTATCCCCTCTGCAAGTGAGCTATAGGAATCGGCTTGCCGGTCCGATTAACCTTCCCATTTATTCTGGAATTTATTGCGCAGTATTACCGCGCCCGCGTTCATCGCCAGGAGAATAACCAACAACACGATTATACCGGCCGCCGCCGCCTCCTGGAATCCTTCCTGCGGGCGTGATGTCCAGTTGAAGATCTGGATGGGCAGCACCGTGAATCGGCTGAGCGGGCTGTCCGGTGTGAAGGGCACAAATGTCAGAGCGCCCATGGCGATCAGAGGGGCGGTCTCACCGATGGCCCGGCTGACCGCCAGGATCACCCCGGTCAAGATACCTGGGAACGCCTGGGGGATCACCATGTGCCAGATGACCTGCCACCGGGTGGCCCCAAGACCGTAGGCCGCTTCCCTAAGTGACGGAGGTACTGCCCGCACCGCTTCGCCCGAAGCCACGATCACTATTGGCAGCACCAGCAGGGCTAGAGTGAATCCACCGGCCAGGATGCTCTTGCCCAAGTGAAGACTGTGAACAAATATCTGCAATCCCAGGATTCCGTAGACGATGGACGGCACACCAGCCAGGTTGGCGATATTTATCTTGGCAATACGGGCGAATTTGCTCCGTGCGGCATACTCCTCCAAGTAGATTGCTGAGGCAACACCTAGGACAAACGAGACCGATCCCGCCACCATCACCACATAGATACTGCCCAGGATAGCCGCCTTGATTCCCGCTTGGTCCGGGTGCCTTGATGCAAAGCTGGGCAAGAAACTCCAACTGATGCCGGTGATGCCCTGGATAAACAGGTAGACCAGCAGCACGGCCAGCATGCCCA
>CAYVIG010000004.1:0-32210 GCA_964451445.1 uncultured Dehalococcoidia bacterium
TGTACTTCTCCATGGCCACCGGGAACCGGCTGTCGTCATAGATGGACATGTAGGCATTGTTAATAATGATGGTCATCGTGGGGATCTTGCTGCGGACAGCGGTCTCCACATCCAGGCCGACGGTGCTGAAGGCGAGGTCACCCATGACGTTGATACACAGCTTATTGGGCTCTGCCATCTTGGCGCCCATGGCCAGACCGAGGCTATAACCAAGCTGGGTGGACTTACCCCATCCAACAAAACTACGGGGAGCTCGAGCCTCCCAGAATGGGACCAGGTATTCTCTGGCGCTGCCCGACTCGTGGGTAATTATGGTGTTATCGAGGTCAACGGTGTGCATCATGTCCCAGACCACCCGGTAGGGGTTCATCGGCACTTCATTGGACGTGAGTTTGGGCATCCACTCCGTGAGCCATTCCTCTTTCACCGACTTGATGTCATCGACCAATGCCTGGTTCTTGGCCCGTGCGCTGCCTGTCTGACTCTTCAGTTCGTCCAACAGTTGGCGCAAGACCAGTTTGGCATCACCCAGCATGGCCAGGTCCGTCTTGAATTCCCGCCCGATGGCATCTTCATCGTTGGTCATGTGGACCAAGGTCTTGCCATCGGGTATCGCCTGGGCAAAGTTGGTCTTGGTGAAGCTGCAGGCCACACCCAGTATCAGGTCCGAACCTTTCAGGTACTTGTTCACCATGCCAGTGGTGCTGGGGCCGCCAGCACCCAGGGCCAGGGGATGGTTTTCGGGGAACCCGCTCTTTCCAGACAGGGTGGTCATCACCGGAGCCTGCAAGAACTCGGCTAGTTCCACCAACTCTGGGGTGGCCTCGGCATAGAGCACGCCCTGTCCCGCGTGGATGATGGGGTTGTTAGCGGCGAGAATGGCCTTGGCGGCCCGACTCACGTCAGACGGGTCTGCCTGCTGTAGAACCACGCGCGGCGGTTCGTAGTTGAAAAGCTCTTCGGGTAATTCCGCTGCGGCTATATCAGCCGGTATCTCCAGCAGCACAGGTCCCAAACGTCCAGTTCGAAGTTTGGTAAAGGCGCGGCGCATGAGATCAGGTATCCGTTCCACCGTGTTCATCTCTTCAGACCATTTGGTGATGGTCTCGTAGCTCTTGGTGGGGTAGAAGTTGGGGTGGACTCCCCGTTTCTCACGGGCCATACCAGCGGGCAGAAGCAGGATTGGTACCGACTCTGAATAGGCTTGAGCTACACCGCCAAAGCCGTTCTCTGCTCCAGGGCCGTTCTGCATCATGAACACGCCCATGCGTTTGCCGTTGGTTACGCGGGAGTAGCCATCCACCATGTGAATGCCAGTGCCTTCTTGCCGAAAGACGATGGGACGGATTCCGGCGATGGCCGCGGCTTCGAGTAGTGGTTGGTACGGGACGCAGCCGATGAACTCGACTCCCTCCAAACGCAGAATATTGGCGATTGCTGTGACTCCGTCCATCGGTTAACTCCTAAATCTTGGTCAGCCTAGGTGTGCTGCACGTGGGGCGTGATTTTGGGCCAGTGTAGATTGCTCCACAATTGGGTGTCAACTTAACACGTTAGTTACAGAACGAGTACATCAGAACTCGGGCTGAAAGCTCCAGGGAGCAAACCTGGCCGGAGTTATCTTGATGACCGGACTTTCATCCAGATCCATAGACTCATATTGGGGGTATTTTTCACGGAGTATGGCAATGGCTTTAGCCCATTCGTCACCCGACTCCAGCAACTCTGCATTACCAGAGACCAGGATGTATTGAAGCTGTTTCCAGTCTTCTTCGTAGTGGTCTACGACCAATGACACCTGTGGGTTGTTCAGGATGTTGCGCACCCGACGCAGTTTTCTGAGAGGAGTCGTTTTGGGCTTGGCGTCAAGCACCGAGTAGATGGATGTGCCGTCAAAGGCGTAGCAGACGGGAATCACGTGGGGTTGGCCATTGGCGTTTGCGGTTGCCAGGTGGCCGGTGCGGGCGGTGCGGAGGAAACTGTCTTGGGACGTTGAAAGCTTGGTCACAGAGATCAGAGGGGCTTACAAGCCGCCGAGGTAGCCTTCTGGGTCGTCGTCAAACGCCAGTTCATCCAACTCTATGCGTGCTGCTTCTTCCAAGTTTTCATCGCCTTCTTTGACCAGGTTCGTGAGCACTTGTTTAGCCAGAGCGCCGCCGATCTTTCCCAAGGCACCAACACCAGCCAACTGCACTTCTGAGTCATCATCCTTCAGCAGCAGGACCAGGTGTGGAACGGCGTCTTCTTCGCCTAGTTCGCCGCAGGCGTGGGCCGTCTCGTACCGGATGGTCGGCTCCTCATTCTGGAGTTCCTGGAGCAGTATGGGAAGCCAGCCAACCTCTCCGGTGCGGCCCATGGCGAAGATGGAACTGGCACGAAAATCCGGATCAAGACTCTCGTAGGCCAGGGTTATGCGCTGGTTGATTTCCATAGTGTTGAAGGGCGCAACCGCTTCCATGCATCGTCGTCGCACATCGGTTGGCTCCTCTTCGTCTTCAAGCACCTGCATCAGGTTGTCGTGTATGGTCTCGCTGTCTCTGGCGAGGAGTTTTTCCTCTTGGGCCAGTATGGAAAATCGGCCCAAAGCGCTAGCCGCGGCAGAGCGGACCAAATACCCCTTATCCGACCTCAGAACATCCACCAAGGCAGGTATCACAGAACGGTCCTCATCCTCCCACAAGCCATCGATGACAATCTCCAAAAGGGGTTCGTCATCGCCTTTGAGGCACATCTTATAGATAGCTGTGAAATCCAGTTCTGGGTTGTCCTCAGCCAGATCGACCATCGATGAAGCGATGGTCCGCTGACGCTCAATGGGCAGCGGGTCCCATGCGGAAGCAAAGAGTTCCAGCTCTTCAGAGGAGAGGTCTGAAATCTCGTAGAAGTCCGTCGCGGAGAGGCGGCTTGTGGGGTCTGAAACGTTCTCTAGAAAGAATTCGAAAGACATCTAGCGTAGTGTCCAATCTGAGCTTGCAGGGCGACAATAACTCTTATTTAGAGTCAGCTCAGGCACGTTTTCAGTATATCATAGGGTGTTTGATGACGAACCCAGCCAAGGTCAGCGGGTATGGTTAGCCTTCCCTTAATCGGTTCAATGTTACGGGTATCTGGGGAAGCAGGTCTGAAGCCGCCAGGCCGGTGTCTCCTTGACGAGCAACCACATCCCTACCGGCTTCGCCGTGCAGGTAAACTCCGCAAGTGGCCGCTGCGACCGGATGCAGTCCGTGGGCCATCAATCCCGCTATGACCCCACTGAGCACGTCCCCAGTGCCACCACTGGACATCCCCGGGTTGGCCAGAGCCGCAATTCTAACGGCGCCGTCCGGCTGGCTGATGATTGTATTCGCGCCTTTGAGCACCAAACATACACCCCAGCGGACCGCGTATTCACGGGCTACTCCAACCCTATCATGCTGGATATCCGCAGTTGCCAAGCCGGTCAAGGTGGCCATCTCCCCTGGATGGGGTGTCAGCACCATTGGACCTCTTTCCCGTTCCCACCAGCGGTCTATCCTGGCCAGATTGTTCAGACCATCCGCATCGACCAACGCCGGTAGATCCGTGAAACCTGAAAAGGCTGAACTTTCCTGGTTGAAAAGCAGGTCTTCGACGAATTCCACTGTGCCATCGGACAAGCCAAGCCCACAGCCGACCAGGATATTCGTATAGCGGCGGGTGCCGTCACGAAGGGCCTTGGCGGCGCCAGCGGCGATCATTCCCTCAGAACCTTCCGCCAATGGCAGATGGATGGCTTCCGTGGACATGGCGGCGGCGATGGGATATACGCTTTGGGGCGTGGCCAGCGTGGTAAGTCCGGCGCCTGCCCTGACGCAGGCCTGGGACGCTAGTTGCGCGGCTCCCACATAATTTCGTGACCCGGCCACTGCCAGCACATGGCCGAAGATTCCCTTATGGGAGTTCATGGGGCGATGAGGCAGGCTTTCAGCCACCCAGTCAGCTTCCACGGTTTCAAGCCGTATCTCTGATTCCTCTGTCAGGCCGGGCGGAACACCGATGTCCAGCACTCTCAGTTTTCCAGCGTGGGCAGCCCCGGGGAAATTTAGCAGACCAGCTTTGGGGTAACCAAGGGCAAATGTTACATCACAAGGAACCGAGAAAGGGTCGACTTCGCCCGTATCACCGTTCAGGCCGCTGGGCAGGTCCAGGCCCAGTAGCATGGGCGGATTGGGGATGGACTTCACATTGGCCAAGCAGATCATGGTCTGCTTGATGATGCCTTCTAAAGGGCGAGACTGGCCTATCCCCAAGACCGAATCGATGACCAGAGCAGATCGGGCCAGCATCTGTTCCAGGGTTCCGGCAGTGCCTCTCCCAACGATGCGCACGCCGTATTCAAGCGCCAGATTCAGCTTGGGGTCCACTTCAGGGCGTCCGTCCACCATGAAACAGGTGACCTCTGCGCCCCAGCGCCGCAGGTGTCGCGCGGCAACCAGGCCGTCGGCTCCGTTATTTCCAGGCCCGACCAACACCAGGATTCGCACCCCGGCCGCTCCAACCAGTTCTTGCACACCACGTGCCACGGCCAAACCGGCCGTCTCCATCAGGACATCGGTGCTGACTCCAGCTCTCTCCGACGCCTCCTCAATGGCCCTCATCTGTGCGGCTGTAACGATCTTCATATAATGGTTCCCAGCTAATATTCCCCTATCAATCTTCCCGCTGGGCAACTACAAAAGCAACGGCAAACTCTCTGGAATGGGAGATACTCAGGGATAATTCGCTCACCTGCAGACGTTCTGCCCGACCCTTGGCCCGGCCGTGGAGTTTCACACTAGGAGCGCCGCTATCGGCTCTAACTACCTCAATGTCTTTCCAGCTGACGCCGCGCACACCGGTACCCAGGGCTTTCATGGTTGCTTCTTTGGCGGCAAAACGGCCGGCCAGGTTTGGCGCGCGGCCACGGCAGTAGGCAATCTCGTCTGGAGTGAATATACGCCGGAGAAACCGGTCACCATATCGGGCCAGCGTTTGCTTTATGCGGGGAATCTCAATGATATCGACGCCTGTTGTCAGCATCGTATTAACTCGTCCGGCTCAACGCCCGGCAGACGGACCTAGTCTTGCCTCAGGTGCCCAGGAATCATGAGATTGTCAAGGATACGCGAAACCGAGTAGCTGCGGTTTAACACGTAGAAATGGACACCTGGCACGCCTGCATCCCAGAGTTCACGCACTTGTTCGGTGGCATACTCCACGCCCATGTCCCGGGCGCTGCTGTCGTTATCAACGTATTTATCCAGCAACTTGTCCAAATCAGGGGGTATCTCCGACCCACTGAGAGAGGTGAAGCGGCGGACCTGGCTGGAGTTCAAGACAGGTAGGACGCCTGGGACGATTGGAACCTCAATCCCAACCGCGCGCGCGCGGTCAACAAATTAGAAGTAATGCCGGTTGTCATAGAACAACTGGGTTACCAAGAAATCGGCCCCGTTGTCCACCTTCTGCTTGACGTATTTCAGGTCTGAATCAAGGTCCACAGACTCAGTGTGACCTTCTGGGTAGCACGCGGCGGCCACGCCAAAATCAAAGTTGGCCTTTACATGCTCCAGCAGGTCCGAGGCATGATCGAACCCACCGTCGACGGCCACAAACTGGGACGCTCCCTTGGGCGGGTCACCGCGTAGGGCTATGATGTTCTCCACACCCTCCGTGTCCAACCGCTCCAGCACGCCATGGATCTCCTCTTTGGTTTGGCCAACGCAGGTCAGGTGGGCCATGACCTCAACGCCCGCCGTTCGCTTGGCTTCAAAGGTGATCTCTTCAGTAAAGGCACGCGTGGAACCACCGGCTCCATAGGTCACCGACACGTAGTCTGGACAATAGACCTTCAACTCGTCCAGAGTCTCTAAAACCACCGGTATGCCATCGGCAACCCGGGGTGGAAAGAACTCAAACGAGACGGGACGTGTTTTGGCCAATATGTCTTTTATCTTCAAGCTGGGTATCCAATTACTGGTGAACTAACTGAACTGATCGGATGTTCGGCGGACTCTTATCCACCGATGGAATTTGGTGACAAAAACCAGAGAACGGCTTGGGTCATCACTCCAAATCATAGCACGTTAGAGGTGTTCGCCAAATTAGCCAGGCACAAATGCGCCTCAAAAGGCCGCTAAAACTCCGGCTGGCGCTTTTCCAAGAATGCCTTGATTCCCTCCGACGGATGCGGGGAAGTGGTCAGGAATTCGGCGAAGGCAAAGCTCTCAAGGGCAACGCCGTCTTCCATTGGAAGAGCCATACCACGAAGGGTCACCGACTTGACCAGAGCCAGGCCGTCCCGACTCTTGGTACGCAGTGGTCCCAGTATCGACTCCAATTCTTCGTCCAGATTCTCTAATGGAGCAGCCCTGAGAGCCAGCCCCCATTCCACACCTTCACTGCCGGATATCCACCTGCCAGTGGTCAACAGCTCCATGGCCCGTTGCAGACCCACCCGGCGGGGCAGGCGTTGGGTGGAGCCTCCGCCTGGCACCAGGCCAAAGTTCACATGCTGGTCGCCAAGGCGGGCATCTTCGGCTACCACCGCCATATCACAGGCCATCATCAGTTCCAGACCACCCGCCAGGGCAAAGCCGTGCACCACTGCGATGGCTGGAACTGGCAGTTTTTCTATCCGATTAAAGGCGTCGTTGATCTGAGCTATATACGGAGGCAGCAGGGTCGGGTCGGCCAGGGCTGCCTGGACGTAGGTCAGGTCGGCGCCAGCACAGAAGGAGCGTCCTTCACCCCGCACCACTAAAGCCTTGATGGACTCATCTTCACTAACATCAGACAACGCCGACGATAACTCGACCAATAGGTCCGGGCTCAGAGCGTTTAAGGCATCAGAGCGGTTCAGTCGTATTGTCGCCACCCGATTTTCTTTCTCCAGTTTGATGTTGGTATATTCCACCAGACATCTCCTTTTACTCGTTTACGCTCACCGGGCGCTGGACTTAATATACCAGAGGTAATTTAATAACAGCTCAAATAATGACCTTTCTCACACTTCTCTCATATATTTGGACCCTATTATGGAAACCAAAAATGGGAAGCCAGCAGAATCAAACTCAACTCTTAAGATACGTGTCCAGCCAAGAGCCTCCCGTAACCAGGTGGACGGGTGTGAGGGAGACACACTGCGGCTGAGAGTGACCGCTCCACCCACGGAAGGCAAGGCTAATGCCGGGGTGATTGCGCTCCTGTCCAGAATGTTGGGAATCAGTAAATCGCGGATCGAGATCATCCGCGGGCACAACTCCAGAGACAGAATCGTCTCCATAAGAGCTTTGACTACACCAGAAGTCCTCTCTCGGATAGAGGCCACTGGCAAAGACTAACTTAAAGAACCTGGAGTAACTTTGGAAGTAATGAACTTTGGTTGGGTACTGGAAAACGAACTGGCAGGCTCACAGGGGCCGGCCAGTTTTGAAGACCTCTCTTACCTGCACCATCAGGGTGTGCGGGCCGTGATCAGGATGGAGGAACGAACCATTGCCGCCGACACTGGAAACCAGGTGAGCCTGGTTGACATGTTTGAGCCGGTTCCTGATTTTACGCCGCCCGAGTTGGAGCAGATCCAGAGGATGGTTGAGTTCATAGACGACCAACTCAAGGACAACCGCCCGGTGGCGGTCAGTTGTTACGCGGGGATCGGCCGGACCGGAACGGTCCTGGCCTGTTATCTGGTCCACCGGGGCGAAGTCCCGGATGAGGCAATATTCAGAGTACGGGAGCTTCGCCGGGGGTCGATTCAGACACCCGAGCAAGAAGAGGTCGTCTTTAAGTACGCCCGATGGGCCAACGGCCAATCCGGCACCTCATAGACCAGAGCCAACGCTTAAGCCACGAAGACAGCCTCCATCTTTCTTGCATCTGCGGATTGACCAGCCAGTTCATTAGACACCGACCCGGGCAAGACTAACCGTCGGTCGTTAGCCTCGTTTACCTCGGTGAACATTCCGCACTGCGGGCATTTGAGGAAAGGCCCGTAGGAGTCTTGCTCCAAACTCGCGTCTCCTTGGCATTTTGGTAGGCTTAAAGAAGAACATCTGATAATTCCTTCCGAGGCTGGGCCGTGTGATTCTAGGTTTGCCGCGTTCCCGTAACTATTTATGCAATCTGTTGATGCCGCTGTTCACCCCAGGATTCCTCTGCTATATTCACACAAGAACGCGACGTCTTATCCCTCTTGACGCATGGCGCCCCAAATTTGGTCCCAACCTTATATTTGCTACCGACCATCAGCGGAGTTTACCGATTGGTCCAGATTAAACAGAAATTCATCGACGAGATGGTTGCCCACTCCAAGGCCGAACTGCCCAATGAGTGCTGCGGCATCCTGGCCGGCCCGGACGGCCAGGTGACGAAAGCATACCGAATGGCCAACGTGGAAGCCAGTCCTTTCCGGTTCTCCATGGACCCTGGGGAATTGGTCCAGGTGGACTCCGAGGCTGGCGAAAACAACTGGGAACTCCTGGCCATCTACCACTCCCACACCGGCAGCGAAGCCTACCCGTCCGACACCGACGTCCGTATCTCCGCCGGTACCGCCGGACTCTGGCCGGATGTCCGCTACGTCCTTGTCTCCCTGATGGACATGGACAATCCT
Source organism: uncultured Dehalococcoidia bacterium (assembly GCA_964451445.1). Taxonomy (GTDB): domain Bacteria; phylum Chloroflexota; class Dehalococcoidia; order Lucifugimonadales; family UBA3495; genus UBA9611. The sequence continues at coordinate 8,612 of CAYVIG010000004.1, forward strand.
GTGGTCCGTATATTTGAAATCACCGACGGCGTAGTCACCGAAGAACCACTAGAGGTTGTCTGATCGGGTCGTCGCTGTCTCGCTGGTTGCTGGTACCCGTCCTCAGCCTATTGGTTGCCGCGTGTAGCAGCGCAACCCCCGCCCCGTCGTACACATCGTCAGTCGGCGTATCCGCGCCGTTACAATCCACCCAGTTCACTCTGCTCCCAGCACCCACTCGGCACCCAGACACCACTCCATGGGTGGAAGAACGGATCGATGCCGTAATCGCCCTTTACCAGCCCACAGATGCCGGAGCCGCATTGCTGCGCAGTCTTGACCTGCGGCAAATGGAAGGTAAACCGGGTTACTTTGGCAGCTATGGATTCTCCGAGTGGGCTGGGGTCGGTGAAGCTAGCCCCATCGGCGTGATCCATGAACTTAGCCACTCTTATTGGGGCGGGTTTCCCGTCACCGGTCGACCCGACCTAAGATGGGAAAAGACCTCCAACAACGACCCTTCCGAGGCCATACAGGCCTATCATCAGGACATTTTGACCTTCATGGCGCAGCCTCCTGACGACTTTGAGCTGCTCCGACAACGCTTGCGCAACCTACCAGCCGTATCCGGTGATAACCCGGAGCCGGTGTTCCACCACCTTGAAGCGGACGTCCCCTACACCACCGGAGGTAGTTTGAACCTAGTCCCGCCCATCTTGCGGAAATACTGGGACAACTTCCTGCCACCCGGGCGTTTTGCGGATTGGTACGGGGCTGCTGGTTGGTTCCAATCTCTATCCCCAGAGGACGTAACCGCCACCGGCAAGTGGTTGGGATTTGAGCACCTGGATCTGCGCCAGTATCCGTCGCTTGAACCAGCCATCCCACCGGAGCAGATTCTTTCCACCGCCAAGAGCGTGCTGGAGAAGGAAGAACAAGAACGGCTCCGAGACTTAGTCTACCAATTCGATCTGCTTATCGGAGACCCGCAAAACGAAGAGAATTTCGAGTTCTGGAGGCGGTATCTTCAAGACAAGATTACCCTCTACAAGGCCCACCCGGAGTACTTGATGGTTCTCTCTCATTCCCGGGCAGCGGAACTGGCTTCAACCTTGGAACACCTGTCACGACCAGCCACCGGCACACCATCAGAAAGGGCGGCGGGATTAGCCACCCAGCTATCTGACGAACCGTTCTTGGTCAACTTTCTTCCCGCCGTCGAGAACCGAGTGCTGGTTGAACTCTTCTCCAGCGGTGCAGAGCTTCCCACTGGCAAGACTCTCCAGGCCACCGCAACCTTTGTAGAGCGCCTGAAGATGTTTGGTTCAAAGGTTGACTCGGTATTGGCCGCCGGAAAAATCTCCCCGATGCAAGGCTCGACCGAGCTTGAACGCTTTGTATACGAAATCGGCTTCGACCAACAAAATGATTTGAAGCTGTTCTTCGACCTGCTCCGCGACAGAGACCTGGCAGCCTCCAAGGCCGTTACCCTGACCCTCCCTGACGCAACAGTCCGCAGTCTGATGGCGTCGGTTCCTTTCCAGCTTCGAGTCATACTCAGTCCTGAAGAACTACTGTTCAAGCTGGGAATCACATCGAACGAATCAGACGTAATGCGGGCGGGGATTCAGTTATTGATTGACGAGCCGTCCGGCAACTTCCTAGTCGACGAACCGTTCTTGGAACAGCTCTACCGGGTGGTAGCCGAACGAGCCGAGCGTGACCCTGCCGGAACGGCACAGATGCTACTGGAAACACCCTTTCCTCTGGAGGGTTTCATACTGGCCCAACCGGAGGCTACAACCTTGTTATTCGCGGGTGATGTCGATGTTTCGCTGGAATTGATACAAAACAGCGATCCGTTGATAGCTCCGGCGGCAAGGATCATCTACCGGCTCATCAACTCAAATCCCGGGCGGGCCGCCTACTTGCTGACCCAATTCTACGAGCAAGGGGCAACCAATACCGTATCTGAGAGCTTGGCTCACCTTGCCTACGACAAAGACCGCCGGAAAAGGTCGTCAAAGTTGCCCATTTCATTGGAGAGCAACTTTGATTTCTTGAACCGCCTGCTTGTTCTAGAGGGGGAAGATTGGCTGGAGGCCAGGTTCAATAAGTCCGCGAGCCTGTTCAGAGAGCGCGCAAAGAACGGCGAGGTCAGTGCCGACTTCCTAGACCATTACCGGGAAAGCTTGGAGTTTGTGGCGGGCCTCGGTAACAGAAATGACGCCAGGCTTCTGACTGGGATCATTCGCCGGGCGTTCGAGATAGAATGATGATGCTACCCCCTTTCAACGGGGCCTGGTGTTTCATTCTTCCCATCATTCCCCGAGCGATGCCGCTATGGTGGCCCCAGTAAGATACACGCCGACCATCAAGGCCAATCCCGCGATGATTAACCCGGAATTGATCCGGGTACGCCCAAGAATCAACACAAGGCTTATCAACATCATCGCCACTGCGCCGCCGCCAGCCACTAGATGGGCTGGCTCCGCTTGATTGATCAGGATGCCATCCCGATAGAACAGGTCTGAGTAGAACAGTATCGTCGCGTTGAAGCCGCAGCTGCCAAATAGCCCTCCGACTCCCAGGTCTGCCGCCCCCATGCGCGCAGCGGCAACAGTGGCGGACACCTCCGGCATGGAAGTGACCACCGACAACAAAAGTATCCCCAGGGTGCTTGACGCAATACCGGTGATATCGGCTATCTCGTCTGCGCTCCAGGCGAGAAAGAACCCGGATACGACCACCCCCGCTGAGACGAGACCAAAGAGGATCCACGCTCGAGTCAGACTTATGTGAGGGTCATCTTCCTCGTACCTGGTGTCTACAGGCTTGATCTTGTAGACCACCCACATGCCCAGCACGAATACCACCAACAACACCATTGAGGAAAGGCCGACTTCCCAGACCGATGCGCCAAAGTTGAGGCTACCCAACAAGATAGCCAATCCCGTCAGTGCCGCAGCCACCACGACCAGATAACGTTGTTCCGGCGCAACCAGCACCAAGAATCGCTTACCCCCAAACACCAAGGCGATTAAAGCTAGGATGAACATGTTCAACATGTTCGAACCCAAGATGTCGCCCAGCGCCAGACCAGGGTTGGGAGGGTCAAGCCTTACCGCAGAGACGTTTGTCGAAAGTTCAGGGAGTGACGTTGCCAAGGCAATGAGCAAGCTGCCCACGAATAAACGCCCCCATCCGGTCAACGTTGCCAAAGCGTCGCCATACACAGCAAGCTTGGCGCCGCAAAATATCACGACACCAGCGCTGGCCAAGAAAACCAATATGGCGACTAATAAGTCCTCGCCCATGTGGGTAAACCCCCTAACACTTTGGAATCGACGAAAAGGAGTTCAAAACCCCTTCTCCCTTTGGGGGAAGCTTAGGATGGGGGCGTTCATCTCCCCAGTTCTGCCACGGACCAGAAAGAGAGCCTAATTCCCATTCTCGATGGCAGCCACGATCAGGTCACCCATCTCGGTGGTGGTGACGTGTTTGTCCCCGCCGGTGACCAAATCTGCGGTGCGGGCGTTTTGCTCCAGCACCTGGTCCACCGCCCTTTCGATGGCGGCGGCTTCTTCGGTCAGTCCAAGGGAGTAACGGACCATTAACGCCACGCTCAAGATGGAGCCTGTGGGGTTGGCGATACCCTTCCCCGCTATGTCCGGCGCAGTACCGTGAATCGGCTCGTACAGACCACCAGAACGCTGTCCCGCCACAGGAACCCCAGCCAAGCTGGCTGAGGGCAGCAACCCCATGGATGCGGCCAGCATGGATGCCTCATCGCTGAGGATGTCCCCAAAGGTGTTCTCAGCCACGATCACATCGTAGGCAGTAGGCTTTTGGATCAGCTGCATGGCGCAGGCGTCCACGAGCACGTGTTCCAGTTCAACGTCGGGATACTCCTGACCCAGCCTAGTGGCCACGGTACGCCACAGACGGGAACATTCCAGGACGTTGGCCTTGTCCACTGAGGCCAGCTTCTTACGGCGACCTCGGGCCAGTTCAAAGCCCACACGGATCACCCGCTCGATCTCGCCCTCGGTGTAGCGCATGGTGTCCTCGGCCACGATGCCGTTAGGTGTCTCGCGCCTTCCCCTGGGCTCGGCGTAATAAAGGCCGCCGGTCAGTTCCCGGACCACTACCATGTCCACGCCATTGATGACGTCAGGCTTGAAGACACTGGACTCCGCCAGCCAGGGATAGACCTTAACCGGCCTGATGTTGGCGAACACTCCCATGTGGGCGCGCATGTCCAACAGACCCATCTCAGGTCTCACCTTTGCGTCAGGGGAGTCCCACTTGGGTCCGCCCACCGCGCCAAAGAGAACCGCGTCATTGGAGTCCAACAAGCCTCGTGTCTCGTCGGTCAGGGGTATCCCGTGTTTGTCGATGGAAATACCGCCGATATCGCCGTAGCTAAGATTGAAGCTATGTCCAAATGCACGGCCCACGGCTTCCAGAGAACGAACACCTTGTTCTGTAACTTCCGGGCCAATGCCGTCGCCACCTAATACGGCGATATTGAACTCCACGTGATTCCTCCTTGCTGCATCAATGATTTTCCGCTTGTATCGAACTCGCACCAAGCCCAATGTCGTCTTAGCCTGAATCCCGACCCAGTATACCCATAAACCAAATGGCCTACAAACACGGCAGGGTTTTGGGATTGCCATCTTAAATCTGGCTTGATAACCCAAAAAAGAGTGCGCAGTTAAATGAATCGGCCTAGTCTGGCAATGCCCTAGGTTTTGTTCTAAAATCCTCTCTAATCCAGCCGCAGATTCGGCGATAATCAGAATTTGGGTTTCAGGCATGGAATTCAGTGCATTTTTGAAGGGCCTTCAGGAGATCGTCGGCAAACAGAACGTGGTTTACCACTCTGACGATCTCTTGGTTTTTGAGTACGACGGCTCTGTGGACCGACAAGTGCCTGAAGCCGTGGTCTTTCCAGGCAACACCCGGGAAGTGAGTGAGGTTGTTGCCCTAGCCTACGGCGCTGGAATCCCCGTTGTAGGTCGCGGAACCGGCACTGGCCTTAGCGGCGGCGCAGTCACCCCGCCAGGTGGAATCCAGGTCGCCTTCCCCCGCATGAACAACATCCTGGAAGTCGACACCGACAACCTAATCGCGTTGGTAGAACCGGGAGTTATCAACCTGCACCTGGACACCCGCGTCCGGAAAGATAATCTCCGTTATGCCCCGGACCCCTCCAGTCAAAAAGCCTGCAGCCTGGGCGGCAACATCGCCGAGAACTCCGGCGGCCCACACTGCCTAGCTTATGGGACCACCACCAACCACGTCCTAGGCATGGAAGTCGTGCTGGAAGACGGTTCAATCGTAAACCTGGGTAGTCTGGCCCGTGAGACCGTCGGCTACGACCTGCGCGGCGTGTTCACCGGCTCCGAGGGCACCTTTGGCATTGCCACCAAAATCGCCGTTAGGCTGCTTCCGGTGCCGGAAGCGGTGCGCACGTTCCTGGGCATCTTCCCGAACGTGGAATCGGCCTGTACCGCGGTTTCTGCGGTGATAGAGCAGGGCATCGTGCCCGCTGCCCTTGAGATGATTGACGCTCTGACCATCCAGGCGGTCCAAAACGTCAGCGACGCCGGTTATCCCGACGACGCCGGAGCTGTTTTGCTCATAGAACTTGAGGGCCTCAACGACGAGGTCATCGAGATTGGCCGTGAGGTTGAAGCCGCCCTTTGGGACACGGGCGCGACCCAGGTGAGAACCGCAGAAGCCGCCGAGGAACGCCAGCAGCTCTGGGCAGGACGTAACGGCGCTTTGGGCGCTTTGGGCAGCTTGGCACCCAATTATTTCCTAGTGGATGGCGTAGTTCCCAGGACCCAGTTGGCCCGGGTACTTGGCCAGGTGGCTGATGTCAGCAAGAAGTACGACATCCCCATCGCCAACGTCTTCCACGCTGGAGACGGCAACCTCCACCCATGCCTCCTCTTTGATGAACGAAAAGAGGGCATGTTGGAGCGGGTCATGGAAGCAGGTACCGCTGTGCTGCAGGTATGCGTCGACGCTGGCGGCACGCTGACCGGCGAGCATGGGGTTGGCCTGGAGAAGAAAGAACAGATGCCCCTCGTGTACTCGGATGAAGACATGGCAGCCATGGTCATGGTGCGAGACGCCTTTGCGCCGGAAAACACTCTAAACCCGGGCAAGATATTCCCAGACGGGGTCAAGGCCACGCCCCGATCCCAAGCCACTTTCCCGGGTATGCCGGCCTAGCCGGTCTCACTTAGACAGGAGTTTTTGTTGGAATCTCCCCTTAACGATCGTCTGGGAGGCCTTTTGGGCGGTAGTGTTGTCATTCCGGTTGGCGATATCGAGATCGACGGCGTAGCCCCTCAAGCCATAGTCCGCCCCACCGACAGACTCCAAATCTCTGAATTGCTGATTTGGGCGTCTTCGGAACACGTCAGCATCATGCCCCGTGGGGGCGGGACCCGGATGCATCTGGGCAACGTCCCAAGGAAGGCGGACGTGATCCTGGACCTCGGCGCCCTCAACCAACTGGTCGACTACCAACCCGCCGATATGACGGCAACCGTCGAAGCTGGCATGACCCTGTCCAACCTCCAAGAACGATTGGCCCCAGGAGGAGAATTCGCCCCCTTGGAGTCGGCCGAGGCCGACCGCTCCACAATCGGCGGCATCCTGTCCGTGGGGGCTGGAGGGCCTTTGTCATATGCCTACGGCCTGCCCAGGGAATGGCTCATTGGCATGAGTGTCCTAGGCACTGATGGGGTCGCCACCAAGTCTGGCGGCAAGGTGGTCAAGAACGTAACCGGGTACGATCTCAATAAGCTGTACGCCGGTTCCCTAGGCACGCTGGGAGTGATTGTTGAAGCCACGTTCAAGCTGTTGCCCATCGACCCACACAGCGGGATGCTCCTGGCGTCCTTCGCGGCGCTTCCAGACTCCATTTCAGCCAGCAGAGCGTTGATTCACTCATCAGCCGCGCCCATGGGCTGCCATAGCGTGACCTACCGGGTCTCCCGAAGACTCCAGGACTCCACCCTGGCCGCATCCCAGAACCTGGGGCTACTGGAAGAGGGCACCGCGTTGTTCCTGGCTTTTTACTCTGGCCGTTCCCAGGCCACCAGGCGACGGTTAGACGAAGCAGCAGCAACACTGCTCGCCGAGGGAGCCAACGCCGTACAGCGTATAGAAGGGCCAGCCGCCAGAACCACCCTGCGCTGGATCACCGATACACCGCCTCAGATCTGTAATGACTCAGCCCTGGTGATGAAAATATCAGTCCAGTCTAAATCCGCAGCTAGAGCCTCCGCCGAATGCGGTGACGTGACTCTGTTCGGAGAGTACCCGGAGCAGATCGCCGACTCGGGGTTTGGCAACATACGCCTCTTCTGGCCCAAGTTTGGCGATATCCAATCCACCCACTCCATGGAACCACAGCCTATCATCGACACGATCCAACAGGTCCGTCAGATAGTCCAACGCTGCGAAGGCTCTGCGGTGGTGGAACATTGTCCGGTGAGCGCCAAATCCCAGATAGATATATGGGGTGACTACCCAGACAGCCTGGCAATCATGCAGGACATCAAAAAACGTTTCGATCCCAACAGCGTCCTCAATCCTGGTCGCTTCTTAGGAGGCATCTAGGATGGCCCAGCCAGCATCAGAATCATTGAAGATAATACCGGGAGGGTTCACCGGACCCGATGCTCCTGCGGAAGCAGACCTGTACCGCTGTGTGCATTGCGGTCTCTGCCTCAGTTCCTGCCCCACCTACGTGGAAACGGCCCTGGAGATGGAATCTCCCCGTGGTCGCCTGGCCCTGATGAAGGCTGTGAACGAAGGCCGAGTCGAGATCACGCCCAGGATCGTCTCCCACTGGGAAGCCTGCCTCCAGTGCCGCGCCTGTGAGGCGGTGTGCCCCTCCGGGGTGCCCTACGGTCGCATCATGGAACGGGCGCGCGCCCAAGTGAAGATAGCCGGACTCCAATCACGGGAACTAAAACGATTCAGCCGGTTCTTCTTGACCGCCGCGCTGCCCAAGCCCCGACGTCTGAATTTGGGAGCACACCTGATTCGCCTCTACCAACGGCTGGGCCTGCAAAAGCTCCTCCGTCTTTCCCGTCTGCTCCACCTAATTCCGGGCGGAGTGGCTTCACTTGAATCCCAGATACCGCAGTTAAGCAAGAAATTCTTCGCCCCAAGCAATACCGTTCACCCTGCTCAGGGCGAAAAGAAGATGGCCGTGGCGTTGTTGTCCGGATGTGTCATGCCACTGATGCAGGGACCGACAATGGAGGCCACGGTACGAGTTCTCACCCGTAACGGCTGCGACGTGCTGGTGCCCCAGGGTCAGGGGTGCTGCGGGGCGCTGAACACCCACGCCGGAGACATGACCAACAGCCGGGCCATGGCCCGTACCAACATCGATGCGCTGATGGCTGCCGAGGTAGGTCAGATATTATCTTCTTCAGCGGGCTGCGGCTCCAGCATGAAGGAGTACGCCGAACTGCTAAAGGATGACCCGGCATACCGAGAGAAGGCAATACGGTTCAGCAGCATGACCAAAGACGTAACCGAATTTCTGGCCTGTCTGCCCTTTGAGGCTCCCACGGCTGAGATCAACCGGAAGATCACCTACCAGGATCCATGCCACCTGGCCCACGCGCAACGCATTACGGCCGCGCCTCGGGTGATTTTGAACTCGATACCCGGTCTGGAACTGATCGAGATGGAAAACTCGAGCCTCTGCTGCGGCGGCGCTGGGATCTACTCATCAACTCAACCAGCCCTATCCAAACGCCTGCTCAGTCGCAAGATGGACAGCATCGAAGCCACCGGCGTCGAAGAAGTAATCACCGCCAACCCCGGCTGCATGTTGCAGGTGGAGCTAGGTTTCAAAGCCAAAGGACAAAATGGCAAAGTGCGCCACGTGGTGGACATCCTAGACGAGGCCTACGGGCTGGAGTAGATTCTCCAAACCACTCCGCCGATCCCGGTCAATCAAGATTCTTACCGCTAATGGTGAGCCTGTCGAACCATAGGTACGGGCAAGCATTGGTCACCCAGCCAGTCATATAACTTATGCGCAACCTTCGACGGATTCAGGACTATCAGGGTCGGTGGTCTGCCTATCAAAGGAAAAATAAAAAGAGGCGGGGAAACATCCCCGCCTCTTTTTATTTACTGGGCTGAAGCTCTAACAAGTGGTTACTCGTCGAAAGTTGCTATGGCTCTTTGGGCCGCCGATAGGCTGGCTCCGTAGGCTACTTCGTAGCCTTCTTTGGAGAGGATGTTCTCCAAGGCGGAGAGCACCGCGAACACGTTGCGCTCGCGGGCTGATTCGCCCATGAGTCCGACGCGCCAGGCCTTGCCGGCGAACTCTCCCAAACCACCACCGATCTCGATGTCATAGTCGTTGAGTAGCGCAGCCCTGACCTTGCCATCTTCAATGCCCTCGGGGATTGAGACGGTGGTCAGCGGATTCAGCCGGTGACCTTCCTCAGCCAGCAGGGTCAATCCCAGCGCTTCCGCGCCGGCGCGGAACCCGGCGGCAACGCGAGCGTGCCGCTGGATCCGGTTGTCCAGACCCTCTTCCATCATCATGCGCAAGGACTCCCGGAGCGCGTAGGTCATGTTGATGGGCGAGGTGTGGTGGTAGGCCCTCCTGGTCTGGTTCCAGTAGGCCTCCAAGTCCTGCAGGTTGAAATAGAAACTTTGGACCTTGGTTGACCGGTTCACGACCACGTCCATCGCTCCCTGGCTGAGGCTGATGGGAGCCAATCCAGGAGGAGCACCCAGACATTTCTGGGTGGCGCTGTAGCAGACGTCAATGCCCCACTCGTCCATCCTCATCTCGTGTCCGCCCAGAGATGTAACAGCATCCACTATGGCCAAGGCACCAGCTTCATGGATCACATCTACCAGATCTTTGACTTCGCTCAACACACCGGTAGATGTCTCAGCATGGACCACGCCCACTGCCTTGAGTCCAGGGTGTTTCTTGAGTTCATCGCGGAGGGCTTGGGGGTCGACTGATTTGCCCCAGGGCGTGTCCATCAGGTGGACGGTGGCACCGCAGCGCTCAGCTATGTCGCCCAAGCGGACACCGAAGTACCCGTTTCTGGCTATGAGCACCTCGTCACCTCGCTCGATGACGTTGGCGCAGGCGGTTTCCATTGCTCCCGTGCCGGTAGACGATATCGGCACCGTCATCTTGTTTTCAGTATGGAACACCATACGCAGCATCTCGCATACGTCGTCCATTACCTGGAAGAATGCCGGGTCCAGGTGACCTATCACGGGGCTAGCCATAGCCGCCAACACCCGAGGGTGTACGGTGCTTGGTCCGGGTCCCAATAGCACCTTTTGAGGTGCGTTTAATTCTGTCATGTAGGAGCTAGTCAAGTTCTAAGACCTCCGGTCGCGTGGACCTTTTGCTAAAATTTAGATTTGGGTCGACTTCGACCCTGTTTGACCAGGTTTAAAGGACCGCGGAAGCTCCGCCGTCCAGGTTGACCGCGATACCTGTCAGGTAACTGGCTCGCTCGGAAGCCAAGAAGGTGATCACATCACCGGCTTCTTCAGGCTCGGCGACACGGCCGATGGGCACCGAACGGCCCTGGGCCAGTTCGGAATAGAACGTGTCCAGGGTCAGGTTGGGTTCCTTTTCGATGCGGGCGTCGTATCGGCGTTGGTGCTGGCCACTCTTGACCAGACCTATGCAGACGGTGGTCACCAGGATGTTTTCCTTGGCCAAGTCTTTGGAGAGGCCCTTGGTAATAGCGATACCCGCGGCACGGGAGATGGACGTTGGCATGGAGGCAGGACCAGGGGTCCGACCACCCAGGTTGGTCACATTGATGATGCGACCGCCGCCGACCTTCCGCATCTCGCCGATGGAGTCTTGCATCAGGCGGACCGCCGCCCAGACCTTCAATTCGAAGTCTCCTTGCCAGTCTTCATGGCTCACGTCCTCGAAGGGTTTGGCCATGGACGACCCCGCGTTGTTCACAATGATGTCCACGCGACCGAAGTTGTCGATGGCCGTCTGGATCATCTTCTTGGACGCGCCGTCTGTCGTGATGTCCAGTGCGAGAGGGACAACCGAGCCCTCCGTCGCCGTCTTGATCTCCTGAATCGCCTGGTCCAATACTTCCTGTCGGCGGGCCACGATGACCACATTGGCGCCTTCTTTGGCCATGCTCAGCGCAGCGGCTTTACCGATGCCATCACTGCCACCAGTGATGATTGCAACCTTGCCCTCTAATCCCATGTCCATAGTAGTGTCTCCTGCTAATTAACGGAATCTTAACTTTACATAACCAGAGAACACTCAGACATGGCTCTGGCGAATCGGCAATCATTGTAGCACAAGGATTTATACCGAATTACGTCTGGTGTAGGCTCCGGCCTAACTTCCAAATCCGGTGGGGTGGTCTCTCTAAATCTGGAGTCCCGAGGCCTGCGCAACTATGTCTATATCCTTGTCGCCGCGTCCGCTGAGGCAGACTAGGACGACCTGGTCGGACGTTAGCGTCTTAGCCAGCTCAACAGCGGCCGAGACGGCGTGGGAGGACTCCAAGGCCGGAATTATCCCTTCGGTGCGGCACAGCAAATGGAACGCCTCCAGGGCCTGGGCATCGGTCACGTCCCGGTACTCGGCCCTTCCGGAAGCCTTCAAATAGCTGTGCTCGGGGCCAACTCCCGGGTAATCCAACCCAGCAGAGATGCTGTGGGTCTCCGTAACCTGGCCGTGCTCGTCTTGGAGCAGATAGGACATTGCCCCGTGCAGCACTCCGGGCCGCCCGGCGCTGAGGGTGGCTGAATGCCTGCCGGTATCGACGCCGTCCCCTCCGGCTTCCAGGCCGATCAACTTAACATCTTCGTCGGGCACAAATGGGTGGAACATACCAATTGAGTTGCTACCACCGCCGACGCACGCCAATACATAATCGGGCAGTTTGCCTTCAATCTCCAGCAGTTGAGCGCGGGCCTCCCTTCCGATGACCGTTTGGAAGTCACGCACCATCACCGGGTAGGGGTGCGGGCCGACAACGCTACCGATCAGGTAGTGGGTGGTCTCGACGTTGGTTACCCAGTCGCGGATGGCCTCGTTGATGGCGTCTTTCAGGGTCTGGGTGCCCGAGTCTACTGGGATGACCTCAGCCTCCAGCAGCTTCATACGGAAGACGTTCAGCGACTGGCGTTTAACGTCCTCACTGCCCATGTAGACGATGCACTCCAGGCCGAGCATGGCGCAGGCAGTGGCCGAGGCTACGCCGTGCTGTCCCGCGCCGGTCTCAGCGATGATCCGCTTCTTGCCCATGTGCTGGGCCAATAGAGCCTGGCCCAGGGCGTTATTGATCTTGTGGGCGCCGGTATGAGCCAGATCTTCACGCTTGAGATATATCTTGGCTCCGCCGCAGACTCGGGTCAGGTTCTCAGCGAAGTACAGGGATGTGGGCCGCCCGGCATAGCTGTGAAGCAGATGGGCCAGGCGAGTTTGAAAGTCGTCGTCTTCCTTCGCGCTGATGTAGGCCGATTCAAGTTCAGCGACCGCAGCCATGAGAGTCTCAGGGATGAATTTCCCGCCAAAGTCGCCAAACCTACCTCGGTCGTCTGGAAAGTGTTGGCCCGCCGTATTTGCATCTGCCATTGGTTGTTCCTTCCTATTCGTTAAGCTGACTTGGCGGCAGCGTTTCTGGCATTGTTCAAGAATAGCCGTATCTTGGTGTGGTCTTTGTTGCCGTCTGTTTCCACTCCGCTGGAGACGTCTACACCCCAGGGGTTCACGGTGGTTATAGCTTCGGCCACGTTCTCTGGCGTTAATCCACCGGCCAGCAAGAACGGATGGCCGGCCCGGGACAGTGACGTCGCAACGCCCCAGTCGAAACCCTGTCCGGTGCCGCCTTGGATCCCCTCAACGAATCTGTCCAGCGTCACCAGGTGCCCCAGTCCGCTAAATTCTTTTACGCGTGCCCCGGTTCCGGAATCGTCGTCTGCGGTTGCAGACTCGGCTACATGCACCACCTTAATCACGCCACAGCCAAGTTCTCCGGCATATTTGACCGTCTCCTGACCGCAGAGTTGCACTAAGTCCAGACCACAGTAGTCTATGATCCCTGAGACTTCTTCCACCGACTGATCGGCAAACAACCCCACTATCCTTGGGACGCTGCCACTGGAAGCCCTAACGCCTTCCACTATGACTTTCGCTTCCTGAGGGGTTATACGGCGTCGACGCTCTGGGACGAAGACCATGCCGATGTAGTCGGCCCCAGCCTCAGCGGCGACCGATGCGTCGTCCAGGTTGCGGATGCCGCAGATTTTCACTCTCATGTGGTGGGAATCCATAGCTAGGCCTTAGGTGCCTTCTGTCCCGTGAGCTCCCGCACCTTTTCTCCAACGTCCGGCGCCGTGACGAGAGCCTCGCCCACCAAGACTGCGTTGACCCGAACCTTATTCATCTGACGCAGGTGGTCCCGAGTGAAGATTCCGCTCTCGCTGACAATCTGTTTGCCCCTGGGAATCAGCGGCGCGATACGCTCTGTCACCGACAAGTCGGTGGTGAAGGTACGGAGGTCGCGGTTGTTGATGCCGATGATCTCCGCTCCAGCCTCTATTGCCATCTCAAGCTCATCTGCGTCGTGTACCTCCACCAGGCATTGCATCCAATGCGACTGGGCAGCCTCCAGCAATTCTTTCAATTGGGTCGGCTCCAGGATGGCCACGATGAGCAGCATAGCGTCAGCGCCCACCGCCCTAGTCTCAATCACCTGGTAGGGATCAAATATAAAGTCTTTGCGGATGACCGGAGCCCGTTGGGATACTCCAGTCTCTTTGATCTGCTGCAGGAAACCAAGTTCACCCTGAAACCGAAGGTCGGTGAGGCATGAGATGGCCGCCGCGCCGTTGTTGGCATAGGTCTCGGCCAGTTTCAGGTGGTCGAAGTCGGGCATCAGCAGGCCCCTGGAGGGCGAGGCCTTCTTGACCTCCGCAATCAACCGCACCCCACCGCCCAGCAAGGCTCCGGACAGGTTCAACGGACGAGGCTGATCAGCAGCAGCGGACTCCAGTTCCGCAACTGATATTTGTGCCTTGCTCTCAGCAAGTTCTAACCGCTTAGCAGTGACTATTTCATCAAGGATGTTTGGCATGACTTATCGAAGACTAACTTCCTGTTCATTGACCATGCTCGTGATAGAGCTCAAAAGCAACTCGTGACCACCCTGAATCTCTAACAACGCCGGGTTACCCTTAGTGCTGAAGTGGGTGATTACTTCACTTGATTCTTCTGCATGATCCACAGACGCGTCTGACACTTGAATTGCCAGAATATCCACTTCCCGACTGTAATTAATCTTCATGTCGATCCTGCCTTGCTAGATAAATGGTGACAATCACCATCTCACCGTTCTCTTCGTATACTACTCGCAAGATACGGCCCTCATCTAGTTCCAAACTAGCAACAGAGCGACCCCGATAGCCTGGGATGACGTATGAGTGGTAGTTATGTCGTTTGTGATCTTTTCAAGATCAATTGTAAAACCCCAGTTTCGCATCAATGTCGCTTTATCCAAAGCGTACTGAGTGTATCTGACTCGATTCATACTCAGCCCCGTTGGCTGACCTCTATCATGGATTCCATGCGGTCTTTGGCAGCTCCACTGTCGATGGTCTGGGCCGCGAGCTGCACACCGTCTCGGATGTTGGAGACCAAATCACCCACCATTAGCACGCCGGCGCTGTTTAGCAGCACGTAATCGCGCACCGGACCGCCCTCGCCACCCAGCAAGGCACGCATCATGGCCGCGTTGGTTGTCTTGTCCTCGCCCCTCACGGCTTCTATGGGTGTAACTGGGAGACCGGTATCAGCAACGGACAGCGTCCAACTGCTCACCTGACCCTGTTTCACTTCATAGACAGAAGTGTCCCCCGATAGCGTCATCTCATCCAAGCCACCATCACCGTGGACGATGATCGAATGGTGGGTGTCCATCAGGCGTAGCACATCCGCCATCTTCTGGCCTAATTCAGGGAAGGCCACACCCACCAACATGGACTGCGCTCCAGCCGGGTTGGTGAGCGGCCCCAGGATGTTGAATACAGTACGGATGCCGATCTCACGGCGCACCGGTCCAGCGTGACGCATGGCCGGATGAAAAGCCTGGGCAAACATAAAGCCGATGCCGCTCTCCCTGATGCACCGTTCCACACCTTCGGGCGTCAGCTCTATATTCACACCCAGCCCCTCCAGGACATCCGCGCTGCCGCAGGTGCCCGAAGCCGCCCGGTTGCCGTGCTTGGCTACTTTCAAACCAGCACCAGCAGCAACGAACGCCGCCGCCGTGGAGATGTTGAAGGTGTTGAGGCCGTCACCACCGGTGCCGACGGAGTCGACCAACATGCCTTCGACATTTACTCGCAGGGAGAACTCCCGCATAACCGTAGCCATGCCTGCGATCTCCTCGTTGGTCTCGCCCTTGATCCTAAGTGCGGTCAGGTACGACCCCAGTTGAGCGGGTGTAGCCTCGCCCGACATGATCTCACGCATGACCGACGCTGCACCGTCCATGGAAAGGGAATTTCCCGAAACGGCTGCGTCTATGGCTTCTCTGATATCCAATTTTTTCTCCTGTTTATTGGCTAGGCGGCTGCCGCAGCGCTCACCCGGTCCAGGAAATTTTGCAGCAGGTGTTTCCCGTCTGGAGTCAGGATGGACTCCGGATGAAACTGTACGCCCTCGATGGGATATTCCTTGTGGCGCAGTCCCATCACAAGGCCGTCTCCGGTGGTCGCCGTAACTTCCAAGGTGTCGGGGATGGTCTCAGGATAGACCACCAAGGAGTGGTACCTGATGGCTTCGAAGGGGTTGGGCAGTCCAGCCAGAATGCCGGCTCCGTTGTGATTCACCATGGAGGTCTTTCCGTGACGAATCTCGTCTGCCCGATCAACCTTAGCGCCGTACACGTGGCCGATGCACTGATGCCCCAGGCACACGCCCAAAGTAGGTGTGTTGGGGCCAAAATGCCGGATCACATCGTTGGAGATCCCAGCCTCCCGAGGCGTGGACGGCCCTGGAGAGATGATTATCCCCTCGGGGGCCATATCGGTAATCTCCTCCAGTGAGATTTTGTCGTTACGGACCACCTCGACCTCGGCCCCCAGTTCGCATAGGTACTGGTACAGGTTGTAGGTAAAGCTATCGTAATTGTCGATCATTAAAAGCATGGTTATTCCTCAATTACATCTGGTTGGTGTTCAAGAATTTAGAAAAGTTCGATGAACTCCAGCCAGTTGCCATCGGGGTCCTGGGAGTAAGCTGCCTTTCGCAGCAGCTTGCCGTCGTCATCGAACAGCGATGCTGGAGGGTTGTTATAGGTGATTCCATTCTTGGACGTCTCCGCATGGAACGTGTCTATATCTTCGACCAGGAAGGCCAGGTGGGACGCGCCCAGGTCATTCCGGTGCAGGTTGTTCTCTCCGCTGGCCGGGGACAGGTACTGGATCAATTCAAGCTGGTGGCCCTCTCCCATATCCAAGAAACCGCCCTTGATGTGGGCGTCTGGGAAGGCCAGCATCTGTTGGGCGAACTCGCCTTTGCGTTCAGAGCGACCGGCAATGCGCATACCCAAGACATCAGCATAGAATTTCACCGACGCCTCAATGTCTTTGACTACAAACCCTGTATGAAAAAATGACTTCAACATTTTTCTCTCCTGTTATCTAACTCGTTGATTGATTAAGACTGACGGATTTCTATCTAGTCTGCGCCCTCGGCCAGATTGATGGCCCGCATAAGGGCTCCTGCCTTGTGGCGGGTCTCCTGGAACTCGTCCTCACCCACGCTGTCGGCAACGATTCCCCCGCCAGCCTGCACATACATGACACCATCTTTATAGACCCCGGTGCGCAACACCAACGCGGTATCCATGTCACCGGAATAACCAAAGTAGCCCACGGCACCGCCGTACGGGCCGCGTTTTTGGCCTTCAACCTCGGCTATTATCTCCATGGCCCGAATCTTGGGCGCGCCGGATACGGTGCCAGCGGGGAAACATGACCGAAGGGCGTCGTAAGAGGTCATACCTTCCCTGAGATCTCCCTCCACGTGGGAGACCAGGTGCATCACATGAGAGAATTTCTCAACGTCCATCAACTGGGTAACTTCAACTGTGCCAGGCTTGCTAACCCGGCCGATGTCGTTCCGGCCCAGGTCAACCAGCATGATGTGCTCGGCCCGCTGCTTCTCGCTACCCTTCAACTCGGTTTCGTTGGCATCGTCCTCGACGGGAGTGGTGCCGCGGGGCCTGGTACCTGCGATGGGATGGGTGGCCGCCCTCCTCCCGTGCACCGTGACCACCGTCTCGATGGCCGCGCCCACGATCTGGAAGTCGTCTAGGTTCAGGTAGTACATATACGGCGAGGGGTTGATACTGCGAAGGGACCGGTAGATCTGGAAGGGGTGGGCAACTGTACGCCGCGAGAACCGTTGCGAGTTAACCACCTGGATCACGTCACCGGAGTGGACGTATTCCACGCACCTGTCGATGATCTTGCCGTAATTCTCAGGCGTGAAATTGGACTCGATATTCCCCGAAACCAACTTGGATGCTCCCTCGGTCTGAAGCTCCGGCGGCAATACCAGGGGTTGGGCCAGCCGCCGCACCATCTCGTTGATCTTGGCGGTAGCTCTTCGGTACTCAGTCACGATGTCACCGTCCAGCTTCACGTGGCTGACCACCTTGATGTCGTGCCTGATATGGTCAAAGACGAGCAGGGTATCACAGAACATGAACACCGATTCCGGCACGCCCACCGGGTCTTCGGGCATCTCCGGCACCCGGGGCTCAAAGTAACGGATGGTGTCGTAGGCTAGGTAGCCCACCGCGCCGCCGTGGAAGCCGGGTAGGCCTTCCACAGGCACCAGTCGGAATTGGTCCATCTCTTCTTGAATGGGATTCAGCGGGTCGATTTCGCCCAGTTCTTCCCTGGCGCCGGTCTTGACCACTTTGTAGGGGTCCGTTCCGATGAAGCTATAGCGGCTGATTCGCTCCCCGCCCTCCACGCTCTCAAGCAAGAAGGAATATGGCCCCTGAGCCACCTTCAGGTAGGCTGAAACCGGGGTTTCCAGGTCTGCGTTGATAGAACGATATACCGGCACCAGGTTGCCCTGGTCGGTCATCTGCTTAACTTGTTCCAGTGTCGGTGTGTACATCTCGCTGCTCCAGTCCCCGGTCTACAGGGAAATCTAAATATTGAATTAAGACTTGCCTAGGTGCAGCGTCGCCAATTACCCATGTCATTCACTCCCGACCTGAATAGTTTTTGCCAAAAAAAAAGACCCGTTCCCCACAAGGGACGAGTCAAATCGTGTTGCCACCCTATTTTGCCGACGGCTCCCCAAGTTGTAGACGGGGTTCTTCCGGCTCCTCAATCGGCTGGGAGGACCTAGTCTACAGTTGCCCTCGTGCCGTGGACCTTTAACGACGCCCAACCGTCACAGCCTAGCTTGATTCCGATTTCATCGAGAACCACGATCGGCCTGCGGCTCCAGGGTCCATTCGTTCTTCTACTCAGAGTACCGGCTCACACCGAACCCGGCTCGCTTTGCTCCGTTGGAAGACTACTACTCCCCTTCACAGCCTTTGTATGTATTCGTTTGTGTGATTTTGAGTATAGGACTCCAAAATTTTTGTTGTCAAGTTTTCGTGACTGACGACCCAAGTTACACCCTAGACCGTCGCATCTCCCAACCCGCCATGCTCCACGGGCACAGCTTCGGCTTCACCTGGCCAGGGCGGAGTGGTGTAGCAGAGAAACCGCAAAGGGATTTCTGGGTCTGCATTGAACTGAAAGCTCCAACCGGTGGGGATTGCCAGGCCGTCACCGGGCGAGACAGGAATAGCGGCCACGGATTCCGGCACGGCGTCGGATGGGCAACGCCAGACTTGGCCCTTCCCCTCCAGCACATACCAGATTTCTTCGACGGTCCGATGTCTTACCGGGCGGGTGACTTCTCCAGGGGCGAGGGTGACTTCCACCAGGCTGCTCTTTACCGCGCCTTGGTTGGCGTCCACCAGCAAGCGTATCTCAGAGCCGTCAGGGGCTGAGCCGTCGGGCGTTGGTTTGCGGTGTCCTATAGGTGGAACGGGATTGCCATTGGTCACACTCATTTTGACCTCACTTGGGATAAGTCAGCGCCGTGATCTAGGGTGTGAGACCCTCTCCCAGCAATTTCCAATAAGGCAGCACGATGATGAATAGCACCCCGATGGCGATCGCCGTCATGGCGATACCCATGCGGACCACTTCCGAGGCCTTGATTTCGGCCCGTTGGTAGATGAACACACTCCCCGTGGCGCTAGCCGGGTAATAGACCACGGAGTCGCCAACCACCGTAACTGCCAGACCGCAGACTACGGGGTTCAACCCCAACGCCGCTCCGGTGGACATGGCCACTGGGATGATGAACGCCAGATACCCGGAGATGTTGGGCATGACGATCCGAACTGCCGAGGCCGCGCCGCACATGGCAAGCAGGATTAGCATTGGATAGCCACGAAGGCCTTCAACGCTCCCCACCAGTGTCTCGGCGAACCATTCAGCAGCCCCGCTAACTATCAGTGCGTTGGCCATAGATAAAGAGGACGCTATGACAAAAAAGTTTGTCCAACTCATGTTGGACTCAAATTCCCGCCAGGTGAGAAGCCCGATGCCTGGCATCAATATGACCGTCATGGCGATCAACGCTGGCACTGACGGATGGAGCCCGTGGGCAAAGTCTGTGAACCAGAGCAGCGCGGTGCCTACGGCTATCAACCCCGCCCTGATCTCTTTGCCCTGGATCGGTCCTGCCGTCAACTCCACCGCCTGAGCCCCTTCAGGTAGATTGAATCCTGAACGGTACGCCAGATAAACCCACAACCCGCCAAAGATTAAAATCAGGTAGAAAGGCACTGCCATCAGGATGAACCACTTGGTCCAAGAGAAGTCGTCAATCATGCCAAAATCCGCGATCAGCGCAGATGCCACCACTGGAGTTATCCCACCCGCCAAAAGGGCGGTAGAGCCAAGACGGTTCAACCCTCCCATGGCGATCATGACTGCCTTATTCAAGGGCGAGGTCTTTTCAACACCCCAGCGCTCCATCACATCTTCGTAGATGTGAACCATTATGGCGCCGCGGGTGCTGGCTGAAGGCAGAGCGAAGGTCAGTCCAGCAAATGCAGCCAGCATCTGGGCGTAGAGCATCTTGGGGTTCCCGCCCGCGAACCGGATGATGTAGATCGCTAACCGCTGCGCCAGACCAGACTGATGTACCCCAAGCCCCAGAGTAAGGATGCCGACCAAGAAGTAGGTCACCGGCTGGGAGAAACCGTACAGGGCCGCGTCTAAATCAGGAACGCCATCGACCAAGACCAGCATGACGATACCCAAGATGGCGGTCACAGCGATATGCAGCGTCTCCATGGCCCAGAGGACCACGGCAAGAGCCATTACAGCCAAAGCCCGTTGGCCCTCGTCGGTCAACCCCTCTGGGTTCGGGGCCAGGATCACCGCCAAGAATACGGCAATCGGTAACCCAAATCGCAGGGCGACCGATTTGGGGTTCATATCGCGGATGCTAAGTAGATCGATCAAAGTGATACGTAGGCAAATCGGTAACTAGAAGAAAGGATGTTGGAGCCCGGTTTCCATCATCGGTCAGGCTGATCAAACAAAACCTCGGCTCACGATATCTTCAAGCGCACCTACTCTACTCCAGGTAGTAGGGTGATACAAGACAACCTCCAATAAAAGGCCCCCTTGTCTTACCTACGATTAATCTCGGATTAAGAGACGCGGGGTTTCCGACCTTTCCGAGACAGGAAATCCTTGAAGCCGTCCTCAACGGTCAGGCCCTTAAAGCGGTCCTTCCGACCTTCGATCTCAGTCTGGAACTGGGTCTCCAGAGCTTCACCGGTGTGTTCGATCAAGAGCGACTTGATATTGGCCACACCTTCGGCCCGGTTCTTGGCGATACCGGCCGCCACTTCGATGGTGCGATCCATGAGATCGCCGGAGGGCACCAGGTGGTTAATTAGACCAATGTGGTAGGCCTCATCGGCAAATACTTCACGACCGCTGTAGAGCAATTCCTTGGCCTTGGGCCATCCAACCATGGTCGGCAGGCTCCAGGTCGCGTTCAATTGCCCGTAATTGACCGCCAGGAAGCGGAAGCTGGATTTCTCACAGCCCATCAAGAAGTCCAAACCGGTAGCCATGACGGTGCCGCCTCCGTAGCAAAGACCGTTGATGGCGCCGATGATCGGCTTGGAGGAAATGGCCAGGTGCCAACTGTACTCGGCCCGTTTTGCCGCTCCCGCAGCCCGCTCCTCGTCGGAATTCTCCCGGTTCTCATGAATGTCTGCGCCCGCAGAGAAAGCCCGCTCACCCGCGCCGGTGATGATGATGGCGCCGATGCTTTCATCCGCCTCAGCCTCGGTCACGAATTCGTCCAGTTCCCGCACCAGCTGCAGGTTCAACGCGTTCAGAACCTCAGGCCGGTTCAACGTCACGATGGCCACCCTGTCCGCCTGGTCTGTCTTGATCATCTCGAAGCTCATAGAGTCAATGCCTCCTAATCGTTACCAATTTAATGCCCTGAACCGTGCCAGACCATCGGTGAAAGACCGACTCTAGCGGACAGTGTTCCAGGCTCTAATAAAACCATACCGAGCCTACAAAGTAAACTTCCCGCCGGGCCCCAACAGCCCTGACCATTTCACCTGTCAAGGGCATCACAGAAGAGAGTTTCCTGTTGATAACATATCCGCAACTGACCTGCTACAACAACTCGCCGCCTTATACGTGCACCTATAAAACCCTTAGGACGCTGAAGGATTGCTGCTGAAAGCACGCCGAATCATGGAAGACGCCTACGGTTCAGACGACCCACCCCTCAGGTCGATACTGGAACAGGCCGCTTCTTTATACCTGGAAATCGGCCGGGACGGTGAAGCCGCCGAGCTACAATCCGGAGCCGACGCGTTTCAACAGTAAGATCCCAGAAACTCCGGTTAGTTTAGGCATGACATTGGGGTCCGTGACCCTTCTGAGGTAAGACAGCTCGAGCTGTCTTACCTCAGAAGGGTTCCATAACAACAAGAACTACCACTCCTCCCCCGCTCATCCTAAGATTGCCGAAGGGCTTGTTTCTGTTTAGCCGTTCTTCTCAGCGTCTAAAATCGCCTTGATGGCGACTTCATCGGCACGAACCTCCACTCCGGCCCGCTCTTCCTGCAACAGCATTGCCACGCGGGAGTCGCGGCCACCCCAACCTCGATTTATGGCCTCGGTCATCTCCATCAGAGCCAGGTTGGCCAGACGCATGGGTACGTCATATTCCCGGCCCACGGAAACGGCTAGGTCCACGTCTTTGCGAGCCAGGTTCAGTGCGAAGTCCGGCGGATCGAAGTTGCCCGGCAACAGGTGTTCAGCCAGACCCTCAAACGTGCCTCGTCTACCCTGTGCTCCTTTGCGTACTGCCTGCCATAGAGCCAGGGGTTCTACACCTGCTTTGACGCCCATGGTGAACACCTCTGCGAGGGCCGCCTGAACGACGTAGCCGGCACAGTTGTGCACCAGTTTGGCCACCGCGCCGCTGCCGATGGGGCCGACGTAGTAGGCCTGATCACCGATCGCGTCCAAAACGGGTTTGCAGCGGTCAAAGACGTCTTTGTCGCCACCGACCCAGATTGCAAGCTTGCCGCTCTCTGCCCCTCTTGGGCCGCCGCTCACCGGGGCATCCAAGACTTCAATCCCTCGGGCTGACGCTTCTGCATGTATCTTACGAATCATACCGGGGGTGCTAGTGCTCAGGTCAAAGTAGACCTTGCCAGCACTCATACCTTCCATGATGCCCGACTCTCCGAGCGCCACCACTTCCACCTGGGTGGGGCCAGGCAGTGACGTGAATACGATCTCTGATCGCTCAGCCACCTCTTTGGGGTTTTCGGCCCAGGTCGCGCCTGCTTCCAAATGACGGGCGGCCACAGCCTGGTTGATGTCATGAACAACCATTTCATTGCCGCCACTCAGGGCGTTGAAAGCCATATGCCCGCCCATGGTGCCAAGTCCGATGAATCCTACCTTCATTAGTTCCTCCGCAGCGGGAATCTCCGCGCAATCTATGCCTTTTTAGCGTGGTTAACATAGCACGGCCAAACGCGGGTCGGCCACCGGGAAGACTTGCAGAACTGTTGATTTCTCTCCAGTTGAATACCGGTGATGAGATGTACCGCCAACTAACTGCTGTCTGGTGAGAATGATTTCAACAGACTCTCCTAAATGTTGGGATAAGACTCGGACTGAGTCCGGAGCCAATGGCTCCGGTTCGGACGCGATACTCGAGGCTCCGATAGGGCGTTTGGGCCCAGGACGCCCCCTGGAAATCAGCTGTGGGTAAGAGGGAATACCTTTTGGCTTGCTGAGAACGGGTGGCAGGTAACGGCCGTGGGTTAATCTGCTGTAGCAGTCGAGAAGGGAATTCAGCTAGACTCGAAACAGGGAGTGAGCCATAGATTTCATTGTCGCAGACGCTTCGGAAGGTTCCCGAACAACGTTGGTCAGAGCA
>CAYVIG010000005.1:0-31303 GCA_964451445.1 uncultured Dehalococcoidia bacterium
AAACCGGCTGTCAGAAAAACAATTAGTCCGGGACGCTTCGCCTCCCGGACCTTCTCAAACATACGCCTGATTCGTGATTCGCCCATACCTGGAACCTAAAGTCCTCCCGACCCAAGCTACAAAAACAGGGTCTCTGGTTTAGGCAAATTTAACGCACTACAAGAATCGTGTCTACCCCTGGGGCTTTGCGAGGGCTGTCGTCTAGAAAGAGAGAATGGTTTGAATCAGGTGCTTAAGGTCTGCAAGCCGATGGCCAACGCGTTCTGTCCAGCATGCGCTCCGATGGACGCCCACAACGAGCCGGTGCGCCAGTACAGCCACGCCAGGAGGGAACCGGTGATGAATATGGGAATCATAACCCCAAAGTTAAGGTGGAAGGCACTGAATACCAACGCGCTCACCACGATTGCCATCCTGGGTCCCATCTTGGGTAGCAGACCTCTGAAGATGAAGCCACGGAAGAATATCTCTTCACTTATTGGTGTGATGAAAGCGAGGGCCTGGAAGGTCAGCAGTATCGCCGGGCCGTCGAAGATGATGTCTGATTCGACATCGGGAGGGGTCAGGATATCCCATCCGAGGGAACCGGCTATCCCAGCATAGATCGACGTGGCGATCAAGCTAGTAGCCAAAACCCCCAGCATCATTAACACCGTCCACTTTGTGGGCCGCCTAACTCTGCTTAGTCGCAGCACGTCCAGCGGGTATCTCGCATGCCTGAGACCAAAGTACCAAACCGTGGCAATGATGCCCAGGGACATTAAGTGGACGCTAATCCAAGTAGCTACAGCGTCTTCTTGCTCTGGATATAGGGAGCCAAGTAGGGAGGCGACCATGGCCGCTGAGAACAGGGCAAGGATCACCACGATTATCGCGAGTATGATCTGACCGCCGCCCCAGGTTACTCCGCCCATCTTCCGGAGCACTCGACCAGAGGAATTGGAGGAGTCCGGCTCATGGGTAAAACCAGCGTCTAGCCCCAGGACATCTGTGGTCTCATCCAATTCAGGAGCAATTCCAGCCGCTTGAACCGCTTGATAACCGCAGTTAGGGCAAAAAGTCTGATCAGCTGCCCAGGCACGCCCGCAATGGGAGCAGTAGGAAGGGCCATCCGGCTTTTCAGAGGTCTCACTCACTGCCTGCTCCAGTCTGGCCTCGCCTGGCCTAAGAAGGTTTTCAGGGTTTGTGGACGGCCCTGGATTACTATCGTTGCGCTGCAAATTCAGTCCGCATATTCACTTTGGTAATCGTATTCCGTTGAGTTCAAGTATAGCAACATGTCTATTATTTCCAAGCTGCCCTAAGCCTTTCTAAGAAGAAACAGGGCGTGAGATACCAGGATTTCAGAACAGGTGATCCCTGGGTTTCATTGCCAGAAAATGTATGGTCAGCCATAATACTTGCAGCCCATAACCATGGCAATCGGGGTCTGCCCACACAGGTCACCGGAGTATACCAATCGGAGTTAGCGACATGGCTTCACAACAACAACCTTCCCGAGATGAGTTTAACCGCCTGACAGAGCTGCTCGGAGTCCAAGGCGAACCCGACTACATGGACGAGCTCTATAACCAGGTGCGGGGCGTTTTCATGATGGGCGAAAGCATCAAGGCAATAGACGTCACCGGAGCCGAACCGGATATGGCCTTTATTCCGCCTATTGACTGATTGTCGAACGCCCGATCTTCCTGCTTATCATTCTATTCATTTTTCTGCCCTCGCACTAAAAACTGGGAGGCGATTCCTTCATGGATACATTGGAAATCTGCTACATGAGCGCCGGAGACCTTTCCAAGCTCGTGCAAAGTAAAGAAGTTTCTCCGGTTGAGATAATCGACGCCCATCTCTCCAGGATTGATGCCACCGAGCCGATGCTGAATTCGTTCATCACCCTATTGGCAGATGAATCACGCGCCGCCGCACGCCAGGCTGAAAAAGACATCCAGTCCGGAAGATACAAAGGCCCGCTCCACGGCATTCCGGTGGCGTTGAAAGACCTGTACAACACAGGCGGAGTACGCACCACATCTGGATCCAAGATATTCGACAATTTTATCCCCACAGAAGATTGCACGGTGGCCGCCAAGTTCCAGCAGGCTGGAGCGATTCTACTGGGAAAACTGAACATGCACCAATTTGCCTATGGACCGACGGGTGAGAACCCGGACTACGGCCATATGCACAACCCCTGGAACCCAGACATGGTCACGGGAGGCTCCAGTGGCGGTTCAGGTTCTGCTGCCGCAGCAGGACAGTGCACCATCACCACCGGCAGCGACACCGGAGGATCCATCCGGATTCCCGCCGCCCTCTGTGGCATAGTCGGTCTCAAGCCGACGTATGGCCTGATCAGCCGTTACGGCCTCACCGCATTGTCCTGGTCACTGGACCACCCCGGCCCGATGACACGCACTGTTGAAGATACGGCCATCACCATGAACGTCATCGCCGGCTATGATCCAAAGGACGTTGCATCGGCAAAGGTAGACATCCCCGATTACACTTCGGCCTTGACCGGCGATGTTAAGGGTCTGAAAATCGGACTGCCGAAGGAATACTTCGAGGCACCGCTAGACCCTCAGGTGAGGAAGGCGGTAATGGACGCCGTGAGCTTGTTGGAAAGCATGGGAGCTGAGGTCAAAGAGGTCTCTTACCCCATGTTCAACCAGTCGCAAGCCATTTCGAGCACGGTGCTTATGTCTGAGGCCAGCGCGTTCCACCGAGACCTGCTGGAGAAAGACGGCTACCAGCTCTATGAGCCGGTCAGGCAACGACTGCATGCCGGATTGTTCATTAGCGCCGCCGAATACCTCCGTGCCCAACAGGCGAGAACCCTCTTTGACCAGCAGGGAAGACGTCTTTTGGACGATGTCGACCTTCTGGCTGGCCCCACCGAGCCTGTGACCGCGCCTGAAATCATGGCTGCCAGAGTGATGGCCGGAGAGCAGGATGTGGGTGTTGTGGGTGCTTTGACCCAGTACACTCGGGCTTACAACATCAACGGGTTCCCCGCTATATCAGTACCGTGCGGGTTCTCGGATGGCGGTCTGCCGATCGGCTTGCAGCTCGCCGGAAAGCCTTTTGACGAGTTGACAGTGCTGAGGGCCGCACATGCTTACGAGCAGGCGACGACCTGGCATACCCGCCGACCGACTCTCTAAGCACATCCTTAGTCCGAAAATGGGATGCGGCGCCTGGGGCACTACGGTTGGAAATAACCCGATCCACCTGGCTAAGATAAAAACGTATTTCGTGTAGAATCCTTGCACAGAATCGACCAAGAACAAAAAGCGTGGAGAATCGGTAGATTGACGGAGATCACCACCGTAACCTTTGACCTCTGGCAGACTCTGCTGCTGGACGAAAGAGACCTTGGGAACGCCCGTGCCCTGATCCGTCTTCAAGGCGCTCAGTCTGCCCTGACTACGCTGGGCAAAGATTTCAGCATCGAACACATCAGACAGGCCTACGATTCCTGCTTTTTGCAATGCCGGAATATCAGGGACAGCGGGCTCGACGTGGATTTCAGAGAGCAGGTCTCGATTTTCGTCGATCATATCGAGAGTGGCCTTACCGACGACCTCGACCAGGCCGTGATGGATGACATTGCCCATATCTACGCCGACTCCTTTTTGACCCATCCACCACCAGCCCATGTCGATGCCATTGACGTTCTCCAAGGAGTAAAAGACCTGGGTTTCAGGATGGGCCTGATCTCAAACACAGGCATGACTCCAGGGTTTACCTTTCGCCAGTACATGGACGAACGAGGGCTACTGGAGTATTTCCACACTCTTGTCTTTTCCGACGAAGTACAACTGGCCAAGCCGTCTAAGGGAATCTTCATGATGACCCTCGATGCCTTGGGAGCAACTCCGGAGCAGACCATCCACGTGGGAGACCATGTTCTGAACGACGTTGTAGGTCCCAAACGTTGCGGCATGAAGACCATCTGGATATCAGGATTCTACGAGCGCGAAGACCCAAATGACCCAGAGTCCGAGCCTGACATCACCGTGTCAGGGCTGGCCGAGGTCTTGCCAGCCATTGCCACCTTATCCGGCAAATCAGATTAAGCCGACTACCTGAAAAAGCTTCCGGGCCATCTGAAGGGCCTTGGAGAGATACTTGAAATCCCCTGGTGAAACAAGCCTCTGAATCTCGTATAATTACTTGTGATTCAAAGGAAAATCGTTACGTCCATTTCCTAGGATCATTGATTTGCAGGGCGGGCTGACTCAGGTTGGTATCGTCTCTGACATGGGTGACAGGATGCTTATAAGGGTCCTGACAGGTCTGCATCATGGCTGAACCAGCCGATCTCAACGCGCTTTGCGAGGACGTTTTCTCCAAACGCCCTCTTATCCTGGTGAGTAACCGCGGCCCGGTTGAACACCACATATCCGGCGATGGCCGTCCTGAAGCCCGTCGTGGCAGCGGCAGCGTGGTCACAGCTTTCAGCCAAATGGCCCAGAGATTTGAGTTCACCTGGGTGGCCAGCGCCATGGGCGAAGGCGACCGGTTGGTCTCTGCCAACGGCAACGGCCCCCACCTGAAATCCCCTCTCCCTGGACACCAGATAAACCTGAAATATGTGGTGACTCCCAGACGGGTCTACCACAAGTACTACAATATTCTCTGCAACCCACTCCTCTGGTTCCTACAGCACTACATGTGGAACCCGCCCTACAACCCAAACGTGGACTCCGCCGTGCACGACGCCTGGGAAACGGGCTACATCCCGGTGAATCAGGCCTTTGCCAACGCTGTGATCGAAGAGGCGAAAGTCCTATCTCAAACCCATGAACAAGCGCCCATAGTCATTGGCCACGATTACCACCTGTACCTGATGCCGGAATTCGTGCGTCAGGCGGTGCCAGCCGCGGTAATCCAGCACTTCGTTCACATACCCTGGCCCACCCCCCAATACTGGCACATGATTCCGGGCTACATCACCCGCAGGATCTGCGAGTCTTTATGCGCCACTGACTTGTTGGGATTCCAGACACTGAGAGATGTGCGCTGCTTTCTGGACACGGTTGATGAGTTCGTCCCGGGAGTGACTGTGGACCGAAACAACCACGCCGTAACCCGCGATGGCCACATAACCTCGGTCAAGGTCTACCCCATCTCCATCAACGTGGAAGAGGTGCAGAGGATAGCCAACTCACCGCGGGCGCTGGACTATGAAGCCAAACTAGCTGAAGACACCGGCGAACTCACCATAGTACGAATCGACAGAGCCGAACCCAACAAGAATGTCATCCGCGGATTCCGAGCCTACGAGCTCTTGCTAAACCGCTATCCCGAATTCAAAGGCAGGGTTAAGTTCCTAGCCTTCCTGGTTCCGTCCCGAACCCACATACGGCAATACCAGCGGTACATGGACGAGATACAGCAGGTGATCCAGCAGATCAACAACAACCACCGCTCACCCACCTGGCAGCCGATCGTGCCGTTCGTCGAGAACAATTACACCCAGGCCATCGCTGGCATGAAGATCTACGACGCCCTGCTGGTGAATACGATAGTAGAAGGAATGAACCTGGTGGCCAAGGAAGGCCCGGTGGTCAACAACCGAAACGGGGTGCTGGTACTCTCACATAGCAGTGGCGTGCACCACCAACTGGCCGACGGCTCGCTCAGCGTGTCACCGACGGACGTCGAGGGCACCATGGAAGCCCTGCACCAGGCCATTACCATGTCGACTGAAGACCGCAAGAACAAGGCAGAATGGCTATATGCGTCGGTCTGCAAAGAAGACATCAACCACTGGCTCCGGGAACAGATGGAGGACATCGCAGGGATTCTTTAACCGGCCAATAGTCGCAGCATGAGGCTAGCTAAAAGCCAATACTGAGGTTAAAGTATTAAAGTAACGGTAGTCTGCCAAGCTTGGAAAACATTCCCTGACCCGAGAGTCTTGATATAACTTGATGCAGCCTCTTTTCAGTCTAGAAAGCGATCCAAATGGAACAATTGTTCAACCCACAATTACCCGGCGGCGAGCGCCCAGAAATTCAGATCTGTATCTTCCCTCACCTGCCTGAATTTCTGGTAATTGACTCGCGGCAAAAGAACCCACAGGCCATGGTCCTAAGCACCGATGATGTCTTTGACGAAGACTTCTACCGCGCGGTGGAAGCTGAGTTCTCAGAAACCTTGCGTTCTTCCAAAGAATTCCTCTTTTCCCACTTCATCAACCTGCCCATAAACATAGAGGAAGCGGTCAGAGACATTGCCATGACTTTCATACTCGACCGCCTTGGGGTACAGGTTGACGACGAAGACGAGATTCCGTCTGTTGTTGTCTATGTTGTCAGCGGTGGCGCTTTGACCACCCACTCCGGAAAGATACTGGACGGGCTGCATGAACTCATCAAGAACAGCCTCAATGGCCCGGAATCAGAGCGATGGGGAAGGACCATCTCCGACCTTATCGACCGGGAAACGTCCATCATGGAGAAACTCAACGAACAGCAGATGGCCGAAGCCCTGAACAGCGATTCCCCCGACTATTTCACCCTCTGGGAAAGCCGCAACTAAGCCACAGCCTTCTGGCGCGCCAGGCTCCCTCTCCCCTATAATCAACAACAGACCTCAGTAAGCCCGTTTTGTTCCAACCCGCAGGGATCATGCTCCGTTCCCACGAGCACCACCTCAGGAGAATCCATGAACGATATAGGACTGTCGATTAACTCCAGGGGCGAGAGCTCCGACGAGGAACTTATCGCCATTGCCAAACTGGCAGACGATCTGGGCTATAACTCGTTCTGGACCGCCGAGTCCTGGGGCAGAGACGCTTTTACGATCCTGACCATGATTGCCTGTCATACCGAGAACATCAGACTCGCCACCGGCATCGTTAACATCTACAGCAGGACGCCCGCGCTCCTGGCGCAGACCATAGCATCCCTGGATATCATCTCCAAAGGGCGGGCCATCCTGGGATTGGGTAGCAGCGGCAAGGCCGTGGTGGAAGGCTGGCATGGCGTGCCCTTCGATTCCCCCCTGGCTCGCACCCGCGAATACATCGAGATCATCCGCAAAGCGCTGTCCGGCGCACCTGTGAACCACCAGGGTACGTTCTACACCATGGACCGGTTTCGCATGATCTCCCCGGCGGTACAAGAACGCTTGCCCATCTATGTA
The DNA here is from genome assembly GCA_964451445.1 of uncultured Dehalococcoidia bacterium. Taxonomy (GTDB): domain Bacteria; phylum Chloroflexota; class Dehalococcoidia; order Lucifugimonadales; family UBA3495; genus UBA9611. The sequence continues at coordinate 7,153 of CAYVIG010000005.1, forward strand.
GCCAGTCTGGGGCCGAAGAATCTGGAGCTAACCGGAGAGCTTGCCGACGGCTGGCTGCCCATCTGGGCGAACCGGGAACGGATCCCAGACTTGAAGGAACAACTCAGCCTCGGAGCCGTCAAGTCGGGACGGAACGTAGACGACGTGACGATTGCGCCCTACCTCATGTGCTATGCGGCTGAAAACGACGAAGACCTCGCCCACGGGGCTGGACTGCTCAGGGCCCACATGGCGTACTATATCGGCGGGATGGGAAGTTATTATTTCGACAGTTTCATTCGGGCTGGATTCGCCGAAGAAGCGAAAGCAGTTCGCGACGCCTGGAGTTCGCGAGACAGGGAACAGGCCGCTAATTCCGTGACCGACAATATGCTGGAGAGCGTGGTTGTGCTGGGTGATCCGCAACAGTGCCGAAACCAGATTGCCAACTTCAGGCACGCTGGCGTCGATATGCCTGTAATGACCTTCCCGCACGGCGCTAGTCCGGAAACCATCAATCGCACAATCAAAGCCTTAGCGCCCCAAGCAGGAGAACAGTGACGACCAAGATAGGAGTGATTTCAGATACCCACTCGGCAGGCAGTGGCCGTGACCTGCCGGTGAAGATACTCGATGCTCTTCGCGGAGTGGATCTGATCCTCCACTGCGGAGACCTCGAGTGCATCGGAGTACTGGACTACCTGGAGGAGGTTGCTCCGCTGTTGGCCGTGCGCGGCTACGAGGACCCTCTAGAGGACGGTGACCGCCTGGCCCTGACCACCAGGGTTGTTCAGATAGAAGGCGTTTCGATTGGCATGATTCACGACATCCAATGGCCAGGCCCCAAAATCCCCACGACCCCGGACGGCTTAGGATTGATACTGCCAGACGACAATGGCCGTGAGGTAATGGCCCGCAAGTTCACAGAGCCCGTGGATGTGGTCTTGTTCGGAGACACTCACGAGGAAGTGATCCTGGATTGGGACGGTGTCATGATCATGAACCCCGGCAGCCCAACCTACCCCGGAAAACGGCACAAGCGTGGAGTCTTGGGTACTATCGGTCTTCTTGAGATAGACGGTGAAGAAGCCACCGGTCAGATAATCAACCTAGAAGAGTTATAGCCAGGTTCTTCACCCGGTTCATGGCTCGTATCCCCTCGTCCTGAGCCGGTCGAAGGATGGGATAGGTCAATCATCAGGTGGAGTGCCGTGGCATTGGTAAAGCTGGAAATCGGAACGCGATAGTCTCGAAAATAAAAAGGGCCGGTCAGTTGACCGGCCCTTTTGGTGAGTTACTGGGTTTAGGTGATCTTCTCGATCAGTGGCGTTACTTCCAGGAACACTGGAGCGAACACCAGCGACACGATGGCCATCAACTTCAACAGGATGTTGAGGGAGGGACCAGAAGTATCTTTGAATGGGTCTCCAACGACGTCACCCTCGACCGCGGCTTTATGGGCGTCGGTGCCCTTTCCGCCGTAGTGGCCAAGCTCAACGTACTTCTTGGCGTTGTCCCAGGCGCCGCCAGCGGTGGCCATCATGATGGCCAACATGAATCCGGAACCAACTGCGCCTATGAGCATGCCGCCCAGGGATTCAACTCCCAGGACGAAGCCGGTAGCCAGCGGAGCAGCCACGGCCATCACGCCGGGGACGATCATCTCCCTCAAAGCGCCCTTGGTGGCAATGTCCACGCACTCGGTGTAATCCGGGTCTGTAGTGCCTTCCATCAGGCCAGGAATCTCGCGGAACTGACGGCGTACCTCATTAACGATGGACATGGCCGCCCGACCAACTGCCTTCATTGTGAAAGCGGAGAACAGGAACGGCAGCATCGCGCCAAAGAGGACTCCAACGATCACCTTGTGATCCAGCAAATCCACTGACACTATCTCAGCCTCGATGGAGTAGGCTGCCAACAGCGCCAGGGAGGTCAAAGCTGCCGAGCCGATGGCGAATCCTTTGCCGGTGGCCGCCGTGGTGTTACCCAGGGCGTCCAGGGCGTCGGTGCGCTCCCTTACTTCGGGATCAAGTTGGGCCTGCTCGGCGATACCGCCAGCGTTGTCAGCCACAGGACCGTAGGCGTCCGTTGCAAGAGTGATACCCAGGGTGGAAAGTAAGCCTACACCAGCTAGCGCAACTCCGTAGAACTCCGCCAACTCGTAGGCGACGATGATCGTGATGCCCACTGCCATTAGGGGTATCACGGTACTGATCATGCCTGTTGCGATACCGCTGATCATCACCGTAGCGGCACCGGTCAGTGAGGTCTCTGCCACCTGTTGGGTGGGTTTGTAGCTATAGGAAGTGTAGTACTCAGTGGACAGACCGATGATTATGCCAGCAATCAAACCCGTGATGACCGCCCAGAACCATTCAATCTCCAAGTCCATGACCAGGACGATGACCAGAGCAAAGATTATCAGTAGAATCGCTGCCGCAAATATACCGCGTCGCAACGCCCACAGCAGCTGCTCAAAGCTGGCGTCTTCTTTGCTCTGCACCACAAAGGTGCCGAGGATGGCGGCCATGATTCCCGCGCCAGCCAACATCAGGGGCAGAACCGCCTTGTCAGCGTCCCAGGCAAGACCCGCACCAGCGCCGGCGAAGGCTAAGGCCATGGCAGCGATTATGGAGCTGACGTAGGACTCAAACAGGTCAGCTCCCATTCCTGCTACGTCACCAACGTTGTCACCAACGTTGTCAGCGATGACACCAGGGTTTCGGGGGTCATCTTCTGGGATACCAGCTTCAACCTTTCCAACCAGGTCACTGCCAACGTCGGCAGCTTTAGTGAAAATTCCGCCACCAACCCTGGCGAACAGGGCGATGGAGCTAGCACCGAATCCGAATCCGGCTATGACCGTCACTTCTTGGAAGATGATGTAGAGGACTGTCACACCCAGCAGGCCGATGCCCACCACGGTGACGCCCATTACGGAGCCACTGGAAAAAGCGACCCTCAAAGCCGGGTTGAGACCGCGCATCGCGGAAGCGGCAGTCCGGACGTTAGCCCTGACCGCAACGTTCATTCCAATGAATCCGGCGGTTGCTGAACATATAGTGCCCGCCAGGTATGCGATCGCTGTCTTCGGTACCGCGTCTTTCAGAGTCCATAGGTCGATCAAGGCCCAAAGACCAACGGCCACCACTATGACGAATGGCGCCAGGACCATATACTCGCGGCGTAGGAAAGTCCCAGCGCCATCTCGGATAGCATCGCCAATGACTCGCATGCGCTCATTTCCGGGGTCGGCTCCCAATACACGCATGGCGGTAATGGCTGCAAAGAGCAATGCAGCGCCCCCGGCCGCGAGGGCAACGATTATTGATTCCATTATGAGACTCTCTTAAAGGGAAAGGTTGGCCAATATTCAGGGCAAATCGACCTGTTTTTAGGCGTGCGCAAACTTATCATATGGCCTATTGGGTGTCAAGCGGATTTCGACGCCAAGTCCAGTGTTTTTAAACGTGTCTCGACACGACGTGTCAAACGAGCAAAGATGCAATAGGAGGAGCTGGCAAGAAGAATTCACCAAACACGGAGATTATGTCTAGGGGTTATGTATTTCGATGTCGAGGAAAGAGATGGCAACCTAGAACCATAAGGCCCTGCGACTACTCACATCGTCCAGTTGAACGTCCGACAACGGCCCGTCCACGGCTCGGCCTGCGAAGTCCCAGACGCTTCCGATTTCATCGTAGACAAGTAGATCATCATTCCGCAGGCTGAAGATCAATATATCAATATATCGCCATTCACCGTACGGAAAAATGCCCTCACGGAACGGCCTCTGAGACATTGAATACCACTTTGGGTTAGGAAACGGCCTCGTCATTAACCGCAGAGGATCATTCGAAGCAGACGCACCAGATGTTGGCTCGGGTTTTTCAGCAGTAGCACATAAAGGAATGGCAGTGAGACCCAACGGCTTGTAAACGACGATTTCAAAGGCGACCTCAGGTTCAAATGATCCCTTACCAAGATATTTGATGCGTTGTGCCACCCTTACGATAATATCTGCGAATGTGCTATTTGGAACGACCTCCCGGTGATTGCCCACACATGGGACTCCAATGTTATAATGCGGCACTAGTCGGCGTAGGCGTGTTTCTGCCCACCTGGCCGCCTTCTCTGCCCTGACCTGTAACCAAACCATGAGGAAATAGCTGCATGTTTATTGGCTACTTCACCGAACGGCCTTACCAAGACCCCGAATCGGGATTCTTTGGCGCCACGGGAACGCCCATCAAGGACCTGACCCTAACCAACGGAGTCTATAACTCGGAATTGGGTGCCAACCTTTACAACCGTTACCTGGATGAAAAGGTCTACGCCGAAGAGATGGGTTTCGACGGCCTCATGCTGAACGAGCACCACAGCACTCCGTTCTGCATGGGCGGCGCGATGAACGTAGAAGCGTCCATCCTGGCCCGCATCACGAAGAAAGCGAAGATAGTCCTCATGGGCAACATACTGCCCATCTGGGATGACCCACTCTGGCTAGTTGAACAACTTTCGATGATTGACCTTATTTCCCACGGTCGCCTGGTCTCCGGTTGGGTCCGTGGCACAGGCCGTGAGAGCGTTGCCCATAACGCACCTCCTCCCTACAACTGGGAGCGGTTCAAAGAGGCCCACGAGTTCATCATCAAGGCTTGGACCACCCCAGGACCATTCCGCTGGGAGGGCAAGCACTATCAGTACCGACACGTTAACCCCTGGGTCAGCCCCTACCAGAAGCCCCATCCTCAGGTGTGGCTGCCCGGCGTAATAAGCCGTGATTCCCTGAAGTGGGCCGCAGAACAACGCATCCCATATGTCATGCTTTCAACGGAACTAGAGCCAACCAAAAAGGCGTTCGAAGTTTACCACGACACCGCCAAGGAACAGGGATATGAATCAGGCCCCCAGAACCTAGGCTATCTTTGGAAAGTCCACGTCGATGAAACCGAAGAACTGGCTGAGCAAACCGCCCGAAAATATATTCAAGGACCCAGCAACCCATTCCTTGCTGGTAACGAAGGCACCAACAACCCCGCATTATTAAAGCTGCCTGGGCTAACATCCCGAACCAGAGTGTTGCCGACCCAGCTTTCCGCCACAGCCAATCGAGGCGGTCGGGCCGATGTCTTAGGTCGCCCGTACGAACAGCAGATCGAAGACTACACAATCATCACGGGTACACCCAAGACTGTGATTCCCAAGATTCGACACGTCCTCGAGTACTTGAGGCCTGGCAGCGTGTTCTTCTGGGACGGCGACGGCGCCATGACCCACGATGATGCCATGCGCAGCCTGAGACTCATGGGTGAAGAGGTTATTCCTGCAGTGCGTGAAATCGCCAAAGACCTGGAACTGCCCAGTTCATTCGAGGTGGACACGGCGACAGGCAAACCGTATACCCAAACCATCGCTGACACTGAAGGCGGTCACGGAGAAGACGATTAGCCCACCGAAATGCACTCCCAAGGAATACGATCCCCCAAGGCCTGAAACTAATCGGCCTGGGGGATTTTAATTTGTAACCATAAGCGTATTAGAAGCAAGCTCGTACCAGATAAGCATGAATAATTACGAACAGAACTCTGAAGACAACCTAGACCTGAGCGCCGACGTTATCGTAATAGGAGGAGGCCCTTGCGGAAGCGCCACGGCTACAATGCTCTCCCGTAAGGGATGGCAGGTAATTGTTCTGGAGCGGGAGAAATTCCCCAGGGAGCACGTGGGGGAATCCCTCCTACCAGCTTCCATACCGATACTAGAGGAATTGGGGGCGCTCCCTGACGTGGAGAAAGCAGGTTTTCTTCCCAAGTATGGCGCGACCATGGTCTGGGGCACCGGCGATGCCCCTTGGAGTTGGTATTTCAAGGAGACCAGCCAACGCTACCCCCATTCGTATCAGGTCTGGCGTCCCGAATTCGACAAGATCCTGCTAGATAACGCCCAGTCCCAGGGAGCTACCGTGTTTGAGGGATACCAGGTAACCGAGGTTATCTTTGACGGCGATGACGCCATCGGGGTAACGTTCACCAACCCTGAAGGTGTCTCCGGAGAAGCCCAGTGCCGCTTTGTAGTCGATGCCAGCGGGCAGTCCACATTAATATCTCGGCACATGGACACCAAACAATGGGATCCTTTCTTCCAGAACTTAGCAGTCTACGCCTATTTCACTGGAACCAAATCATTACCAGAACCAGACCAGAATAACATCTTCATAGAATCCTATCGTTACGGCTGGCTCTGGAGCATCCCGCTGCACACAGGCCGAACCAGCATCGGTGTGGTAGTTGACTCCCAAATCGGCCAGGAAGGGATCCAGCAGAGCGGCGCCAAAGCGTTCTTGGAATCCCAGTTAGCTCTGAGCAGCCACACCCGCGTCATGCTAGAAGATGCCCACATGGATTCCGATCCAAACGTGGTAATGGACTGGTCCTACACCGCCGATAAACTCTACGGTCCAGGGTATATCATCGCTGGTGACGCGGCTTGTTTCGTTGACCCACTATTTTCTTCCGGGGTCCATCTTGCCTTAATGTCTGGTGTTTTGGCCGCCGCTTACGTAACCACCGCACTAAATGACCCAAGTATGTCAGAAGATGCCGGACAGGTTTATCAAGAGCTATACCTCAAGGAGTACAACCAGTTTCGTGAGATGGCCCAATTGTTCTATTCAAGCAACCTCAGCGCTGAGTCGTATTTCTGGGAGGCCCGCCGCATCACCAACACTGACCATTATTCACCGCGTCACAGTTTTATCCAGGCAGTGGCAGGCCAACCGCCGCGGGGCTACGAGCGCGTTGTGTTGGACCGAGGCCAAGCACCCGGCGAATTCATCGAAAGCGTAAGGACTGTCGAGTCTGAACGTCTAGCCCGCACCCAGTGGTTGGCCGCTCTGGCCGCCGATACCCAGAGGAATCAGATACTAAACGCAGTGCCCAGACTTGCTGAGGGAATCGAAATCCAGCACAAGCCCGTGTTGGCCGCAGGGGAGTTTGTACCAGGGATAGTATTGAACACTGTCTCCCAACCCGAAGGCACGCCTTGCAGCCCGTTGGTGGCTGCGGTTATTGGCCATATAGACGGCCATCAGTCGGTTTCCGACATAGTTGACCGATTGGGTCAGCATCTAGATCAAGCGGGCCACGCCCAACTCGAAGAAGCCGTATCCCGCACGGTAGAGATACTCTATGTCGACGGCACAGTGGCTGGGCTAGTAACGGAATAAATACCCTTTCGCCACCAGTATGAAAGTTATGATGGGGTAAACACTCCATATGACGAAACTGGAAATTCCAATGAAGTTAAAGGAACCGGAGGGAACCATGGCCACACAGATACCTACAGAAGAACAAGTCATCGGATGGATGGACTCACTCAGCAACTGGGGACGCTGGGGAAAAGACGATCAGATGGGGACCTTGAACCTAATTACCGACGCCAAACGTACCCAGGCAGCGTCATTGGTGAAAGAGGGTATCAGCGTAACCTGCTCCAGACTAGTAATCCCGGAAATAGCAGCCGATGTCACAACGATCCCGCCCTTGCACTATATGATTCGTGCAGGAGACACCGTCCCTGCTAAAGGGGGAGGTGGGACATCTGATTTTCTCGGTTTTTCCTACCATGGACTGACCATAACCCACCTGGACGCTCTCTGCCACCAAACTTGGGACGGCAAGCTTTACAACGGTTTTGATCCGGCCGATGTTAGCAGCGAATCTAAGGCCACCGTTCTGAATATAGATACCGCTCAGAACGGGATAATCACCCGAGGCGTGATGCTAGATATTACGAAGGTGCGCGGTGTGGAATGGCTTGAAGCTGGCGAAGGTGTGTTCACAGAGGACTTAGAAGCCGCCGAGAAGACCCAGGGCGTGCGGTTGGAAGAAGGTGACGCTCTAATGCTGCGATTAGGCTGGTATAAGCGTCGTTTAGAGAAGGGGGCACCCGCGTCAGGTCGCCCTGGGCTACACGCTGAGACGCTACCTTGGCTTAAAGAACGAGGCATATCCGTTATCGGAGGCGACGCGTCACAAGACGCCGATCCCAGCGGCTACCCTGGGGTCGGTTTGCCCGTACATAGGGTCGGAATAGTCGGGATGGGGCTATGGCTCATCGACGCCGGAAACTGCGAAGAACTAGCAGCAGTCTGTGAGCGACTTAACCGATATGAATTCATGTTCGTGGTGGCTCCCCTCAGGTTCAAGAACGCCACAGGATCCCCGACCAACCCTCTCGCTATATTCTAAATACACACTACAAACAGAAAGATCCTCCTTGAATATTAGGGAGGATCTTTCTGTTTGGTATTGCATTCTGATTATTTCATTTCCCTTGCTTTATCCAGTCAGCGACCCTCTCTCCGATCATCATGGTAGTAACGTTAGTGTTAGCCCTTACACAATTCGGCATAATAGAAGCGTCTGCAACTCTCAAACCTTCTAACCCATGGACCTTCCCATACTGGTCAACGACAGCCATTGGATCGGTGGCAGGGCCCATCTTATTAGTACAAGATATATGCTGCTGGGTAGTGACTTCTCTGTATAGATACTCGTCTAGCGCTTCGTCAGATGCCAACTCCTCATCAGTGGGTTCGATACGCTCGTCGATTATATCTTTGAAAGCAGGATCTTCACCTAAAGCTACGCAAATCCTAAGAGTCTCCCTGAGGCGTTGTCTGTCAAATTCATGTTGAAGATAACGATAGTCGAGAAACGGTTGTTCCTTTGGGTCAGAAGATTGTAACCTGAGTTCCCCTGCCCCCTCTGCAAGCTGAATCCCGGATGTCATACGAATGCCCACCGGCTCCATGCGGTTTCCGCCCCGGTTGATTCGCTCAGTGGCGAACGATTGCATTGACACTTTCATATCGTTTCTAAGATCGGAGCCCTCGGAGGTATAACGTAGGGTCGCTTGCATCCTCGGGGCTTTTCCATCCAAATCCACTCCCGGTTTTGTTCGCCAAGTGACCCATACCGATGGATGATCTCTCATATTTTGGCCGACCCCAGGGGCATCATGAACTAAAGGGATATCGAATTCCTCTAAATGCGAAGCAGGCCCAACACCCGACAACATAAGGATATGAGGAGATCCAATTGCACCGGAACTAAGTATTATCTCCGAACCTTCCGCCTGAAACACCTCTTCTCCGCTTTCTACTTCGACTCCAACAGCTTTTTTCCCCTCGAAAAGGATTCGGCGGACTTGGCAGTTAGCCCGAATAGTCAGGTTCAACCTATGGCGGCCCTGATCAAGATATCCTAACGCTGTACTCATTCTTATACCGTTCGGGTTGTTCAATGGCGTAGGTCCCACTCCGGTAGAATCAGGGTGATTATGATCAGGAGCGTCTGGATATCCGGCAGATCTACAAGCTTGATAAAAAGCTTCAGTCGCTGGGTGCCAGGTGTCTCTGGCAAACCTGTGCATGACTATTGGACCTTCTGTACCATGAAAATCGTCACTATAGTCAGTATCAGTCTCTATCTTTCTAAAATACGGTAAACAGTCTTGGTATCTCCATTCACTGTTACCCATTTCCGCCCAAGAGTCGTAATCTTCTGGTACCCCCCTTAAAAAAACCTGTCCATTGATCGCACTGGAACCCCCAGTAACTTTCCCACGAGGTACCAACATCTCTTGGGCTTTCTCAGTCGCTTTGCCGGTAAACTGCCAGTTATGATCACTGACCATAATATCGATTTCCGACGCGTATCCAAATTTAACTTCTTCTGGTAAATATTCGAACTCAGGATAATCAGGCCCTGCCTCTATGAGGAGAACACTCTTACTAGGGTCTTCGGATAACCGAGTAGCAATTATAGATCCGGCTGAACCGGCACCTAAAACGATATAGTCGTATTTCATTTTACCTCTCATAAAAGTACAGTCCACTTGAGGAAATTAAGCGCCAGAAGGTTGTTTATTTTGTTGAAACCAGAACATTCGCTTGTGATTAGAACAATGCTTCAGGGGTATGTATTCCCTCAAAGTCTTCATTTGATGCAGGATCCTTTGGGGTTATGCCAAGTTCGTTCTGCATGTAGTGGTACGTCTGCTTCAAATGGTGGGCGCTATGGCTTAAGATGATATTCAACAGTTCTAATACTGTGACTTCACCGCCGTAGTGGGCTGGAACTTCCAGGTCAAAAGCTTCTACATTTTCGCTTTTCAAGAAGGCCACGATATCCTTCCGAACGCCCTCTCCGTACTCAACCATCTGTTCTGCGGTATAGACATCCTTCAGGCGATCGTCCGATGCCCTCATGTCGTCTTGGCTCATACTGCCTACCTTGTGACTGAGATAAGCCACCTCAGGGAAAGACATAATATGCATCACTGTCCTTCGGGCGGTCCAAGGACGCCATGGAACATCAGTGTCTAGTTGTTCTTGAGAGAATTGGACACTTGCGCGACAAGCTGCTCCAAGGATTTTTTCGTATTTATCAGCCAACCACTCGGTCTTACCCGAGAGATCCACCTTGACGTCTAGCTTAAAAGCAGGAATCAGTTTCTTGGGAAAATAACCGATGATTACTTCCTTGTCGTCGATGATCGTCACAGGCAAAGCCTTGATGCCTCTGCTGCTCAATTCTTCCCTGGCTTTTTCATCTTCCAGAACATTATGGTGCTCATACTGAACACCGTTGGACTATAAGAATTCCTCCAAAGTCCTACAGCTGAATCAACCAGGTTGTGTGTAAACTTGGACGTGCATGCCATCCTCCAGTCATAATAGCCAGTATTCATTAGAGAAAATGATCCAAATAAATGGACTGCGGAAACCAACCACATCCTAACACGAGATTAAGTCATACGTTTAGACCCGCTAGGCTTCAGCAGCCGAGTCTGGTTTTCGCTTAAGAAGCTCTATATAACAAACTATATCTAGGCCTCATCCATAAATCACATCCGGCAAAACTCTGTCAGATTGCAGATTTAGGTATACAACCCCAAAGCGCTTGCCAGGAAAATTGACGACATAGCAATTTACTGTAGCTGCGCCCCGGTTGGCCCTCGTGTCCTGCACACAGACCATCGATAATCATATGATTTCAAAATTCAACGCCCGTAATTTCATCTTCAAGCAAAACGTTTCAAACCTCCAGTTCGTCTTCAATGTCTCGGATTAGCTTCGGGATATCTCACAGCTAACACCTGCCAACTTATTAGAATGCCTCCGGAGGTCTGGTATGCGATAATTCAGTCTGCCCGAGAGGGCACCCTAAATGCATCCGCCGCGGGCATGACTCTTCCAAAAGGAAACAAAGGAGTAACTATGAGATTCGGTAGCTTCGTTTTTTCGATCAGCACCGACCCTAACGCCGATCAGCAAATGATAAACCAGACTCTGCGTGAGGTAGAGCTAGCTGAAAAGGTAGGTTTCGACGCCATCTGGCTGACGGAGCACCATTTCGACGGTGCAGTTGCATACGCTGATCCGGTTGTATTCGGAGCGGCTGTCGCCGCGCGGACCAAGCATGTGCTCATAGGTTTCGCCGTGGTCGAGATGGCCTTACACCATCCGGTGCGGCTTGCCGTGCAGACGTCTCTGTTGGACAACCTCAGCAACGGGCGGCTCATCATGGGTACAGGACGGGGCTCAGCATTCAACGAATATGAATACATCGGTTTCGGCACCACACTGGAAAAGGGCCGTGAGATGTTGGACGAAGCCGAAGAATTACTCATTAAAGCCTGGACGGGGTCCGATGTCGTACACAAAGGTAAGTTCTGGGACCTCTCATTCCCAGGATTACGACCCAGCCCCGTTCAGAAACCTCACCCACCTATCGTCCGTGCCTGCATCTCAGAGGAATCCATGGTTGCAATGGGACGTGCTGGGAGGCCCGTCCTAATCGGAATACAAACCATTGACACCTTAAGGCATCGGTTTGCGAGATATGAAGAAGGCCTGAAATCATCGGGACTAAACGAAAAACAGATTGAAGATATACTGGACCAGACTTGGGCGCAAAGAGCCTTATATGTGTGTGACAGTGACGATGAGGGACTGGAAATCGCCGAATCAGGACTCTCTAATTTTAAGTCCCACCTGTTTGACGCTAGGGTAAAGTTCAATCCCGGAGGAGCCCAATCGCCAGCACCTGGCACTCCGCCACCGGATAGCGAGGTCGTAGAGCACGCTTTCCTGGCTGGTACACCAGCCACAGTCGCCGGAAAGTTGGAGGAATTGAGAGACATTGGAGTACGCAACGTGTTACTCAATCCCAACGTTGGCGAGATTGCGCCTGAGAAAGTTGAGAAATCTCTTAAGATGTTCGGAGAAAGCGTGATACCGAAATTAAAGGACGATTAACATGCCCAAGCAGAACCCTTTCGACCTCACAGGAAAGGTCGCTATCGTTACCGGCGGTAACGGAGGATTGGGTTTGGGCATAGCCCTGGGTTTGGCTGGAGCCGGAGCCAATATAGTGATTGCCGCCCGCAGCGTGGAAAAGACAGCACAGGCGTTGGAAGACATCCGAGCGCTAGGGGTAAACGCTCATGGAATCACAGTGGACGTGACTAAAGAACCGGCAGTTCATCGGATGTTCACGGACACTATCGACCACATGGGCCGACTAGACATTCTGGTAAACAATTCTGGCATCGCCGTACGTGCTCAACCTCAAGATTTGACAAGCGCCCAGTGGGACTCAGTCATAGATGTGAACTTACGGGCCGCTTTCCTTGCCTCTAAAGAAGCCTACACTCACATGATTGGCAACGGTGGTGGCAAGGTAATCAATATCGGTTCCATGTATTCGATCTTTGGCAGCGACTGGGGCTCACCTTACGCGGCTAGCAAGGGCGGACTGGTACAACTAACCAAAAGCCTGGCAGTAGCCTGGGCCAAAGACAACATCCAAGTAACCGCGATCCTGCCAGGATGGTTCGTCACCGATTTCACAAGAGGAATCAAAGACGGCGACCCGGCCCGACACGACAACATCACCCGTCGCATCCCGAGTGAACGCTGGGGATATCCATCCGAATTGAGCGGTGCGGCAGTTTTCCTGGCCAGTAACGCATCCGATTACGTAACGGGCGCCACTTTGACCGTAGACGGCGGTTATTCAGCGACCTAGCGGAGTAATTAATATGGTTTTTAAGCACCCACAATTCCTGGTGGAGACCGACTGGCTTGCAGGACAATTGGACAACGACGATATCCGTGTTATGGACTGCACTGCCTTCAATATGTCCGACGGCAGAGGTGGCATCCGTGCCGAGAGCGGCCGTAAATCATGGGAAGTCGAGCACATCCCTGGTTCAGGCCACGCTGACCTGGTGAATGACCTCTCTGATAAGAACACTTTATTCCGTTACATGCTCCCACCCGTAGAACAATTTGCCAAAGCAATGTCTGGATACGGCGTAGGCGCAAATACTCGAGTAATTTTATACGACTCTACTTCCGGTTCCTGGGCGACCAGAATCTGGTGGATGCTGCGGATATTTGGGTTTGACAAAGCCTATGTACTAAACGGTGGCCTGCACAAATGGAAATTGGAAAACAGGCCCTTAAGTACCAGACCATCAACTTATCCTCCAGCAGTTTTCCATGCCAAACTTAGGACCGGTCTGATGGCGGACAGAGCAGAAGTACTAGCGGCCATCCAGGACGGGTCTACCTGCGTCATCAACGCGCTAAGCAAAGATCAGCACCTGGGTATTGGAGGCGCCGATTACGGCCGACCGGGACGGATTTCCAATACAGGGAATGTACCTGCTGGAGATTTAACAGACCCTGAAACACACGTCTATCTATCACCTGATCAACTAGCCGATCGGTTTGCCTACGTGAGCGCTGATACCAGGTCCAGGGTGATTACTTATTGCGGAGGCGGGATTGCCGCCAGTAACGACGCCTTTATATTGACCTTGCTGGGGTACGAAAACGTGGCAGTTTACGACGCATCGATGTCCGAGTGGGCAGCAGATCCGTCCCTGCCGATGCAAACTGGATAGGCGCAAACAAACCCGGTCTCTTCCCTGAATCCGACCATGTTAATCCATGCCACACCAAATGGGACCGACTACCCTTCAAAGAACCGACGTGGGTTTTCAATCATAATCTGGTTAATCGTCTTGTCGGGGACGCCCAGTTCCTTCAAGCGTGGGAGGACGTTACGGGTGATAAAATTATAACCGTCAGGATTGTACTTGAACCGCTCTTGCTGTACGGCTGTGCCATACCTTGCCTTGGGAACCGAGTGGTCATGAGAGAGCATTATACGGTCAGACCGGCCCGCGTCTATTAATTGTTTGGTCAATTCAGTCCGCTGCTCCCATGCCGGAGTTCCCGGACGACGCCCACCGGGGAATCGATCAAGTCCAAGCCAGACCCCCTGTTCCAATAAACCAAGCAGATAGCTCATATCGGTGTCGTCATTACTATGTCCGATGTAGACTCGGTTCATGTCCACGCCTTCTTCTTTGAGAATGCGTACCTGTTCTTCGCCGATACGTTCCGGAGACCAGGTATGGGTGGATATCGGGGTGTTAGTGCGTACAGAAGCTTGCCCGGCGGCCCGCAGCACAATCTCTTGGGCATCGGTGATTCCGCCGGCATCACTCGCGACTTTGATGATACCGGCCTTAACACCAGTACCTTCTATCCCCACTTCAATCTCCCTCACATAGAGGTCAGCAACCACGTTAGGTGCGAGTTCTGCAAACGGACGTGGCACAGCAAGATGATTACCAGTGGCTGCGATTATCTGCACACCTGTAGCTTTGGAAACCTCTCTCATCATTTCAATGTCTCGGCCAAGGTCGATCGTGCTGACATCTATGATGGTGCGTAATCCTTCATCGTAGGCTTCTTTCAATGTTTCATTGGCTTGCTCTATGATCCCTGACCGGTCAATGAGCTCAGGAAAGGTCTTGAGTATTCCAGCCGCGTTGGTCGCCAAATGTTCGTGGCTTAGAGTGAAACCCATTTCTCCAGCCTCGATGGGACCCAATACTGAATTTATCGTTGTCATGGTTATCTCCCGACAGATGTTCCGCCCAACTATTCTAATACCAAACTCTCAGATCAGACACCGCTCTTCTGGATTCTTGTTACTGAATAGGATTCGGGTGTAAGTCCAGGCTATAATTGCAACGCAATTTTCTGTTAGGCATGAAGAAGCCATGAAATACGACGTAATAATCATTGGCGCAGGTTCAGCGGGCTGCGTACTGGCAAACCGGCTGTCTGAAGATCCGAACCGGTCAGTGCTGTTGCTGGACGCTGGCCCAGACTACCCTGATCTATCTCACATGCCTGATGACATCAAACATGACCTGAACCAGCGAGCGTCCGAATCCGATGCACCCCACAATTGGTCGTTTACTGGTACAACGGATCCAGCTGGCATCAGGAATGCGGCTGTAGCCAGGGGCAAGGTGTTTGGCGGCACTAGCGCCATAAACCATCAAATTTTCTTGCGAGGGTTGCCTGGAGATTTCGACCTTTGGGCCGCGTTAGGGAATGACGAATGGTCATACCTAAAAGTACTGCACTATTTCCGTAGGCTGGAAACCGACCTGGACATCAAAGACGACTTCCACGGTACCGATGGCCCGATCTTGGTAAACCGCCACAAGATGGAAGATCTGTTGCCTTTGCAGCGGGCTTTCCGCGCTGCCTGCCTGGCCGCTGGCTACCCGGACAACCCTGATATGAACAATCCCGACGCCACGGGCATCGGCGCGATCCCGCTGAACTATGTTGATGGCATCAGGGTGAGCACGGCAATCGGTTATCTGACACCAGTACGAAACCGTCTCAATTTAACAATTAAGCCCAATGTGACAGCCCACAGGGTCGTCTTTGAAGGCAAACGGGCCGTCGGTGTCTCAGTTGAAAGCGGCGGAGATATGTTCCAACTAGATGGAGAGACCATCATCCTAAGTGCAGGAGCCATAGCTTCACCCCAACTGCTGATGCTGTCCGGAGTGGGCCCCAAAGATCTCCTCGATAACTTGAATATTCCGGTGCTGCATGAGTCGCCAGGTGTCGGCAAGAACATGAAAAACCACCCAGCGGTATCACTCCGGTTCAAACCGGTAGACGGCTACTCCTTGGAAGCTGGCTCTCCCAGGAATCAGCTGGGGCTACGGTTCTCTGCCAAGGGTTCCACCCACAAGAACGACATTCAGGTGCAGACCCTTACATCCGGTCCACTGGGACACGAAGCAGACGAGATACGCGTCGGCTGCCGTTTGGAGTTTCCCCGCGGATTCGGAGAACTGACCATCACTGCAAATGACGCCAACGTCCAACCCAAGTTGGACTACCGGTTCTTGAATGACGAATCGGACAAGGTACGCCTGAGGGAGGCGGTCCGTGAGTGCGCCCAATTATTTGAGGATCCTGGGTTCAATAAAGTGATTGAAAGCCGAATCGCCCCCACGGACGAGCAGTTGGCATCTGACGAACAGTTAGACGGTTGGATCGCTAGCACCCTGTCCATCGCCGGTCACACCTGCCGCACCTGTAAGATGGGCACGGAATCAGATCCCGAGGCGGTGGTGGACCAACGTTGCAATGTCTACGGTGTGGAGGGTCTGATGGTGGTAGATGCGGCGGTGATGCCGGATATCACCACGGCGAACACCAACGCCACGACCATTATGATCGGTGAGCGGGTCTCTGATTTCATAACTGGCAAGAACTAGCCGATCAGTTGATGGCCACCTGGCGGAAGGAGACGCCCGTCTGCGGGTCCAGGTCTACAACAGTGACCTCACCCGCACCAGGGCTGCCAATTGGGCCAAGGGGGCAGCCTGAGTACACTGCAGTAGTGTCTCCCTGGGAGACGTCCACATGGCGGTCCCAGTGGCCCAGCGCAAGGTAATGGCAGCCAGCGTCGGCTACTTCCTGGGGATATATGGGGGAGGAACGCTGGTCCCGATCCTCTTCGTAGTGGAAATGACCGTGGGCCAGGGCCACCAACCAGTTGTTCTCGGCCGGCGCGGGCATGCCCTCTAGGGGCTTGAACTGGGGGGTGTGCATAGGCATGGCCCTACCCCAGAGATCGATTCCCATCCCCGGGAACGATAGCGTCTCGCCCTCCGTGGCCCTGAATACGAACAGGTTCTCTGGCGCGTTCTTGAAAGCCTCACGGTGATACACCGAGGTCTCATGGATTAGGTCATGGTTCCCCGGCAGCAGCACCGCAGGGGCGTCCAGCTGACCCATCTGCTTCACAAACCACTCCAAGACCTCATCGGATACACGTTCGTTATCGAACACATCGCCTACTATCAGGAGCATGTCTCCCTTGTTATGGGCTACGGCTTCCACCACTGAGACCAGCGCATCGGCCGATTCAGGGTGTCCGGAGGGATCGCCCAGGTGGGTATCCGAGGTATGTATCAGGCGCAGCTTTTTCTCAGGCATATTCTCTATCTAGGATAAAAGATCGGGAGTCAGGGAATCCAGAGCGGGCTAGCTTCCCAGTACCCCACGCTCCTTCAAATCGGCAATTATCTCTGCGGGATAGCCTGCTTCTTTTAGGATCTCTTCGTTGTGTTGACCCAAGGACGGTGGCACGCGGCGAATGGTCGCCGGTGAATCAGTCAACTTCAACGGAGAGCCCGGGAATTTCAGGCCAGGTATGCTGGGGTGATCAACCTCAGCTATCATGTTGCGGGCCAACACCTGGGGATTGTTCACCACGTCTGAGACGGTGTTGATGGGGCCGCAGGGCACTCCGGCATCCACGATACGGTCGACCCAGTAATCGGTGGTATTGGTGGCAAATACGGCGTTTAACTCATCCACGCACTCAGTCCGGTGAGCCACTCGTTCTGTGTTGTCGGTGTAACGAGGGTCTTTCAGCATGCCTTCTTGACCGATGGCAGTGCACATGCGCTCCCACAATCCCTGGTTGGCGCAGCCGATGATGAATTGACCATTGTTGGAGGTGAAGGCCTGATAGGGAACTAGGCTGGGGTGACCGGAACCCATCCTTGTCGGTTCCACTCCGGTCCCCATGAAACCGGTGGCATGGTAGCTGAGAGCTGCCACTTGTCCGTCGAGCAGGGCAGCTTCCACCCACTGCCCTTGGCCGGTCTGGTCCTTCTGGCGCAGGGCCGTCAGAATGGTCGCGTAGGCCATCATTCCGGTGAACAGGTCCACCAGGGAAAAGCCGATGCGCAAGGGCGAACCGTCGGGGTTTCCAGTCAGGTTCATCAGGCCGCTGTAGGCCTGGATCAGCAGGTCGTAGCCTGGCATATCAGCCATGGGACCGGTCCGACCGTAGCCGGATATGGAGCAGTAGACCACGCCTGGGTTGATCTTCTTGATCTCTTCGTAACCAAGGCCCATGCGATCCAGAGTCCCAGCTCGGAAACTTTCGATCATGACATCGGCATCAGCGGCCATGTCCTTCACGATCTTGAGGCCTTCGGGCTCTTTCAGGTTGACCGACAGGCTCCGCTTATTCCGGTTGAAGGTCAGGAACTGGGTGCTTTCGCCGTTCCAAAAGGGCGTCCATTTGCGGGTTTCGTCACCGCCGGTCGGTTCTTCGACTTTGACGACCTCGGCGCCCATGTCACCCATCAACATGGTGCAGAAGGGCCCAGCCAAAGTACGAGTCAGGTCAACTACTTTAATCTTGTCCAACGCACCAGGCATAGTAATCCTCCAGGATTATCAGTTTTGTTTTCGGATTAGCTTCAACAAATGACACCCGAGGGCGACTGCGCGATTATAGCATGGCTCTCCGGTGGGGCCGTCACGCCTGTATCGTTGACCCTCTGAACCACTGATGCTAGCGTGTACGTCAAATGTCACAACGAGCAGCCAACATCATCGTCCTGGGTGGCATCAACATGGACCTGGTAACCGTCTCACCCCGGTTCCCCAGACCCGGCGAGACAGTTGTGGGCAGCCGGTTCCTCACCTATGCCGGTGGCAAGGGCGCCAACCAGGCGGTGGCGGTGGCTCGCATGGGGGGCAAGTCGGCCATGATCGGGAAGGTTGGTGGCGATATCTTCGGACCCCAACTGCTTGAAGGCCTCAATGGTGCGGGGGTCGATGTCTCAGGCATCAGAGTCAACCCAAACGGGAGTTCTGGTATCGCCGTGATCGGAGTGGACGAGACCGCTCAGAACTGTATCACCCAGATTCTGGGTGCCAACGATACCTGTGGTCCTTCGGAATCGGCGGCAGTCAGACATCGCCTCCCAGAAGCCGCCGCCCTTCTGTTGCAACTGGAAGTTCCCATTGAGCTGTCACTAGAAGTGGCCCGTGAGGCCAAAGCCCAGGGTGTGATGGCGATTCTGGACCCGGGTCCGGTCAGGCCAGTTCCCAATGAACTTCTGACACTATGCGACGTGATAACTCCAAACGAGACCGAAGCCCAGGCGCTGGTAGGCTTCCCAGTGAACGGACCAGATTCGGCAGCCGAGGCAGCGAACAGGTTGCTGGAGGTTGGAGTGGGATCCGTTGTGGTCAAACTGGGTGCCCAAGGTGCTTACTTCGCCGCCCGGACGACCCGGGGCATGGTACAACCGTTCGACGTTGCCGCAGTGGATTCTGTTGCCGCAGGAGACGCCTTCAACGGCGCATTGGCGGTGTCGTTGGTGGAAGGCAAGGGCCTGGAGGAAGCGGCGACCATCGCGTCGGCCGCCGGGGCTTTATCCGTGACCAAGACCGGCGCTCAGGACTCTATGCCCGAGCGCAGTCTGGTTGAAGAGCTAGTACAAATTCAGCGGAGCTGAATCCGTCGGACCACATAGCCAAGTGCAGGAATCGCCAAGGTCGCGAGCCACATAATCACTGCCAGAGTGAAGACCCACCAATAGGGTGGCCAGTTTATTCCAGCCGCAATTCCGAGACACGCAATGACGGTTGCCAGCCCAATAGCTTTTGCATGATGGCTACGGAACAACCGACCATCTTCAGCGTCCACAACCGACAGGTAAGCCAGAACGATAGCAAGGATCGTGACGATCGCTGTGCTCTTCCAGAAGGCGTCCGAGTTTGGCGTCCCCCAGTATCCAATCAAGAGCAATAACAAAGCAACCACCGCTGCCCCAACCGAGACCTGTGCAACCCTGGATTCCGGCCGACGCTCTGCTACCCAGACCGGTGCCAGACTCCAGAAGAAATACCCTTCAAACGTCAGGGCTGTGAGCAGAAACCGGCCTCTGGTCTTGGTATATTCGCCAATCAATATGATGGCGATGACGATCAGCACAGCCACTACAGACGCCAATAAGAAACCCAGCCCGTAGACCTTGGGGGTCATGAAATCCTTGGTCATTTTTCTGATTCGTATGATTATCTGAACCTGTCGATGTGTGTATCCCGAGATTAACCGGCCAATCACCATGCAATAAAAATCGGGCCAAGGCATATTATAATCAGGGGGACATCACCCAAACTGCGAAATGCCACCCTTCCAATCTGTTTTCAGATCCTTGGAGAGTATTTATTTGAATCGCGACGATCGGTTCTGCCCGTCCTGCGCAACCGCGCTCCAGATAAAAGAAGTCTTTGGACAAGAGCGACCTATCTGCCCCAATTGCAACCGCGTGATCTTCTATGACCCAAAGGTCGCGGCCATCTGTGTCGTGCCCAGGGCCGGACAGATCCTCATGATCAGACGGGGGACAGACCTTGGTTATGGGCTGTGGGGGCTGCCAGGCGGGTTCGTTGACCGAGGAGAGGTTGTGGAGGTTGCGGCGGCCAGAGAAGTATGGGAGGAAACCGGGTTGGTGGTTGAAATCTGCGACCTGATCGGCCTCTTCTCCGTGGCAAGGGATCCGGTGATGGTTGCGGTCTACTCTGCAGAAGAGACCGGGGGCAAGCTGGAAGCAGGTCCCGAGGCGTTGGAAGTGGGGTTCTTCAGTGTTGATGCACTACCCGAATTGGCATTCCCAAGGGACCGCGATGTGCTGGCAAAGTGGCAAAACAGCATTAATAAGCAAAACTAAAACGAAAAACGTCGCCTGAAAGGATCTCCAGACAGCGTCGCGGAGAAGGGAACCTTAATATACGGAATTTATGTAAACTAACACTCGCCTATACGGGCAAGTTTTTGCCTTTTGTTCGAGCCTGAGTAAGGATTTTGGCATAGGATGATCTCAGCCAAAAAACTCCACCCGAGTGAGTAATCAGTGTGGAGTGATTGGAAATATGAAAGTGATGCTTTCAACTCTACTTCAATTAATTTAACAAAGAACCAAACGGAGAAACACAATGGCGATTTATCGAGTTTTTGCGGACAGTGACGGCGAGAGTCACATAGAAGAATTGAAGCTGGAGGAGCACCCTGAACTGGGCGGTATGAGGGGATTGACCGAACTACAGGTCAAAGATTTCGACGGCACCCGAAATATGGACTTCCATCCTCTTCCCGAGCGGCGTTTGATAATCCATCTTACCGGCGAGGTTGAGATCACCGTCAGTGACGGAACGAAACAGATTCTCAAGCCTGGCGATATACGTCTGATGGAAGATACCACTGGGAAGGGCCACTCTCACCTGGACCTTAACCCAAATTCAGCGGTCTACGTGTTACTGAAAGACTAGCCGGTTCACTGACACGGGGTTTCTTCGCCCACCGAGTTTGGGTTGACGACCGATACTGAGATAGCAGTCTATCTCAGCGTTTAACAAGTGTACATACAAACGTCATTCAGAAACATTCCGTGGGCATTTAGATGCTACGGCGTGGGTTGACGCCTCAGAGGGTCGTTCACGCCAAAGTCCAAGAACGCCTTTCCATCAGCACGCGTGACGATACTGCTGCTTACCAAGTCACCCTCTTTCATTTCTATCGGCCTTACATCTCAGGTGGAGGAGTCAGCAATGGGCGGATCATCCGTGAACAGACTCGCTACGGTATGGTAGGAACCCACTCCCGTACGTGATCAAAACGGAATTAGAGACCTACACATTCCGTTCGGTACGGCAGCTGCTCGTCTGACCCCAATACCACGTCTGATCTGCTGCGTCACCGCACCACACCATCCAGATCGCTTTGGGTGAGGCCGAGGTCATCATCAGCAATGCCCACACTTAGCTGCTGGACTCGGCGGGCAGACTCTGGCCGGCAGTAGAAGACGCCCCCCGACCTTAGTGCCCCTGGTCTTACAGGGCAGATTGGCGACCACGCGTGCCACCCGGGAATCGATGCGCGCCGTAGACCTGTCTCTCTATGCCGCTGGAACCAATGCTACCCACCAGGACAATGGCCTGGAGTTGTTGTTTCGGGACACCCACACAGCCAGCCACAACATCCCAGGTCTAGACTCGAATTTCGAATGCGGAGGCCAAATCGTGATGAGCCCACTCCCATCCGCCTCAGTCGGCACGAGCAGGTGATTTCCTCGACCTCAATGAGGTGTTCTTGGCGTGTTGGAGTTAGCTGATTTTCACGACGTTATCAGGAGAGTGGTGGATTAGGGCTACTATCTTCCAACCGGAGCCGGTTTTGCGAACGGTGAAGGCAGCACCTCTACGTTCCATCTGTTTTCCGTTTTTGTTGAACCTGGTTGCCAGGCTGCTGGCGATGGCCGTGTCGTCGGCCAAGACCTTGATGCTGGCCTTGGACCGCTCGGTGTGCCCAAAATCCTGCGATCTTAAACCGTCAAACCGGGGCCGCCAGAAGCCATCAACTTCAGCAGCAGTGATGAAGACGAACACCCCGAATGGCGTGGTGAACATACACGGCAGATGGAAATAATTGACTATGGCATCCAAGTCCAGGTTGCCGAAATCACGGAAGTAATCGTCAAAAAGCTGATAAACTTCACTCTCAACGTCAGTCATTCCATACCTCGTTAATCCGGAATCAATGCCAAAGCCTAGCCTGAAAGAAGGTTTAGCCCCTTCCAGAGTCAGTCGAACCACATCTACGCTAACAAACTTCGCCCATCCGAAACCCGGTTGCGCCAGAAGCTAGGCAGGGCGGACCCAGGTTTCGGACCATGCTAGACAGGCTGAGCTACTGTCTTTGTCACCCCTTCGATCAGTGGTGACCACACCGCCAGCGACATCGCCATTGATGGTCAACTGGGCCTTCCTGGCAGGGATGAAGCAACTGTAGACGCCATGGGGGCGGCCTGAAGCGCTACCGGCCGGTACAACCAACATATACGGCTCCATGAAATCGTGCCAGGTCATGGCGATGACATCTTCGTCACTCTCGATGGTCTCGGTCCAGAAATTTGTACCGTCCCCCTTTTTGTTGAACTCGGCATCAAAAACCTGGATCCTTTGGTCGGAGAAATCGGGGTATAGGAAAGTTTCAATCTCCTCCTGGAGCCAGCGGGCCAACGCGATATTGTCGGAATAGATGCTAACTTCATTGTCTGTGAGATCACTTTGCAGGTACAAGACATGCCCAGCGCCGCCTGGCGACCAGAGGACACGCCAGTGGCTGGACCTGGTGGTTTGTTCGTTGTTGGAGGGGTCTGAAAGACGGATGAAAGAGTTCTCACCGGTTAGGCGGATTTCATTCGGGTCAGTGGGATTCGTCGTGGCCATAAGTGGAGCTCCTTAGATATCGTCAGGTTTATGGTATAGCGACTGTAACGCGAGTGGCGACATAGTAGCACTCAACTGTGTTTCTGGGCCACCGGTTCTGTGCTCCGTTGAAAGTTGGTTGTGAAGAAATATACCCTCACCCTAACTCAGAACAAAAAAGCGGCCCCCCTTCAGTGGGTGGCCGCTTTTAACACGCATAGCTGGAAAAACCGGTTAGCTCTTAGCTGGGAACCAGTCCTGCTTCCAGGGGAAGTCGCCGTTGGCATCGTCGTAGGCGGGACCGCCAGCTTCCACCCTGTCCCGGTAGGGGCTTGTGATGGGCTCACTGTACGGGTAGATACCGCCTTCGTAGGCGCCAGGGCCGTTCTTGAAGTGCTTAGCCTGTTCTGTGGTCTCCACGAACGGTGCGTTGATGTCGTAGAGAGACGCTACAGAATTGGGTCGAGGACCGGCCTTTGAGACGTGCCCGTAGAGCTCGCGGCCCATGATCCGCTCGGCGGTCCATACACAGTCGATTAGTTTGTCGATATCCACGCCGGTGGGGATTCCCATGTCCTCCATCATGTGAAGGATGTCTTCGGTAGGGGCCAT
This sequence comes from uncultured Dehalococcoidia bacterium, assembly GCA_964451445.1. Lineage (GTDB taxonomy): Bacteria > Chloroflexota > Dehalococcoidia > Lucifugimonadales > UBA3495 > UBA9611. Next base: position 31,235 of record CAYVIG010000005.1, read on the forward strand.
ACCGGTGGCGCGGCCGTTGCCGCAGTAGGGGCAGCCGCCAAACCCGCCGATGGTCCCGTCGATCTCCAG
>CAYVIG010000006.1:0-29112 GCA_964451445.1 uncultured Dehalococcoidia bacterium
CACCGCACCGGCACCAGGTACGTACCAATTCGTATGCACCTTCCCCGGACACAACTACACCATGTTTGGTGATTTCATCGTCAACTAGACTCTTTACGGCAGGCGTCGGGTCTACCAGGCCAGGCAAACTGCTTTCGGATTGATTGACCAAACGAAAGACCGGCCTACTCAAATGGGCCGGTTTTTCTTTGCCTCGAATCTTCCTGACAGGCGATGACCGCCCGCTTCACGGTCTATTTCGGGCTATACCGAGAGCACCCACAAGGCAGGATTCCGATACTCGACGGCGGATTAGATTTACAACCCCAGCCGCGTTTGATAGCATAACTAGGCTGGATTCGCTCGTGGGCCGAGGGTCCAGTGCTTCATGTGTGGGGCGTTCGTCTAGCGGCCCAGGACACCGCCCTCTCAAGGCGGAGATCAGGGGTTCAAATCCCCTACGCCCTACCAAAAACTAGGCATAAAAAAGCCTCCCAAGTTATCTTGGGAGGCTTCTTACTTTGAGTTTTGCGACCTAGTTGAATACGGAGATTGTTATGGACTCAATGCGTGTTGGGATAAGTTACCTCAGTGGAATGGAGTATGACCAAGCATATCAGGACGATATCCCCTGACCGAAATTAGAGTTAGAGTGTCCAAAGATGACTCCGAACGTAGTGACAGATCGGTTACGATCGAGTCCCTTAAAGGTCTTTGGTGGCTACCAGAGGTCTTTTCTTTCGTCGAATTTCTCTCCTCTTGCTCCACCAACACCCCTATAATGCTCAAATAACGCCACCAACATCCAGGAGCAAACCAACAAAGCAATGACTCGTGCGATAGACACAGTAATCTTTGACCTTGATGGGACTTTGGTTGATAGCCAGCCGGCGGCGCTGGGGGCAACCATAGCGGCTTTGTTTCAGTTCGGGGTTGTGGCCACCGAATCCGAGTTGAGGGTGGTTTTTGGCGGCGGGGCCCGTAAGCTGCTGAACCACTTCTTGGAGCGGGATCTGGGGGCAGAACGGGCTGCAGAGGTGCTGGAGGATGCGATCAAGTCCCGGGCCGCTTTGCAGTTGGAGCTCACCGGCAATGTGAAGTTGCTGCCCAAGGTGAGAGAACTGCTCTTTTTGTTGCAGGACAACAAATTCAGGTTGGCGGTGGCCACCATGAGCAGTAAAGCGGTGGTGGAAAGCGTCTTAAGCCATCACGGAATTCGGGACAATTTCGATGCTGTGTTGACCATCGATGACGTGACCCAAGGCAAGCCGGACCCGGAGATTCTAGCCAAGACGGTTGACCGGCTGGGGGGAGCGGTCAACAGCTCCCTGTACGTCGGCGATTCCAGCCACGATATGGAGGCCTCGGTCAGCATAGGGATGCCGTTCTTGCTGGTGGACTCGCAGTTATACGTCAGAGGAGAGGCCCGGGACAAACTCCGGGGAGAAGCTGAGCACAATGGGTTTCCCATCGTCGGACCAACTGAAATGCTGAGCATCGGAGAGATAGTTAACCGTTAGCAACTATTACTAGAATAGTAAATGGTAATTAATGCGAAGTCCTCCGACCTGTTCAATCCGGCCGCAGATCCGCCCGAAGTGGTGATCGATTTCAGGAACTCTCGGGTATGGGACCACTCTGGGTTGGAGGCGATCGTCGACGTGGCCCAGCGGTATGACCGTGCCGGTACCCGGTTGCACCTGTTGAACCTGAGCGAAAACTGTCAGGGCATGCTCGATAAGGCGAATGTCATCGCACCGCCAGACAGCACCTTTGAAGACTCCAGCTGCCGGGTCGCAATCTCAGACCTGGGCGAGACTGACTAGTTGTTGGCCGATTGGCCAATGGGCAGATTATGAGAATGCACTCTTAGTCACAAGTTGATATTCAAAGGAAGCAGAAAAGACCGATTACAACCCTCGGTCTTTTCTTTTTAGCGACGCACATTCCCTGAACCATGACCGACCATTATTCCTGTACCATTACTTTCCAATCAATCGAGCAGGAACCGCTAATCAAGATGACCACACCAGAGGCAACAGCGAAAATACTTGAGTCTGAAGTTAACTCCGTTAAGGGGTATTTTGCTTCGCTCTCGGAATCCGATCTTCAGAAGCCCAGCGCCTGTGAAAATTGGTCGGTCGCTGACGTTTTAGCGCACCTGGCCGGGCAAGACCATGCATTACGGGTCAGAAGAGGTCTGGAGGGAGATTACTCCCCACCCGAGGGCGCGCCAGAAGTGGCAGACCATGACGAAGACAAATTCGCCAAGAGTATCTTTGACCGGGCATTGGCAACCAGAGAGCAGCACGGTGTTGGCTTGAGTGAATACCTGATCCAACGACTGGATGAAGTTGTGACCGTCTTCAACAGCGTTGGCCCGGAAGACTGGGAGATGCTCTGTTACTGGCCCCCTGGACCGGAAATGGTCCAAACCCTGCTCAGCCAGCGCATCGCCGAGCTGACCATGCATACCTGGGACATCAGGTCGGTCTTGGATGACCAGTTCCACCTTTCCGACGATGCTGTGGCGGTACTAATCGACGGCGTCGACCGCGCGGTGCGGCGGGCTTTCCGTCCCGACCCATCTTTGAATACGCCGATCACCCACCGGTTTGTGGTTTCTGGCCCCGCAGAGACGAGGAAGGACATAATCATCGGGTTTGACGGCGCTAAGATCGAGGACGCGGGTAGTGAGGAGCCTGACGTTACATTCGAGTGTGACGGCGAGACCTACGTGCTTATCATGTACGGCCGAATCAAGATTGCCGATGCCCTGGCCGACGGGCAGTTGTACTTTGACGGCAACCCTTCGCTGGCAGTGGGATTTGGCCGCCGGTTCGTCGGTGGCTGAACGTAACCCCGAATCACTTTAGTCTCGTCTAATCCACGGGAGTGTATGATGGACCCAAAAATCAGCATGATTACCCTGGGTATTGGCGACTTGGCAGCGGCGATCAAGTTCGATGAGGAAGGTCTTGGCTTTCCAAGGATGGAATCCCTGCCAACCTTAGCCTTCTTTACCCTCAGTGGAAGCTGGTTTAGGCCTCTATAGCCGGGATTCCCGCCACTGTATCGGCAGATGGAACTGGGCTCAACTACTTTGCCTTGGCGCATAACGTGGTCTCTGAGGATGAAGTGCACCAGGTGATGGAACAGGTAATTGCGGCGGGGGCCACCCTAGTTAAGGCTCCTCAGAAAGTCTTTTGGGGCGGTTATTCCGGTTACTTTAAAGACTTGGATGGTCGCCTATGGGAAGTCGCCCATAACCCCTTGTTTTGGATAGGGCCTGGGCAGAGTTAGGCCGCCGCTTGGACTGCCAACCTGAGTTCTTCAAACCCCATGTTCCCCGAGTGCAGTCTGCCGCGTATCTGAAACGTCGGAGTCTGGGTGATTCCCGCAGCCACCGCCGCTTCATGTTGGGTCAGCACCATCTTGTGGTAATCGCCTGACTCCATCTGCGGCCACATATGTTCCCAGTCAAGACCTGCAGCCAGGGAGAGTCGTCGGATCGAGTATAGGTTGCCAAGGTCGGTACCCAACTCCCAATACTCTTTGGATGCCAGCGCAAAAAACTTTCCGTCCAAACCGTGTTCCTTGGAGTAGGCGGTCGCGGCGTGGATGGCCAGTGTGCTGACCGACCTGTTGGATGCCGGTTCGGTATCCATGCCGACTACGCCCAAGACCGAGCTGTAAAGCGGTTTTCGCCTGCCGGTTACCGGGGCGCTGGTCAGATTGCTTGGGAGCACGCTCTCTTCGCCGAAGCCAGGTGAATTGTACCTGACCAGGAACGGTCTGCGGTCTATCTCGATATCCATGGTGGAAGCCAATTCCACAAGCCGGTTCAACCCGATAAAAGAATGCGGGCAGGAGTAATCGAACCAAACCATAACGGTTGTAGCAGGCATGGCCGAGCCTCTTCAGCTTTGGCTCAGATCTTTGGCTTTTTTCAGGACCTTTACTAGAGCGTCCATGGTCAGCACTCCGGTATTGGTGTTGCGCGGGCTGGGGTGGTATGAAGCGATCATCATGGGAAGCTCCGGCCCGAACCGGTAGACCTCGCCGTGCAGGAATTTGCCCCGTACTCTTTCCTCCGCCATGTCGCTCAGGGTTTGCAGGGCGGCGCGAAAGGCGATGTGTCCCAGCGCCATGATTACCTTGAGATTGGGGAGCATGCGGAGTTCCTGCACCAGATAGGGCAGGCAGGTACGCTGTTCCTCTGGTGTGGGTTTGTCGCCGGGGGGGACACAGCGTACAGCGGCGCCGATGTAGACACCGTTCAGTTCCAGACCGTCCTCTCGGTACTCGGAAGTGGGTTGGTTGGCCAGCCCAGCCTCATACATAGCGGCAGTCAAAAAGGTTGCTGAAGGGTCTCCGGTAAAGACCCTACCTGTCCTGTTGCCGCCGTGGGCAGCTGGGGCCAGGCCGAGTAATACCAGAGGAGCGTCCGGGTCTCCAAAGCTGGGTACGGGTTTGGCCCAATAATCCCAGTCCTTGTACGACGCCCGTTTTTCCTTGCCGATCTTTTCCCGCCAGCTCACCAATCTAGTGCACATCCGGCAGGCTACGATCTCGTCGGTGAGGGCTGACAACTGTTTTATATGACTTTCTGCCACTGATAACTCCGTGTCGTGTCTGTCACTAAGTACGGCTGACCCGGTGCTATACTCCGGCCCATGACAGCCTTATCGCTGGTACTCGTCCTACTTTCCGCCCTGGCTCACGCATCCTGGAACCTGATGCTGAAACGGGCCGGAGACCCTCAGATATTCGCCTGGTGGCTCTTGGCGGTCTCCAGTGTTCTGCTGGCACCGTTGGGAGCTGTGCTATTGTGGTTCAACTCTGTGGGGTTTCCTGGGCTGTGGTTCGTCTTAGCAACAATAGGTCTCCACGTATTCTATTTCAACCTGCTGGCCCGGGCCTACGCCCAGGGAGACCTTTCGCTGGTCTACCCCGTAGCCCGTGGTATGGGCCCGATGCTGGTTCCAATCCTCGCGGTAATCCTTCTGGATGAGGTCGTCGAGCCGTTGGCCATCGGCGGTATCACTGCTATCATCTGCGGGATATACACAATCTCATGGTGGGGCAATTTCCATCAAGTGCTAAGAAGGCCACTGCTATTCCTCAGATCGGCCGGAATACGTTACGCAGTCCTCACCGGACTGACAATAGCCGTCTATTCGATCGTCGACAAAGAGGGAGTCAGCCATATCCAGCCGCTACTCTACATGTATTTTTTGAGTATTGGTACCGCTGTCATGTTGGCACCCTACATCCTGGCCAGTAAAGGTATGGATGCCGTTAAGGCGGAGTGGCGGGCCAATGCTCTTCCGATAACAGCGGCCGGGCTGCTGACATTTGCCGCCTACGGGTTGGTGCTAACCGCATTTTCATTGTCGCGAGTGAGCTACGTGGCGCCAGCGCGGGAAGTCGGCATCGTGATCGGAGTGCTTATGGGCATCATCCTGCTGAAGGAACCGTTTGGCCGAGGGCGTTTGTTTGGATCCACCTTGATTGTCATTGGCTTGGCCCTGATCTCCCTCTCTAAATAGCTGGGATAGGCGGCCAATCAGGTCTGTCGCGGCCAGACATAATGTATAATACCGTCCGCCTAAATCAGGCCTTTAATATTAGTGCGATAGAGGGAATTGATGATTAACCAGGAACGCTTGGTCAACGCATTCTGTGAGCTTGTGAAGATTGATAGCCCATCGGATGAAGAAGAGGACGTGGCCAGGCATCTGACCGACCGCCTGGTCGGGCTGGGCTTCAGTGTTGCCAGAGATGCCCACGGTAACGTCATAGCGTCCGAAGACGGCGACAACCCACTGATGCTCTCCGCCCACATGGACACTGTTGATCCCGGCCGGAGCATCAAACCCCAGGTTGACGGCGACATCATCCGTTCCGATGGCTCAACGATTCTCGGCGGTGATTGCAAAGCCGGAGTCGCCGCGATCTTTGAGGCTTTAGAGTCGGCCAAGGAAGACGGCACACCCAGGCGGCCTGTCCAGGTGGTACTGACCAGGGGTGAGGAGATTGGCCTCGTGGGCGCTGCCCACCTTGATTAATCCATGATTCACTGCAAAGAGGCGGTGGTATTCGACGGTAACGGCCCGGTGAACACCATCACCGGAGCCAGTCCCACTTACATGAAGTTCGACGTCACTGTGACCGGTCGTGGTGCCCATGCCGGTGTCGAACCTGAGAACGGTATCTCGGCCATCCGCATCGCATCCGAGATTATCAATGATATGCCCAACGGTCGGTTGGACGAAGAATCAACGTTCAACGTGGGCCTGATTTCCGGTGGTACTGTCCGGAACGCCGTTCCGGTGGAGGTCACCTTTGGCGGCGAGTTCCGCAGTCGGAACACCGAAACGGTGGACCTACTGGGCCTGCAAGTGAAAGAGGCGTTGGACCGGGCGAGGGCTAAGTACCAGGAAGCCACCATCCGGGAAGAGCTTGAGATGATGTTCCAGATGTACACTCTTGACCCAAGCGAGCCGGTGGTGCGGCTGGTCACAGATATGCTGAGGGATATGAAGTTGGTACCCGACATCAAGCCGTCCGGCGGTGGTACCGACGCCAATGCCATGCGTCTGAACGGCATAGACTGCATCGTGGTCGGTATGGCCACCAATGAGATGCACACTGTCAACGAATACGTGGTGGTACCAGACCTGATGGCGACGGCCCGACTCTGCCAAAGTGTGATGAGTCCCAACCAATAATCCAAAAATCAGTGAACCAATTTAGGGGCATTCCGATCTATTCGGGATGCCCCTAAGAGCGAGTAGGAGAAAGGACATGAACGGAGCAGAACTGAAGCAAACCTTAAAATCTGGTGGCCGCGTATTCGGCACCATGATTTCCATCGCCAGGAATCCTAAATGGATACCCATCCTGGACACTGTCGGTCTCGATTACGTGGTGATCGACACTGAACACAACTACCGGAGTCGCGGCGAACTGGGCGACTTCATGATAATGATGAACACCTCCGGTGTGGTGCCCATCGTACGCATTCCTATTCAGGATTCCCACTACGTGACCATGGCCATGGACGCCGGCGCCCAGGGCGTTCTAGCCCCGTACTGCGAGACCGTCGACCAGGTACGTGAGGTCGTTGCCGCCGCCAAATGGCGTCCTCTGAAGGGCGAGGCCGCTGACCGCGTAGTCCAGAACGGGGAGCACGTCAGCGACGCCACCAGGTCCTACCTGGAAGAACGAAACAGGAACAGCATCGCTATCATCGGAATCGAAAGCGAAGCGGCGGTGAATAATCTTGCGGCCATGCTCGAGGTTCCCGGAATCGACGGCATCTTCGTCGGCCCCAACGACATGAGCATTTCCCTGGGCATCCCTGATCAGTACGACCAGAAGATCTACCAGGACACGGTCAAGAAGGTCATCGACATGTCTGAGGCCAAGGGCATCGCCACATTGGTGCACCAACAGACTCCAGACCTATCCGAGTACTGGATCTCCCAGGGAGCCAGGTTCATCCTCCACGGCACCGACCGCCGCGCCCTGACCGAAGGTTTCAAAGCAGACTTCGGCCAACTGAGAGACTTCGCCAACAAGCAATAAGTTCAACAAGGCTGTGAAGACAAATCGGGCATCCCGGTCACATCGGGATGCCCGTTTAATTAGAACTGCCGTTGTTCACCTGTGCCCGTGACCTTTTACCTGCTGGAATTTGGCCAACCAGAATCATGGCGGGTTAAAAACCCTCCTCTGCGGCTGTTGCGACCCACGTACCGACCCATCCGTCTCTCCCCCGAAAGTGGGATCCAGATCGCCCGCAACATCCGGAGGACTGCTCGAAGAGATTTCCTGAATCCCAGCCTCCGCTGGAATTACGGGGGTGGACTAACAGAACACCCAACACAACCGTTCGTCCTGAGAGCCATCGAAGGAAGCGCATCAGTCTGCTACTGGGTACCACGGGATGGTTCGACGGGCTTACCATGGAAGGAGGTATTTGTAGGAGGAAGGTCAGAATGTCGAACATGCAGAGCTATTGCCCTTAGTGCTGCCCAATGAACTCCAGCACGAACCGGTTCCAGACCTCTGACTCCTCCCAGAAGGCGGCGTGACCAGCTTCGGGTACGACCGAGAACTGGCTGCCGGAGATGTGGTCGGCCACGATCTTCATCATCGCCGGAGGGGAGAGGAGGTCAGCGCCGCCGGTTAGCATCAGCACCGGAGTCTTCATGGCTTCCAATCTGGCGAAGGTCATGGGGCTGCGGGGGTTTTGCTCTTGCTCCGGAGATATCTCATGCCGACTGGCTTCTTCTATCTGGAGCCACTTTGCCACGCCCTCAGGATTGGCCACCCTGTACGATGGCCCCACCTCTCTGAGCACTATCGGTAGGTCGGATATCTCCGGCGGCCGCAGCCGGTTTTGGACCTCCATATAGGATGCGTCAGACACCCCGGTGAAACTACTGGAGACCGTCAGGCTGATGACCCGGTCCGGGTATTCCACGGTGTAATCCAGGCCGACGATCCCGCCCAGAGCGGTGGCCACCAGGTGGAAACGCTTCAGACCCAGATGGTCGACAAAGGCCTCTAGGTCGGCGGATGCGGAACCTGGTTCAGCCTTTTTGTCCGTGACCTCAGAGCGGCCCCAATTGCGGCGGTCGTAGGCCACGCATCGGTACCCTGCGTCGGTGAAGGCCTGCTCCTGGTTCACCCAGCAATCGGTCGTACCGGATGCGGCATGGAGAAACACCACCGGAGTCCGCTTGTCGTCGTCCATCCCTGCGGTATCGGTGAACCAGAGTCGCACTCCTGGAATGTCTGCGTAGGGCATCTACCTGTTCCTCCAATTTGCTCTTTATCTGATAATTGGGAAGTAAATCTGCGCCCGAGTGGGTCTGCCAGGGTTTAGGGATCAGCGATCAATTCTTCAATGGAATTCCTGAGTTCCTCTTTGTCGCGTCCCAGTTCTCCCGCCTTTTCGATGTCGGCCTCGCACTCGGCCTCATTGCCCATGGAGCAATGGACCAGGGCGCGGTTGATGTAGGCTACAGCGAGTTCCGGGTTGATGCTGATAGCCTCGTTAAGGTCTAGGATGGCATCTTTAGGTTGGTTCTGGTCCCAGAAGAAATAGCCCCTGTTGGTGTAGGCGGTCGCGTTTTCGGGTTCCAGGTCGATTGCATCTCGGTAATCTTGAAACGATTTGTCCAGGTTGCCCAATTCATAGTTAACCCCGGCCCTGTTCAATATGGTTGCAACGTGATAGGGGGCCATCTGAACGGCTCTAGTCAGGTCGACCAACGCTTCTTCATATTTGCCCGATAAGGCATAGACGCTGCCCCTGTTGGAATAAGCCACCGGGAGATCGGGGTTCAGCTTGATGGCCTTGTTCAGGTCCAAAAGCGCTTCTTCCAGTTGGAGGTTCCTGGCGTAGGCTCCGCCCCGGTTGGCGTAGGCCAATGCATTTTCCGAGTCGATTTCGATGGCCTTGGTGGAGTCGATGATGGCCAATTGCGGACGACCCAATTCCAGGTATACACCGCCTCTATTGGTGTAGGCCTCTCCATATTTCAGATCCAGACCAATGGCCTGGTCATACCACAAGATAGCCTCCTCGAGCTGCCCCGCCTCCTGTAACTCAATGGCAGCAGCCAAGTGATCCTCTTTGCTGGGCCCATTATCCCCGCAGGCGGATATCAATACGGCTAGGATTAGAATGGACAGGACTAGAGTGATTGTGCGGGTAGGCATGTGGCAGAGACCTCCAAGGATCATCGGGACAATTCTACATAAGTTTGGCTGATAGATGAGCGCCTTTGGCAGTTAAGATTAATGTGAAGATGGCTGGCCTGAGGCAACCATTCCGCCGGAGGTGAACCGGCTTGGAAGGACCCGACGCAAGCGATATTCTATGAGAAGTACGGCTAACCTGAGGTCCTTGGACTCAGGGAAGTCGATAAGCCCTAGTTCAAGGATGATGAGGTGTTGGTGCGAGTGCATTCCTCTTCTGTAAATTCGTGGGACTGGGGCTTTCTCCTGGGCACGCTATGGTCATCCGCTTCTGGGGTTTTCTAAAACCGAGAAACAAGACCACTGGAGCCGACATAGCGGAGCGGGTCGAAGCCGTCGGCAGTAAATGTGGAACGACTCCAGCCTCACTCTCTATCTTCCGCCCAGCGCGTCCGCAACGTCTCCACGTAGATGCGTTCGTAATCTCCTAGGTGGCCGTTGGCTGAGTCATCGGCTAGGCGTTCGGCCCAGAGGTATTCAACGTCGGACCAGACTATGGGGTATGGGGGCGCGTCGAAGAAGTTTGTGACGGCGGCCATGGGGTCGACGCCGTCAGAGTAGCCCATGAACTGGAAGTTGTCGTAGGTGTTGCCGGTGTTGGAGACGAACCGGCCTTTCATGGCGGCCAACACGAGATATGAATGCATAAGAACTTCTGGCCGTCAGCCCTTTTGAAGGATGTGCACTGTGGTCACATCACCGGCTCCAGAGCATTGGGCCACGCCGATTCGGGCGTTGGCGACCTGTCTGGGGCCAGCCTCGCCGCGTAGTTGAGTCACCGTCTCGTGGATCATGCGGATACCCGAAGCCCCAAAGGGATGCCCCATGGCAAGCAGACCGCCGTCGGTGTTCACCGGGATGTCGCCCGTCAGGGCCGTGCGTCCCTCCATGGTCCCCTTCCAGGCCTCGCCGAATGGCAGTAGATGCAGGGCCTCAACCTGCTGTAGCTCGCCGATGGTGGCCGCATCATGCACCTGCACTAAGTCAACATCCTCGGGACTGATACCGCTCATCTCATAGGCCTGGAGCGCCGCCGGCTCGGTGCGGTAGGGACTGAACGCCGAGTGGTCAGCGCCCCGCCCGTTGTAATCCCCCGAAGTCAGAACCGCCGCGGCGATGGACACCGCGCGGCTCTCGTCAATGCCGTACTTAGCCAGGTCTTCGCGGGCGCAGAGCACCGCAGCCGCGCCGCCCTCACTGGTGGGGCAGCACTGAAACAGTGTCAGCGGGTCGGCAATCATACGCGAATTCAGAACCTCTTCGACGGTGTAGGTGTCTTTGCGGTGGGCATAGGGGTTCATGGCCGCATTTTGGCGGGCCTTCACCGTCACCTGGGCCAAGGCCGTAGTCGGAGCGCCGGTCTCCTCCATGTAGCGTTTGCCCCTGAGCGCGTATCCAGCCATCATGTGGTCCCCGCCTATGTAACGCTCCGGAGCATCCTCTGCCGTTACCGTTACCGGGCCGCGTGGCACCTTCTCCGCACCGAAGGCCAGAGCCATGTCATAGAGACCGGTGGTGATTCCCCAATAGGCCTGCCAGAAGGCCGTGGAGCCGCTGGAGCAGGCGTTTTCGACGTTGACGATGGGCACGCCGGTCAGCCCCAACTTGGACAGAGTGGTCTCGCCGATGGACATGCCCTGGTAGTAGACGTGGCCGAAGTAGGCGATGGTGATGTCCTTCCATTTGACACCAGCGTCTTCCAGGGCTGGCAGCACTGCCTCTATTGCCAACTGGCCCAGATCCTTATCGGGGAAACGGCCGAAGGGGTGAAGCCCAACGCCGACCACCATCACCTCGCGGCCGGGTTTGATCTTGTTCATTGTCATGGGTTGTTCTCCGTGTTCAGGCGGGGCGCCACTTGTAGACTGCCTTGTCGGGGCCGCCGTTCTCTGATGGGACAGCTTTCAACACCATCTCTACCGCCATACCGATTTTGAGGTCGTCATGCTCGCAGTCGATGACCTCTGCCAGCACCTGGGGGCCACTGGGCAGTTCAACCTGACCAAGCACGTAGGGAATGCCGCCAGGCCAACCTGCTGGCGGTATCCTCACGATAGTGAAGCTGAATAACACACCTTTGTCGCCCAAATCTACGGCCACAAGGTTGGTGGAGGTGCACTTTTGGCAGAAGATGGCAGGGCCGAAGACCGATGCTTCGCACTCGTTGCACTTGAACCCGATAAGGGTACCAGTACTGGCGTCGTCATTGGTCAATTGGAGTCGTTGGGAATCGACGGAAACTGGAGTAGCGGCTGATTTTGAGTCTGACATAACAGGCATTATACAGGCCAATTGACCTGATATCCCCTAGGTATCAGCTTGCCGGTACAACCTGGTTACCATAAAATGCTTGTAACTGCTTGTTGACTAGCCCAAGCACCCATCCACACTGACCGATAGAGGGGTTTTTTCTGAAGTATGCCCACCGACACAAACAAGCCTTGGGAGCAGTCCCTGGGCCAGTTCTTAGCCGAGGTCGTAGCGCGCGACCCAAACAAGACCTTCATCGAAATCGGTGGACTCAGTCGCACCTACCAGGAGTTCTGGGACGGCGTATTGAGGTCAGCAACCATGTTCACCGAACTGGGCATCGAGAAAGGAGACCGGGTCTGCCTCTTTATGCCCAACTGCATCGAGTACGTCTATTCATGGTTCGGACTGTCGGTCATCGGTGGCATCAGCGTCCCGGTGAACACGGCCTATAAAAGGGACGAGATGGCCTACATCCTGAACAATGCCGAAGCCAAGGGCCTGGTCACCGACCCCTCTCTGGCCGATATCGCCGGAGCCGCCGCCGACCTGGCCCCCAGCGTTAAGGTAAAGTTGCTTCGAGGTGTAGAAGGCACACTGCCGGAAGGCTGGACCGACTTCAGTGTTGCACATGAATCTGCCGCGTGGCTGAGCGCCGTGCCGGATATATCTCCTCATGATATTTCCATGTTGGTTTACACGTCCGGTACCACTGGCAACCCAAAAGGTGTTATCTGCACCCATTTGATGTACGTGGCCGCCGGACAGGGCTTTGCCCACTGGACCCAGGCCACGTCAGAGGACCGGTTCTTCACCTGCCTGCCCTACTACCACGCCAACATTCAGTACTATTCCACCATGGGCGCTCTGGCAGCTGGTGGCACGCTGGTGGTGGTCGACCGCTTTAGCGCGTCGAGGTTCTGGGGACAGGTCCGGGAAGCCCAGGCCACCGTGGTCAACTTCATTGGCATGATGATGCCGGTGCTGGCCAAGAACGAGCCTTCTGTCGACGACAAGGACAACACGGTGCGGCTCTTCTACGGCTCGCCGTCCTTCCCTCCGGAGTTTCTGTCCGAGTTCCAGGACCGTTTCGACACCGACATAATAGTGGGCTTCGGTATGACCGAGACCTGCTTCGGGACCATCGAGCGTATCGGCGAAAAACGCCGCTCTGGTTCTTCGGGTGAGCCACGGCAGCATCCACAACCCGGTTTCGAGAACCAGGTGCGGATCGCCGACCAGGCGACTGGTGTCCATGTGGGCGTGGATACCGTGGGTGAGATTACCATCCACAACCCGGCCATCATGCCAGGCTACTGGCGGAACGAAGAACAAAACATCGAAACCCTGCGCGACGGTTGGCTCTATACCGGCGACCTTGGCTGGGTGGACGCGGACGGGTTCCTATATTTCGTGGACCGGAAGAAGGACATCATTCGCCGCCGGGGGGAGAACATCTCGTCTCAGGAGGTCGAGAACGTGGTCAAACGCCACCCCAAGGTCCTGGACTGTGCCGTTCTGGCCGTGCCGTCGGACCTGGGGGAAGACGAGGTCAAGGCCTACGTCACACCGCGTGAAGGGGCAACACCCGAGCCGGCCGAATTGGTTCACTGGTGTGCCGATAACCTGGCCTACTTCAAAGTCCCCCGCTACTGGGAAGTCCGGGACGAACTCCCCCGCACCCCTAGTCTGCGGGTCAGAAAAGATGTCCTGCGTCAGGAGAAAGAAGACCTGATCGAAGGCTGTTTCGACCTTGAAGCAGCCGGAATAAAACTACGCTAGAAGCTGAGAGCTAACGAGGAACAAGAATGGCCGAGAAGCAATACTGGCTCTTCAAATCAGAACCAACTGCATATTCCTTTGATGACTTGATGAACGATCCTGACGGCTGGGCCGAGTGGGACGGCGTCCGTAATTACCAGGCCCGCAACATGATGCGCGACGATATGAAGGTCGGAGATAGTATCCTTTTCTACCATAGCAACGCCAAACCCATGGCAGTGGTGGGCATCGCCAGCGTGGTCAGGGAGGGGTATGACGACTTCCACGGCCTTGATCCCGACGACAAGCACTACGACCCCAAAGCTACGCCGGAGAAACCTATCTGGTCCATGGTCGACATCAAGGGTGAACGACCTCTGGCCCGTCCGGTGACCTTGGCCGAGATTAAAGAAAACCCCAGATTAAAGGACATGCTGCTAATCAAGAAAGGCATGCGCCTGTCCATCCAACCCATCACCAAAGAAGAATTCGACGAGGTGGTCTCTCAAGGCGACAAACCCGCGTAACAAATGCCTATAAACCCCTCATCCTGAGGGTGTCGAAGGACTCGCATTAGTTATAATCACGTGGAACCCAACCTAAATTGAACCAATCTATCGGCTGGCTTACCATTAAAGGAATGTGGATAATACCGATGGACGGCCTAATAACCGAAGGCTCTCTATCCGGTTTTTCTGCGGAATCAGGAATCCACTCGACAACATACTTCCTAACTTGGAAGTTCAGTGGATACCTGGCCTCCGCCGGTATGGCGAGGTAAGTTCCGCTAACGAACACTCGGTAAAATATCGGTAAAATAAAGGAAATAATCCCCTTCCCCTCATAATGGGGAGGTCTAGGGTGGGGCCAACACTCGCAGCAGTCGAGTAGGTATCGCCTCACCGATCCACAAACAAGCGAAACCCCTGCAAGGGCCTAAGAGGATAGAAACCACTGATGAGTGTTTTTTGGAGAGATGTCAAACGGGGACAGAACCTCTATCTTGACGATTCGGAAGGCAACGAGGAAGTCATCGGTGGGTACCGAGAGAACAGGTCGGGCGTGGACGCCTACGCCAGGACCTTCGGGTACGATCCAGACCGATCCAGAAAGGGATTCGACTCCGTTGAGGCTGCCAAGTTGTTCGTTGAATCCTTTAATCCCTGGGAGATTTTCGGTGTCCGTGACGTGAGGGTGGAACTAGAATCACGGCCGAAATTAGACTAGGTCAAACTCCCTGGTAGAGGAGCGAATATGTCCCGGCTGCCAACCCTTCCACAGTCAAAACTGCCATCAGAAGCCCAGACCGCCTTCGATGGACTTGTTAGCTCTGGATCGGGGCTATCCATCACCCTACAATCTATGTTTGCCAATCCTCAGTTGGGGATTGGATTGGCGAACCTACAGACCGTGGTCACCCAGACTGGCTTGGAACCGTGGGTAATCTTCACTGTTGCTTTGACGGTGGCCCATGAGCGAGATAACCAGACACTATGGGAATCATTCGAACCGCTAGCCCGAGAAGCCGGGGTAAGTAACGCGGTCATCGAAGGCATCGCCGCCGGTACGGCGCCGCGCGGTTTGCTGCCCAAAGAAGGCATCTGGGTGCACTTTGCCAAGGAGGTCCTACAGGACGAGATACGTGATTCCACCTGGCAGGCCACAACCCACCTGGCTGGCGATGAGGGAGCCGCGGCCCTGGCTTTTACCACCTGCTACTACGACATGATGTCGAGACTCAACCGAACTTTTGGCTTGAAATCTGCATAGTATAGTGAGTACTGCGATTCCAATCACTGACTCTGATTTAACGCTGACACTGGTGGAGTAGATGCACCAAAGCCGATACCTCGCCAACAGAAATCAACTTAGACTTTCAGCTGTATTGTTGATCGGCATCATGTCCGCTTTCGGCATAGGTCTGGGATACACCTTCGGATATACCGCGGCCATTCTCTCGGTCGCCGGAGTGTTGGTTGCTTTGGGAGCCATCTCAGGCACGATCATCGGTGGTAAATCCTTGGGTGGGTTCCTTGCCGGACTCCTCCTAACAGCCCTGATGGTCTGGGTGAGCGGCATATTCCACTTCATCGGTGGGATGGCCGGGTTATTGGCGTACCGGGTTGTTTGTGAGACTGGGATCGCTGGCCTCTCCTGCGCCGATACCTCCTGGCCGGTCATCTATGCCATCGGATCGCTCGTCGGTTCTCTGGTGGTCCTGCTCTGGATCGTGGGCTCGGTCGTCCTTGATGAGATTAAGTTCGTTGTCAACGCGGATCTAACCGTGACTGTTCAGGACAAGAGACATCGTCCCGGAGAGGATGTGGTGGTCCGTGTCGACGTTTCTTCCGGAGAGGATTTCTTCTTTCGAAGGGGAGTGTTGCGACTTGTCAGTTGGGAGGTGATCCACACTGAGAAAGGCCCCATTGAACATGCGCTATGGTCCTCGGAGAAACGTTTTGGGAATAGCACCCGCTTGGTCGACCGGCAGCCGCATAGCGAGGAGATCACCATTTCTCTGCCTAAGCGCTGGCAGACAAATTTTACGGGAGCTTTTTGGGGGGTTCGGGTTACCCTTCATATACCGGGAGCCAAAGATATTCAGATGGGGCGAAGGATCTCCGTGTTCGGGGACCAGTCTCAGGTGCCAGCGTAGCTATAACCTACGGACTAAAGAGACCGGCTTGGCAAAGGAAGAACAAACTTGGCAAATAGTGACAAACGGGCCGCTCAAGCGTTTCATGAGGCAACCAAGCTCAGCTATATCAACCTGCTGACTAAACCGCCCCTTTATAAAGCCTATCCCGGACTTGAATCCATCCCGTTGCCCGAGGCGGACGCGCTTGAGATGCCGACCTTGGAAGCCGTGTCCGATTCCGCTGCTTCGACTGCTGCTCCCCTTGATCTGCCAGCCATATCCCAACTGCTGCATTACGCGGCAGGCCTGATCAGGAAGAGCGTCTCTGCCTCGGCGGGTGAGGTCCACTATCGGGCCGCAGCCTCTGCTGGAGCTCTTTACCCCATAGACCTGTACCTGGCCTGTGGTGAACTGGAAGGTCTGGCCGCGGGGCTATACCACTACTCACCCGCTGACCACTCGCTCACCAAGTTACGAACCGGGGACATTCGGGGTAACCTGGCCCGGGCTGCCGCCGACGAGACATTGGCATCTGTACCCGCGACCATCATCAGCACTTCGGTCTTTTGGCGGAGCGCCTGGAAATACCGTAACAGGGGTTATAGATACTGCTTTTGGGACAACGGGACGGTGTTGGCCAACCTGCTTGCAACCGCCAAAGCCGTGGGCCAACCTGCCCGCGTGATCACTGGTTTTGTCGACCTCCAGGTGAACTTGATTCTGGGTGTGGATTCCAGGGAAGAAGCCAGCACCTGCCTGGTGGCCATCGGCGCTGATGAAGAGCCGTTCATTGGGGCATTGGACTCCTTGGAGTTCATTGACCTCGGAGACCTGGGTTTCAGTGATGCCATCCCATATCCAGAGTCAGACCAACTCCACGCAGAAGCTGCATTGACGTCGGCGCAAGAAGTATCTGAGTGGCGAATCGCGTCCACGGCCAGAGGGTTAAATCCATCTGAACAGATAGCATCTGCGCCATTGGGTGAATCAATCTCCCATAGGGGATCGACCCGGCGATTCGCTAGGGAGTCCATCTCACATGAGCAGTTGTTAGCGCTGTTGGCGGCGTCTTCGGTGACCATGCCAGCTGACTTTGGAGGACGACTCACAGAACCTTACCTGATTGTTAACGCGGTGGATGGCTTGGCCTCTGGCGCCTATCACTATTCCAGGGAAACATCGGAGTTACAGCTGATTAGGGAAGGCGAGATGAGGAACGAGGCTGGACATCTTTGCTTTGAGCAGGCCTTGGGGGCCGACGCCAGCGCGGTGGTGTTCTTCATGTCCGATCTGGATTCAGCTTTGGACCAGTTGGGGAATCGCGGTTACCGGGTCGCCCAACTTGAAGCTGGGGTGCTGGGTGGAAATCTTTATATGGGCGCACATTCCCTGGGCTTGGGCGCCACTGGCATGACTTTTTTCGACGACGCCGTAACGTCCTTCTTCTCACCCCATGCCGCTGGGAAAAGTCTCATGTTCCTGGTTGGTCTTGGCCGCACTGCCACCCCGAACCAGGTGCGACCCTTCCGGTCTAAGTATGGAGTTTTGAAAGACTCGTTGGCTCGGGGCGCTACAGGCGAAAGGCGGCCCGTTCCTGACTGGGTTTACAGTAACTAGCCGGAACCATCACCCGATGGAATTCTTGCGGATGTGCTCAAGGGCCATCTGCATATGCCACTCCATAGCCCCTAGACCGACCACCCGCACGCCCATATCAAACAGTCGTTTGGCAGCGGCGGCCATCGAGTCGAAGTCGGGCGAGTCCAGGCCCATGTTGTACATGATGGCTGCGTTGTTCTGCTCAGCGGTCTTAACCGCATTCTCCACCAGCCGCATCACCTTAGGGTCCTCATATTTGAACGGGACACCAAGTATTTTGGTAACGTCACCGGCGGCCAGCCAGACCAGTTCAATGCCGTCTACGGCTAGAATCTCGTCCAACTCGTTCAGCGCTCCCTCGCTCTCCACAGTGGGGACGATCAAGGTCCCATCGCGGGTCTTTTCGGCGTAGTCTGGGAACTCCTCAGCCGTCGAGAACCGGCGCAGGTGAATTTGGCGGTGCCAGTCGTTTCTGAGTTCTGCCAAATCTCTAACCTCTTGAGCAGAACCCACGGAGACAGTGACTGCGGTGGCACCCAGGGACAAGGCACGGGCGGCGTCGGAAACGGTCCGGCGGTCGGTTCCGTCAGCCCAGGGGAATGACTGCACGCGTATCATCGGGGAGATTCCGGTACCTCGGGCTGCTCGAATCAAGTGGGCGATGTTATCCCAATCGTGGGCGGTGAACATCATGTCGGCCATGAAGCAATCAATGCCAGCGATGCCCGCAACTTCCACCATGTTGGGGTGACTGAATACATAGGCACACAACGATGGTTTGCCTCTCTTAAGGTTGGCCAGCAGTCGGTCGGTTTCTTCTGTGGGGAAAAGCAAAATACACCTCGGCGAATGTTGGGCGAATCTTGGTTGAGTGTTGCAGCAGGGAGTTTAGCCCAAACCGTACCATGGCACATAAAGGGCGTCCCTGTCATTGGAACACACTTTTGAGGTTCGAGTAGTCTGGGTCTACCTATGAAGTCGCACCGGGTTTCTTAAACGTCGGAATCACTTCCTTGGCGAACCGGGTCAGTTGATTCTTGAATTGGGCTTTGGTCTCACCCATTGGGAAGCCAATCATGACTTGCTCCACACCTGGGTATTTATATTCGATTTCTTTCAGGTAGGAGATCGTGCTCTCGGCGTCTCCGGCGAACCAGGCTTTCTTATCGAGGGTCTCTCTGAAATCGACGCCGGCTGCTATGTGTCGGGCCACACCGCCAGGGCCCACCTCCGCCATCTGCTCATCAGTATAACGGAGCATCCCCAGGGGGGCAGCAAACTTAACGTGTTCTTCAAACAGCGGCTCCAGGGCCTTCTCGGCATCGGCTACTGTGTCATCTATATAGGCCCAAAGCCCAATTCCTAAATTGCCGCCCAGGGGAAGGTCTCGGCCATACTTGCGGTTGGCCTCCTGGAACTTGTGCATGTATTCGTCCACGTAGTCGGTGTGGGTCCCCAATATCATCCCTTTGATGCCGTGCTTGGCCATGAAATCCATGCCGCGCTCGCTACCTGATACCACCGGCTGCCAGGTCTCGACCGGGTGTATCGGACGCGGCACCACCGTGATATCCCTGAGGGTGTAACCCCGATAGGGTACTTCAGGTGGAATGGAGTAATGCTTCCCCTGATGTGAGAATGACTCCTCATTGAATGACTTCAACACGATCTCAACTTGCTCTTCAAAGAGCTCCCGGTTGGAGTCTGGGTCCAATAGAGGGGCGCCAAAGGTCTCTACCTCTCTGGTGTGATAGCCTCGCCCAACCCCAAAGACCACTCGGCCTCCGGTTAAGATATCGGCCATGGCGAAGTCTTCCGCCAGCCGTACTGGGTGCCACATGGGCAGGATGTTAAACCCACAACCAAACTTCAGGCTCTTGGTGAACTGACATAGGTATTGGCTGAGCATCAGAAGGTTTGGGATACATTCGTATCCCTCCCTTTGAAAATGGTGTTCGGCCATCCAGAGCACGTCGTAACCAAGTTCGTCCATTACGATGGCGGCTTCTTTGGCGATATCAAAGGCTTCTATCAGTCGTTCATTGGGATACCATCGGTCGTCATGGGGAATGCCGTCGAAGCCGATTCCCTCCCCTTCCAAGACGTGGCCGGCGTACAGAGTCGAAAATTGTGTGATCAAGTTGGTTTGCTCCTTTGAGTGACCAGTTGATTGTGTTAGGGGCCCAAGTCTAGTTTTCGGTATCTTATCTCGGGTTCAGTGATTCACGAAGATCCAATAGCCCCGGTTTGCGGGGGCCGGTTGGCCCTTTATGGTCTTGGTATGTCTTCTTCCAACCGATGTTGGATCCATACCCCTGGATTTGTGACAGTATAGCTCATCGGCTCTTGACCTCTCGTCGGTGCGTACTGAGGTGCGTGAGTATATAATCTGCCACATCAGCTAGAGGCATCGCTACGGGTCTGATCTGTCGCTGTGGGGTAACCCTGAGTGCGCCGATACAGGCCAGCACAATATTGAACCTTTGTGGAATGGAGGAGATGAACATGGAAAAGGTAGGATTTATCGGACTTGGGAATATGGGCGGCGGCATGGCCGGAAATATTCAGAAAGCCGGATATGAGATGGTGATCCACGATATAAATGAGGGGGCGACGAGGCCGTTTCTGGAAGCTGGCGCCCACCTGGGCAACTCGCCGGCCGATGTTGCCGGCCAGTGCGATGTGACATTTACGTCATTACCTGGACCCAGGGAGGTTGAAGCCGTTGCCGTTGGCCTGGAAGGGGTGCTGGAAGGTGCAACACCCGGGTCTGTGTACGTCGACTTGTCCACCAGCAGGCCGACCCTCATCCGTGAGTTGGAACCCAAGTTCCGGGAGAAGGGAGTCCATGTCTTGGACGCCCCGGTGAGCGGAGGAAAATCAGGAGCGCAGAGCCGCAACTTGGCGGTGATGGTCGGCGGCGATAAAGTGATATTTGACCAGATAAAGCCGCTGCTGGACGCCTTCGGTGACAAGGTCTTCTATGCAGGGGAGATTGGCGCCGGCTCAGTGGCAAAACTGGTTCATAATATGATTGGACACGGCGTGCGTCAGGCCATCGCCGAGGGCATGACCCTGGGCGTGAAGGCTGGAGTGGACACTGAGGCGCTTTGGCAGTGCATCCGCCGCGGCTCTTTGGGCCGGATGAACGTTCTCCATGAAGGGTTCGTTCGCAGCGTGTTCAAGGGCGAATACGAACCAGCTGGGTTCGCTTTGAACCTGGCCCGAAAGGACATTGGCCTGGCCACCGAGCTGGCTAAGGAGTATGACGTACCTATGCCCGTTGCCAACCTGGCCGAGCAGATGGCCATCCAGGCCATGAACAGGGGTTGGGGCCATCAGGACAGCACAGTCATCGTCAAACTGCAGGAAGAGATGGCTGATGTAGAGCTAAGAGCCGACATTGATGTCACTCAGTCGGCCAAGTTCATCACGACTCATCCCGACGCTTAATCAGTCCTAGTTCCACATGAAAAACTGTCTAAATAAAACGGACCGTCGCTCATCATTGAGCGACGGTCCGTTTGTTTGCTGATTTGGAACCGGTCTAGGACTCGGTATCCACGGTGTTCATGATCTTATCTTGTGGTTTGACCACACCGTTCAGAAGATCACCGGTGGTGAATTGACCGTTGGTCAATCGGGTGGCGATGTCTTCACGGCCATCCCAAAGCTGCTTCAGGTCATCATCAATCAATTCGATGATGGCCCGCCTAACTCCGGTGTCTTCCCCGATGTCCGGATATAGCTTCCATGACTCCTTGCTGACTGTGTTCAGCCAGCCGGACGTGTCACCGTTGTTGCCGCCACGTACATCTTCAAAGTGCCATGCGTACCAAGCATTTACCATGTCGCGGAAGATGGCAAGGTCGGAGATCGGTGCTCCAACGGTGGACATCTGGACCTCAAACCGGTGGTTGTCGCCAGGGTGACCTTCCACTGCGGCGAACTTCCGGCCTCCGCCTAAGCCCCGGAGAACCGAGTCGTGGAGGTTGGAGGCTGTAATGCCGACTCCGGAAGCTGAGTCAACGTGGCCAACGCGGACATCGCCCACTCGCCACATCTTCTCTTCCATGGCGGATGCGCCCATGTGCATGTCCACCAGCAGTTCTCCCAATTCTTCTCCAAACCGGGCACCGTTGGACATTAGAGAGAGGAATCCGGTGTCGACGGCCACTGTACTCTGAATCTTCTTTGATGTAGCCACTGCCAGCAGCTCTTGGAGCTCCATTGATTCCACTCGGTTGGCGCCGTAAACCGGTTTACCGGCCAGGGCGTTTTGGACATTGTTTGCGATATCTATCAGATCCTGGTTACCAAGCTGGAATCGTCCCAGGATGCGCCTGGCGATATCTTGAGCCTGCTCGCCGGTCAACAAGTTCTTTACTGTCGGGTCGTCGCTGTCGAATGACCAGTGTTCGGCGTCAATCACCTCTTGGTAGAGGCGCCCACCTGACCCGGCCAACCGTCTAAGTTCACCGATCATCTCCATCCAGGTGGCAGAGTATTCGTTCAGTTCCTCAAGCAGCCCATTGATGACCTCGCCCACGTGGTTGAGGCAAACGGTCTCCAGGCGCTCATCGGTTTCTTCCTGCCATTTTGCTAACCGCTTCCGGCGTTCGTTGGGAGAGACATCTAGTTGGCTGTGAGTCGGCTCAGAGACGTTCGGCAGGTCCCGTTTGATCGCCCGGTCAGCCAAGGCAGTCCACCGTCTCACCGGCGGTTCCTGGTCGGGGGCGGTCACCAACTGCTGGATGAACAGGTTCTCGAACCTGTTGCTGACGTCAATCATCATTTCGTCGCGCTTTACGTCGGCTAACGTGTTGGCGCGGGCCAATTCTGTGCGTAGCTCAGCGTTGGCTTCCAGAACCATCCGGTCACTCAGGTTGCCATCAGGTCGTAGGCGCTCGCACAAGGAGTTGATCGCTCGTTCAACTTCAACCAGTGACCCGTGAACAGCACCGTGTATCTGCATGAAGGCGTCCCTGGAGCCTGTCCGGCCGGTGCTGATGAAGTCCAATGGATCCACGGAATTGGGAACCCTGTTGGTCATTTCGTTAAATGAAAGGCGCTTTCTTTTAAAACTAAATTTGGCCATTCCGATCCTCCCTACAGCCGGGTCTGCCATTGGTTTTGCAGGTATTGCTTGGCCGTTTGCACGAAGAAACCATCAAGCAAACCAACCTCTCGGGAACTGATGGAGCCAAACCGTGCGTCTGCGTTGTTATTGGCTTCCCGCATGGTCTCGTGGTAGCGAGCCCACCAGTCTTGGCCGGTGCCCCAGGCATCAGCCACCAAGCCCTCAAGTATCCTTGCTACATGGACCCGCTGCACCGGTAACGAGTCCTTCGGTGATCTATGTAATAAAGCCACATCGAAGTGTGGCCCAGGTGCGTCGATTATCTTGTCCGGATAGACCGTGATCTGATAACTATCTTTTCCGGTGTATTCCGATTTACCAACCTCGACGCCGCTGGCGGCGCGGAGGAACTGGAGAGTGGAATAGGCATTCCTGAGTTGCAGCGGGTAGGTGGTCTCCGGGTCCCGGGACATACCCCTCTGGGGCAGTACCAAGTGGAGCACGACGCTGAAGTTATAGGAGGTGCCGCGGGCTTCGGCCAGGGCTGCTAGCAGCACGGGCAGGGCACCGACGGTTCCGCCTCCCAGGAAGGCAATCACGTGGATCCTCAGGTAGGTAACTCCCTCATAGTAGGGGCAGACCTGCTCGATGGTGGCATCGATGTGGCCGCGGAGGTTTCCGTAGTTGAACCTACCAGCTACACCGGCGTTGGCCAAAGTGCCCAACGCGCCTTCACGAGAGAGGCTGAGGTTCTTCAGCTCTGGCACACACTCCGTGATCCACGGACGCATGTCACGCAGATTAGAGAAGTGAGGTAGGGTCAATGGTATGAAACGAGAGGACCGGGAAATCTCCCCCCTGGTCGCTTCGCGGGTGTCCATATACAGGAAGCCAATGCTTTTTCGGTCGGAGAAAGTCCATCCAGCGGAAACCTCGTCCAACCTTCTTGTTATCTGGCAGCTTGTGGACCCCAGGCCGATGACCACTGAAGGTGACGCGATGCGGTTCGCATTCTTATTGACCACTTCCCGCGGCGCTTCCGCCCCATTGAATGATTGTGAAACCATTGAGCCTCCTGCTCCCTGCATTCCCTAATTTGCGTGCGATTTAAGTGCGCTGGGTCCAGGGGTACCCATGTTAAGAGCATGGTCATACAGTATAACAATCTATATTGTGAGCGGTCTTGATGTCAAATTTCGGTAGGGTACCATGCGCGAATCGTGATCTTTGTTAAGAAATTAGGCAGTGATTCGACATTCGTTCCACAAAAATTAATTATATCGTTTCAATTTGCCTTGAATTCAGTGGTTATGCTTGCTTCACACCTGGCTCATATCGGTATCCCGCCAAGGCCCTCCGCCGAGGTCATTTAGATAGCTATGCTACTAAGCATACAGCGCATCGTCATCGCGTCAAACATTAAGACACCGGTATTTTTGGAAAACATAACGTTGAGGAGTGGAAATGGATATGCCGTTTCCCACCCAAGACATCTATTGATTTCGCGCGTTGCTGAAAATAGGCCACCAACAAAGAAAGGGCGCGGTATGAATCAGTACCGCGCTCTCTCTTGAATCCCGATTTAGATACACTTCGACCTACGAATCCTCCCTTTGTTTCAACCAAGGAGAATTTACTAATCAAGTGGTATTTTACTCATACCACCTGCCAGATTTGCCCGTGGAATCTACCCTGAGGATTTACGCAGAAACTTAGAGATAGACCATCCACTCCAGCAGGTTATGGTCTGGATCCCGAGCGTACATACTCACGGCAGGCAGTATTCCCCGTGCGCGGGCACCTTTTCGAGGGCCAGGGCCGCGAATGATCTCGACGCCGGCGTCGCTCAGCATCTTCTGGCACTCGTCAGCTGTCCCGTCCCAGACGAAACAGATGTCTGCAGAGCCTGGTAGGGCCGTATCTCCTCGCAGGCTGGCAGTGTATCCCTCTGGATGTACGTTTATTTTGGAATCGCCAGCTTGAATGGAGAAAATGTTGGCCTCTCCGGCCCTCCATGCACTTTCGTCATTGATCTCGAAACCCAGCTTCTTATAGAAAGCTATGAGCGCTTCCGCGTTGGCGGTGGGCATTGCCAGGTGGTCGATACCGGCTGTTCCCATGTGGAGCCTCCCATTTATCAGGCTCGACCCCTAATAATCGGATCGAGCTATTTATGATTTGCACCAATATTATATTCAACATCAGACACTGGCAAGGAAGCTCCATGCACTAAAGTTCAATCGCCCTCTGCACCCAGGATAACCACAGATGTGATACTTTAGGGACGCTTGGGGATGCTTGCCGCCGGCGGATGCCGTAGTTGAGATTAAACCGGTAAGTAAAAGAGTTCTATTGGAGAGACCATGTTCGATCTGCTGCTTAAAAACGGCCGCATCGTAGACGGTACTGGACAGACCTGGTACCGAGCCAGTCTTGGCATCACCGAAGACCTAATCACCATCATTAAGGGAGACATATCTCAGGTTGAGGCCGGGCGGGTGATCAACGTAGCAGACTCAGTGATCTGCCCGGGCTTCATCGACATGCATTCCCACTCTGATCTTAAGCTCATGACCGACCCTGAGCATCATGCCAAGGTCAGGCAGGGTGTCACCACCGAAGCCATCGGCATGGATGGGCTGTCATATGCTCCCATTTCGCCGGTCAAATTGGAGCAGTTGCTCACATTCTTGGCTGCCATCAATGGAATGCCGCCGCTGGAGACCCGCTGGAGCAGCGTCAAGGAATTCCTGGACATACTGGACGGCCGCGCCGCCTCCAACGTGGCGTTCATGGTCCCCCACGCCGCCATACGCATTGAGGCCATGGGCTGGGAAAATCGGGGGCCAACGCCTCAGGAACTTGCCCGCATGCAGCAACTGGCCCGGCAGGGCATGGAAGATGGGGCCTTTGGGTTCTCCACGGGCCTCACCTATCCTCCGGGCGCTTACAGTGATACTGAGGAGTTGGTAGCAATCTGCCAGTCGATATCAGACCTGGGTGGGTTTTATATGACTCACGCCAGGTACACCAAAGGAGATCAACTACTGGACCCTTTCCGGGAGGCCATCGAGATCGGCCAGCGGGGTGGGGTGGCGGCCCATATATCCCACTACCACAGTCCGGTAGAGGGTATGGGAGAGCGTATGGTCGGTCTGGTTGATGAGGGCCGTAACGCCGGTGTGGACGTGACATTCGATCAATACCCCTACGCCGCGGCCAGCACCATCCTTCACTCCCTGCTCCCCTACTGGGTGCACGCCGGGGGACCGGAAACCATGCTAGAGCGGATCAAATCGCCGGTGGTCAGGGATGAGATTGGCGATTCGGTGAACCCGATGTGGGGTTCCACCCTGGATAACTACATTTTCAGCCATATAGGCTCTGACAAGAATAAGGAATGGGAGGGTCGATCTCTCACTGACCTGGCCGACTTTGAACGCAAGAGGATGGTCGACAGCATCTGTGACCTTTTAATAGAAGAGAACCTTGAAGTCGGGTTCGTAGCCCGGACGGGCAACCCCGAGAACATCCGTCAGATTGTGCGCCACCCCGCCCACATGGTGGGATCAGACGGTGTTTTGACCGGAGAGATGCCAAACCCTCGGACCTTTGGCACCTTCCCTTATATATTGGGCCAATTCTCCCGCGAAGAAGGCCTCTTCCCAATTGAGGAAGCGGTCCGCAAGATGACTGCGCTGCCTGCGCAGAGACTGGGACTCCAGGACCGGGGCATCCTACGGGACGGGATGAAGGCCGACATAGTAGTCTTCAACCCAGAAACAGTAGAAGCGAAAGCCACCTTTGAAGACCCGAAGCGATACCCGGAAGGCATCAGCTACGTCATAGTCAACGGAAAGGTCGTCATCGACAATGGCAACCACACCGGAGCGCTTCCTGGCCGGGCTCTAAAATCACAGTAGAGCGGACAGTTGTCACCCGACAGACTTGTTGGGCCATGCCGCATAAGGCATAATTCATACTCGATTCAACCGAAGATTATCCCTGACGGCTAATTGTCCTGATTCCATCATGACTGACAGCTAAAAAGGACACGACAATGGATTTCGAACCCCAATACACCACAGAACAAGAAGAGTTCCGCCAGGAGGTCAAGACCTGGATGAAGGAGAACATGCCACCAGGCATCGTTCATCCAGCCGATCCCATAGATCTGACCGAAGAACAGTACCAATTGCGGCGCGAGTTTGGCCGCAGGTTGGGCGCCATGGGTTGGCTCTGGTCCACCGCTTCCCCTGAGTACGGCGGCGGCGGATTGGATGTTGACCACGCTGTTGTTCTAGAAGAGGAGGCCGAGGCCGCAGGTCTGACCATCCCCCCGTTCTACGATTCGGGCGGAAGATTGGGCGGCGCATCCATCGTTGTTTGGGGCACAGACGAGCAGAAGAAATTCTTCCTGCCACCCATCTTCACCGGTGAAGTCCGTACCTGGCAGCTGCTCTCGGAGCCGGAGGCCGGCTCTGACCTAGCCAATGTGAAGAGCACTGCGGTCAAAGACGGCGACGATTACATAATTAACGGCCAGAAGGTCTATGTAGGAAGCTCTCTTGGCTGCGACTACATGTGGACCCTGACCGTGACTGACACTGAGGCCAAGCGTCACGAGAATCTGGGCTGGTTCATGATTCCGTCCACCCTGCCGGGTATCACGATACAGCCCATGGACCTGTTGATTTCAGGCGGCGAGTCGGGCGCTGGTTCCGGCGTGAAGAACACTGTGTTCTTCGACAACGTACGGGTTCCCGCTTTTAACCTGATTGGTGGACACAACCAGGGTTGGAAGGTTGCCACCACCCATCTGGAATTGGAGCACGGCACTGGAGGCAAGATCTCCCGAAACCCGGTGGTTGACCGGCTTTTCGATTACTGCCGAACCACCAACCGCCGGGGCCAACCCATCACGAAAGATGAAGACGCTCGCGAGAAACTGATCGACGTTCACATTGAGCAGGAGATAGTCAGACTATTCCAGCTACGGAACTACTGGATGCGGCACAGCGGCATTTCCACCACCTATGAAGGTCCGCAGGCCTCCTACATGCGGAAGACACTTGGTCTGAAGATGTCCCGTCATATCTTGGACATCCTTGGTCCGGCTGCTTTGACCTTCGATCCTGAACTTGGCGCATCGGAAGGTCATATGGAAGCCCACTCCCGGGCCGGCATCGTCGCCATCCACCCGGGCGGCACCACCGATATACAAAAGGTAATCATGTCCCGTCGCATCGGCATCGGCCGAGAGGTCAGAGAGAAAGCAGGCGCGCTGGGCTAGGCTGAACCGCCCCACTCTAACTCTCCTCTAGAGGGAGAGAAAAGCTCTTTCTCCTAAAGGGAGAAGGTTGGGATGGGGGCCAACTACCCGCCTCCATCGTCTTAATCGAATACATTAGCCAATAATTAAAGGACGAACACATGGATCTGTCCCTAACCCCGGAACAAGAGATGCTCAAAACTGCGGTTCGCAGTTTTGTACAACAAGAGTACCCAAAAGAGACCCTACTGCAGATCGCATCGCCCACCGAGACCTCTCCCGAAGAGCCTTGGGAGCAGCTGATTAAGACTGGCTGGTTGGGCATCCTGATCCCCACTGAGTACGGCGGCGAAGGCGGTTCCTTCACTGACGCGGGAGTGCTCTTTGAGGAGTTGGGCCGCGGCCCGGTTCCCGGCCCGCATATCAGCTCTGCCGTGCTGGCTGCGTTGACGATGTTGGAGGGCGCAACCGAAGAACAGAAGAAAGAATGGCTCCCCCGCATGGCCACCGGAGAAGTCCGAATGGTGGCAGCCATCACTGAGGAAGACTTTGGTTGGCTGGAGAACGATGTCCAGATGACCGCTGAGCAGACCGGCGGCAGATTGACCCTGAACGGCAACAAAGCCTACGTTTTCGACGGTGAAACAGCCACCCATCTGCTGTGTGCCGTCCGCTCTAAGAACACCAACGACGTTGGCCTGGTGATCGTGCCGGCCGATAACGCGGGTATCACCATCAGGCACCTACCAGGGTTCG
>CAYVIG010000007.1:0-16707 GCA_964451445.1 uncultured Dehalococcoidia bacterium
GCTATGAAGATATAGGCATAACCCATGTCCTCCGCGGCCTGTGCAAAGTCCTTGATAGCCAGCGGGTCTGGTTCAATCTCTGTTTGAGGAAAAATTACTCCGACTTCCAATGCTTGCTCCCACATGCGTCTTTTAAATAGATCTATTTATCGGTCTGCGTGGATCTCTACTGGCGGATGTATTTGACCAGTCGGTGTCCTTCCACGTTCTGGTTCACGTACAGGTCTCCGCGGGAGTCCATCCAGACAGCGTGGGCGCCATTGCCCCACCCTGCATCCAACGGGCTATCCCAGGACGCGATGATATCGCCGTCCATACTGAGTATGCTCATGAATCCGTCCAGTTCCGGGACGTAGAGAACCTCATCTTCGTCGATGTAGATGTCGCAGGGACGGGCCAGACCACCCCACTCGTCCAGATACTTTCCATCAGCGTCAAATATCTGTATCCGGTTATTCTCGCGGTCGGCGACAAATACACGGCCGTCGGTGTGAACCCAGACACCGTGGGGTACGTGAAACTCCCCTGGGCCAGTCTTCCCAGGTTCGCCCCAGGAGAACAGCAGTTTGCCATCGGCGGTGAATTTGTGGACCCGTGAGTTTCCATAGCCATCCGAGATGTATAGGTCTCCGGCGGCATCCAGGGCAACGTCGCTAGGCCGGTTGAAGGGCCCAGCGGCCCGTTTGGCGGGGTCGTTGACGTCTCCGGTCCAGCCAGTATCGGACGGCTTGTCCCACTCACCCATGGTCATCAGGAGGTTGCCGTCGGGCCGGTACTTCAACACCACATGGCTGTTCTTGACCGGCATGTAAAGGTTGTCGTCGGCGTCGATGAACATGCCATGGGCATCTGGAAGCTCGCCTTCGCCCCAGGAATTCAGAAAATTGCCGTCCCGGTCTAAGACTATAAGTGGATGGTCCCCCCGGTTGAAAAGATAGACCCGGTCCTGGGAGTCGGTGACTATGGCCGTCTGACCGAGTACCCAACCTGCGGGGAGTTTTTCCCAATTCTCTGCCTGCTCATAGACTCTTATTCCTGCGCCAACTCGAACCATCATTCTCTCCTGTGTTTGAGCGGGATTTTGTGGACTCCACACTTGATTTTCTTATTCTCCAGTGGTCAGTGCTTCGATTATCTGGATGTGCAGCTCCTCTGACCGTTGAGCAACTGCCTGGGGGTTGATGCCGCCCAGCGGGTGCGGGATGCCCAGGGGCTGGAACCCCTGACGACCAAACACCTTGGCGTGGCGGTAAGCCGAATTCAGGAACGGGTCAGTACAGATGACTATCGTCGGTACTCCCCTGTTTTCCAGGGCCATCGCATCGTGCACACTGCACGCGGTGCAAGAGCCTCAATCCGCGATACAGGTGACAACAAAGTCGCATTTTGCCACCAGGTCATCGATTATGCCGTCGGCAGCCGGACGAGAATAGACGTATTTGTCGACTTCGATCCCATCCCTTAGCTCAAAGTCCTTGTACATAAGCTCTTTCACTCCCTGGAGCAAAAGGCTGGCGTTGGCTTTGCGATTCCCCAAGAACCCACCAATCTTGCCGTGGATGGTGTCCAGCCTAGGGGCGGGCGTCCAGCGAGTATTGGCTGCGGGATCTATGGGTGACATTAAACCCATCTCGCTCAATCTCGTCTTCAGGTCTGATCCTGGTGCATTTACCATGTCATTTCCTCCGAGTGCTGAAAGTCGACATCATACTAGGTCGTTTCTATCTTTCGGGTGACCCGGCGGGAGCCCCAGCCAGGAAGGTATACAGAGTGAGGGCCGCCCCGACCACCAGCCACCATGATGTGTATCCGGTCTGCAGCACGCACCACTGGCACCATCTGGTCTTCGTCGTTGGCATCCACAAACCTGGGCCAGAAATGCCCCCGGTCAGCGTCTCCCTGAGGTGGGCCACCGCGCCGCAACTGGCGGACTGGTTTTCTTGCGTGTTCGAATAGGAACTGGCGAATGTCCTGCTTGCGCCACCCACCATCATTTAGGAAACGGGCGTGTTCAGGCCCGATCACGACGAACGTGTCCCCCGAGACATACATCTGCACGTTGCCCAAGGCGCACATCGTATCCGCCAGCACCGTCAAAAAGTTCCGAGGCTGGTTGTCGTGGTACATGACATTGTGCGGCGCTTCCGCTGGAAACACCGTCACTGCACTGTCAGCGGCATCCAGGCCAACGTCCATGTGCAGCGGCTCCCAGGGATTGATGTCCTGATCCTCAGCCACGCAGTAGGTGTAGGCGCCTGGATGACCAAAGGTCGCCTTGTTAGTCTCTCCTGGAATGGCGCCGCCCAGATTGACCAATGTGAGTTTCACCGCCCGGCCGATGGTGGCGTTGGCCCGCCAGCCCGCTCCGAAGCAGTTGTAGCCGCCGTTGATGTTCAATTCCTTGGCCAATGGGCCGCTGACAATAACCAACGGGGTGTGGATGCCGGTTGAACACATCACACCACGGAGGTTGAACTGGTCTTCCATCATGGCCTGAATGGCTGTGATTATCACCGGCATGTGCTCTGGCAGACAGCCCGCCATCACCGCGTTTACGGCAATCCGTTCCACGGTGGCTTTACCGCCCAGAGGAGGGAGTTCAGCGATCAACTCATCGCCATCATATCCAGTGGATTCGATAAATTGGTTGACGCGACCTTCGGTCGGCGGGACAACAGGCAGGCCGTCAGTCCAGCCAGTCTCAAACATCAACTCTATAGCGTCGGTTAGATCGACGGCGTCGGAAGAAACCATATTCAGCCTCAAATATGCTATGGGAATCCCAGGTACGAGGTTCAAGGGAGTGTAATCTGAGGCTGATTCACTGTCAACGAGATACTTCTACTTCTATCCCACGATGACAGATAGGCAGGCATATTCTCCTAATGTCACCCTGAGTCGCACCGAAGGGTCTCTTTGTTCTTGTGCAAGGCTGTTGAGCAACAGCGGAATCCCTCGGCTCCCGCCTCGGAGTGACATACAAGACCTAACAGGTCTTGAAACATAAAAAGCCGGTGGAGTAATACTCCACCGGCTTTTTATGTTGCCTGGTTAATTCGGATTTTGAAGCTACTTTCCCTTGAACGCTGGCATGACCTCTTTACCGAACCACTCGATCTGCTCGGTGATCACGCTTTGGGGGGTGCCCATGGGATGGCTCATGCCAATCCGCTCTAGGGCCGGGTAATTCTTCTCCACAGACTTTAGCTGCTCTATGATCCGATCGGGAGGACCGGCCAAGAAAGCCTGCTTCTCTACCGCTTCTTGGATGGTTGGCAGGCCACCGTTGGGCGCGCGGAGGGGATCACCGATGATCTCGATCTGCTCGTCGGTCATGCCCCGGCTCAGCCGCAGGGGACCAAACATCTTGAGGTTCTCTTCAAAGAAACCCTGGGCCTCTTCCATGGCCTGCTCAACAGTGGGAGCCAAGTGGTAGTGGAAACCCACGCTAAGGCCCTCGCCCAATTGTGCGTCTTTATTGCCAGCGCGGACCAGAGAGTCGCGGTAGCCGGTCATGATGTCGTCCATGACGCCGCCTTCAGCGACGCCGCCACCCAAGACTCCCTTGATCCCGTGTTTCGCCATGAAATCCAGGGCCCTCTGGGTCCCACCTTGGATCGGCTGCCAGCACTCCACCGGCAGGGTCGCCGGACGAGGCACCAGAGTCAGTTCCTTAAGAGTGTATCCACGGTAGGGAACCTCTGGAGGCAGGGTGTAGTACTTTCCTTTGTGGGAGAATGACTCGTTATTGAAGGCCTTGAAGATGACCTCCACCGCCTCTTCAAACTGCTCGCGGTTTGCGGTCTGGTCGGTGATGTCTGAGCCGAAGGTCTCTACCTCGCGGGTGTGGTAGCCCCGCCCGACACCAAAGATCACACGACCCTTGGTCAGGATATCAGCGGTGGCGAAGTCTTCTGCCAGGCGAAGGGGGTGCCACATGGTCGCGATATTGAAACCACAGCCAAATTTGAGGTTCTTGGTCAAGTGTGCCAGATGCACGTTCAGCATGATCAGGTTGGGGATGCACTCATAACCTTCCGGCTGGAAGTGGTGTTCCGCCATCCACATGGTGTCGAACCCGTTCTCGTCCAGAGCCTTGGCGATGGCCTCCGACTTGCTGTAAACGGTCATCAGGTGGTCGTTGCCGAACTTCCGGTCGTTGACTGCGGTGCCGCCGTAGCCGATGTCGCCCATGTCTACGTGGCCGGCATATAAGCTGTCGAACTTTGTAATCATCTTTATCGCCTTTCGAAATCGATTATGCTTAGTGCGGTTGGCAATCTCACCTAGTGATAGTACCGGGCTGATTTAATCGCCATTATAGATAACACACTGGCACTGTCAAGCGTGAATCAGGTGTAATGTCCACCTTGAGAGTCGTACCATTTACTAGTCAGGTATACCCATCGAGACAGAGGTATATGTCCCGTCAATGGCCTTGGTTATATGGCCCTGACCGGTCATATCTTCAGCCAGCAGCACATCCCCGGGGTGGAACAACATGGTTGTGCCGTCTTTCACTGAAACCTCCATCTTGCCATCAAGGACAAACAAGTACTGACGGCGGGACGGGTTGTGGTAGTCGCTGAAGCTGTTGACTGTCGAAGTCCGGAAAACAAGGTCTTCTCCGGGCTTGGTTGGTATGCGGTGGATCTGTTCCGTTGGAGCGGCCATCTCTTCCAGATGGGACTGGCAGTCATCGCCAGTATAAATACGCACGAACATGTTGACTCCTTAACCGATAGGTCTTCGGAAAAGGAGTATACACGTATGACCGAGGTATCGAGCTGCGGGCAGGGTAGCGGTTGCGGCTAAATAGGCGACCCTTATGAAACGATCACGCCGTCCACCAAATCAAGACGGCGTTGGGCAGTGGCCGCCAAGTCCAGGTCATGGGTGGCCACAACCACCGTGGCGCGGCGGGATGCAGCAACCTCGCCAAGGATATCCGCGATGGAACGGGCGGTGGCGGTGTCCAGTTCTCCGGTGGGTTCATCAGCGAACACCACCTCTGGGCCGGTGACCAACGCACGGGCGATGGACACACGCTGCTGTTCACCGCCCGATAGCTCAAAGGGCCTATGGCGGGCCCTGGAGGACAATCCTACCGCCTCCAATGCCTCGTGGGCACGGTCGCGGCGCTCCCGCCAAGATACTCCTCCAATGTGGAGAGGCAATTCCACGTTCTCCTGGGCCGACAATAGCGGCATCAACCCAAATGACTGGAAGACAAACCCGATCTTATGCCGCCGCATGTCCACCAGGTCGGTCTCACCAACCTGAGCCAGGTCTTTACCGTCGAATCGCACGCTGCCCGAGCTAGGTTTGTCCAGGCCGGACAGCAAATTGAGGAGAGTGGTCTTACCAGAGCCGGACCGGCCGGTCACGGCCAGAAAATCGCCCTGATGCACAGTCAGACTGATGGTGGACAGAGCCGTTACGGCGGTATCGCTCGAGCCGAATACCCGACTGACACCCGTAGCTTCGATCACAGGCCCGTTATATGTGTTGGATTCGCTTGTCACCTGCACTTAACTCCTGCTCCGGGTCTGCCGAGGGTTGGTGGTGGGAGGATCGATCTTGATCTGGCCGTCCTCCATCTCGATTTTGGCCAGGCCCCCCCTCCGGAACTGGTCAGCCAATTCAGGGGGGAGCTGAAGCCGTCCGGATTGGTCCACTACCACGTACTCATCCTCGACCATATCTCCGTCGCAACGATAATCAGGCCTGGAAAATGTCTCAGATCCGATGCGTCCGTCCCTGATGTGCACCACCCGGTCCACAAATTGAGACACACCAGCATAGTGGGTCACCGTCACCACGGTCACGCCGTAGGCACGATTCAACCCTCGGATCATCTCAAAGATGCTGTCGGCGTTCTCGGTGTCCAACTCTCCGGTGGGTTCGTCGGCAAGTAGCAGCGGAGGTTTATTCGCCAGGCCGACAGCTATTGCGGCCCGCTGCTGCTCACCACCGGACAATTGATACGGGAACCGCTTCCCCTTATATGCGATACCCAGGGATTCCAGCAATTCGCTCGACCAGGCCCTACGCTCTTTCGCCGACTGGCCGGTGAGGGCCATAGGCAGTTCGATGTTGTCAGAGACCGACAAGTAGGGAATCAGGTTTCGTGCAGTGGCTTGCCAGACAAAACCGACATCAGAACGGCGGTACATCACCAGATCGCTATCAGAGATGTCCAACAGGTTGCGGGTGCCGACCATCACTCGACCGGCGGAAGGCCGGTCCAAGCCAGCCAGGATGTTCAACAGGGTACTCTTTCCGCTACCACTGGCCCCGATTATGGCTATCAATTCACCCGGTTCCACGGTCAGGTCGAGACCCCGGAGAGCCACCACCTCAAGATCGGCACGTTTGTAGATCTTGAACAGGTCACTGCAATCTATATACGGGCCGGAATGTTGGCTCACGCCGCCGGCGCCATTCTGGTTGCTGAGATACTCGTTCAATTGGGTCATATATCGTCTCCAGTCTCAAGAACCCTGGGAGTCGTGGGATTTGCCCGGGGTTCGCCTCTCAGCCTGGTCATCCTGCGTCCCCCATCCTTAGAACCTGCTGCACTTGTATCTTTGCGCTTAGCCACGCCAGCCAGACCACGGTAATAGCTGTAACACCCGCCAGCACTGCGTACGAAACCAACAACGACAGCCAATCAGTCGTGAGGCGCATGGGTGGCGTGACCCGCTCCCCTTCTTCGGCCAGTTCCATTAACGGAAGCAGACTCGATCCAATCATTTGCCCCACCCAGGTGCCCAGCACCACACCACAGATGACAATCAGGAATAGATTAAACCATACGATGCCCCGCATCTGGCCCTCGGTGGTGCCCAGGGTGCGTAAAAGGGCGAATTCCGTCTGTCTTTCCTTGGTGTCCAGGAACGAAAACAGCATCACTCCCGAGCCGGTGGCCAGGGCCACAGCCAGGAACAACAGCACCAGAAGAGCGCCCCATCCGGCATTTACCAATGGCTGATCAACCCGTGATATCACCATGGCCTCGGCATCGTGCACGTCTCTGACATTCACGCCCAGTTCGCGCATGGATTCGGCGACCTTATCGGCATCTCTTGTGGCTCCGGCCTCATCAAAATCGGCGGACAATGCACCGGAGAAAGATTCCAAATCCACCCATATCTCATTGGCCCCAGCCAGCGGCACTGGACTGTGAAGATTGGCCGCAGCTTCAAAGCTGTCCAGGTCCAACACCGCAAAGGGCTTATCTCCCGGGTCCAGGGTCGGGAAATAATCGGCTACGGCTACGACATTCACCCGGATGGCATAGGTGGACAAGCCCAGGATCACGTCGTCACCCACTGAAGCGTCGGCAAGTTCCAGGAACTCAGCGTTGACCACCGAAGGGATGGGTGCCTCGTTGGGGCCAGGTCTCAAGCCGCGCAACCCCACGCCGCCGCTGGCCCAACTGAACCGTGTGGACTGAGGGAACTGCCCCCCTCCGGCAGATTCGCTGGGCTCCAGAGCGTACAATCCTGGCCGTGAGAAATCCTCCACCACCGACCACCCCTCAGGTGATTCAAAGTCCGTTATCGTTACTGGACCGTTCGGGGTAAGAGCTTCCAAATTCGCCAGGAACATCGCACCCAGACCGTCGGTCCCGAATCCACCGAGCCTGTTGGTTACCTGAAGCGCCTGGAGGGTGTAAGGAGGCTGCAGCGACTGGCGTCGGGAGTCATTGGCGATGCGGCGTCCGGCGGCGATCACCGATGTCAGGTCTGACTGGATCTTATTCCAACCCTGGTTCCCCAGAGAGCCCATCCAGGTATCGAAAAACACCCCATTTGAATCGCGCAGCCTAGCCCAGAGGTTCGCACCGCCGTCTAGGCCCGTGGGCTGCACCCAGACTGACAGGCCAGTTACATCGGAGGGCAGAGCCAAGCCTGCTGGGAGTTCTGGTCCGTCCACCAACAACTCAGCCAGCTGATCCATGGACTTCCCACCGGCCAGATCCTCCCTGAACCAGGCGACCTCGGCAAACTCTGATGAGTCCACAGCCATAACCTCCGCCGGGTCACTGAACCCGGTGGAGGTTATCTGTCCGTTGGTACGGAACACGTCTGCGGCATTAAGCACCTTGGTATATTGCTCGATACTCCCAGCGAACCGCCCTCCCGTTTTGGTGCTGGAAACGCCGATGTGGCGCACACGCAAATCCGCACCGGCTTCATACAACGCTCGTTCCCTCTGGTTCCTCTCCAAAGTCGAACTGAAAGCGCTGCCGATGACTCCCAGAGCGGTGGACATGGTGAGCAGCACGATCAGGATTCCAGGCACCATCGGGTCGCGGGCCACGTGGCGCAGAGAATGTACTAACCATGACGGCGCAATTGGTCCGGCCAGACGTGAAACAAGGGCGGCGAACCAGGGAAATACCCGCATGACCACCAAACCGACCGCCAACAACAGCAGGGCCGGAATCAGCAAACCAACAAGGTCAAGTTTCAACTCGGGATTGTCTGGAGACTGGATCAGGAACGCGCCTCTGCTCCTGGCTTGGAACCAGATGAGCAGGATCAGCCCAAGGGCTAGCACGTCCAGGTAATACCGGTGGAGGAACGACGCCGTTGGCGGTCTGGCACCAGACTGCTTGGCCTCGATAATCCCGTGTCTGGCGGCGGCCACCGTGGCCAGGGTGAACACCAGAACCGCCAACGCTCCACCGATCAGCCCCAGTATCACCGCCCCTTGTGAAACGGTCACCGGAACGCCAGATATCTCATCGGCCCCACCTCCCAGACCAAAGAAGACATTGCCCAACACCCGAACCACGGTCATCGCCAAGAATGGCCCGATTATCACAGCCGGTATTCCCAGCAGAAGACCCTCTCCCAGACCCAGTATCCCTATCTGGGTGGTGGTTGCCCCCCGACTTTTCAGCATCGCTATCTCACTGGTGCGGGACCGGACGATCAAGCCAGCCACCAACGCCAAGTAATAGAGCAGTATCCCGGTGATCAGGAAGACCACCAAGAACAGGGGAACTCGGGCCAGGATAAGCTGCTCGTCAAAGCTACTCAGGAGGTTATCCAACCGGATGGACGAGCTGGAATTCTTGAGTTTGAACGTGATGTCATTCTCAGCCTGGAAGATCGCCCTCTTCAAATCTCCCACATCCGCCGCCCGCAACCCTTCCCGGTCAAGGTAATAGAACCAGGTGACATCGGTGTACAACGCCGGATACTGTCCAAGTACCCGGTTGAGCACAGCCGCTTCACTGGTGAACATGGGCACGATGGTCCAGCGTTCATTCTGGAGACTAAAATCGGACTCCACGCCATACCAGAATTCGTCATCTGGATCGACACGCTCAAAGACCCCGGAGATACGGACTGGCATCCTTGGCGGATCGGTATAGGATGCAGCAGGGAAGATGTCGACCACATCTCCTACTCCCACTCCTATCAAATCCAATCCGAGGCCGTCCACGACCACTTCCATGGGAATGTCGTTCGATTCTGAAGCGTTCTCAGCGCTAGGCCAGTTTCCCTGGGTCAAGGTGACTCGATCAGACTCAAAACTGGACATATAGACCACGGAGCCCCTGGCGCGGATGTCGTTGTCGACCTCCAAACCCGGCCGCCCTTCAAAATAGAACGTGGCGGTGCCCAGAACCACAGCCTCCTCTTCAATATAAGGGGCCAGGGGGGAGGACACTTTCTCCTGGGCGAATTCCAGGCGTTCTTGATACGCCTCGCGGCGGCCTGAAGCAGTGGACGGTTCATCCTGGCTGCTGAACGACCTCATGGAAATGTTAGTCTCTTTGGGTGTGGCCTCAAGCAGTTCATGGCGTAGAGAAGCGTTAGACAGAAGCTCAGAGAAGATCACGCCACTGGCCATCAGCGCCACGGCCAACAGGATACCGCCGAAAAGAACCGACTCCAAACGCCAGCCGGTAACGACTCTCCGGACTGCCATCACGTAGGCAAATCTGATCATGGGCAGCATCAGATACCACCTCGCAGCACTTCCGAGGTGTTGAGCCGCCTGGCCGCGACAAACGCAAAGCCTACAGACAGGGCAGCCGCCGCCAGCAACCCGGCCAGCGCCCCAGTCATCAGCCAGACCTTCACCGCAGGCACAAGAGGCGGTATGGAAGCGTTGCCCTGGGCTGTCAGGTCAACCAATTCCAGAATATACAGTCCGGGCCAGTAGCCCATGACTGCTCCGGCGGCGATGGCCAGCACGGCGATGATCAAACGCTCCGTGGCCAGCGACAGGAATAGCTGACCACGGGATAACCCAAGAACCCGCAACACCGCCAGTTCCATCCTCCCAGATTTCACCGAGACCAGGGCATGCACGGTGAGCGTCAACAAAACTGCCATACCGATGGCAACCATGCTGAACACAGTCAGACCGTCCCAACCGCCTCCCGCCAGGGGATTTCGTTCGGCAAGTCCGGCCACGACTTCAGCGTCCCTTACGGAGACCAGGCCCGGTATCACATCAGGAATCTGGGCAATCACCTGCTCCCGATCTGCGTCCGGATTCAAGGCCAACCACATCTCGTCCGGTCGGTCCAGAGCGGTTGAGGGAAGGCGTCGGACATACTCACGGTATTCTGTCAGGTCAACGATGACAAAGGGATTGCGATCCGGCTTCAGCGTGGGGAAATGGTTGGTAATCCCGACGAATTGCAACGGCACTGCCTGGTCACCCAATTTCACCCGTATCTGCTGTCCCTGGCGAAAGTCCGGCCCTCCGATGGCCGGTATGGGTATAGGACCAGTGGGCAGGTGAATACCCCGCTGGCCGGTGGTAATCGGGTTTTCCCAGGAGAATCGCATCCCTGACGAGCCGCTTCTGGCGCTTTCCCGGGACGCCTCAGCCGCATCCGCGATCTCTTCTTGATTTCCTAGAGGGATCCATGGCGATTGGCCTTCAAACCCTTCAATCACCACACCGCCGGAAACCGGGCTGCTGGGACCAAAAACGGTGACATCATCCAGATGGATGACTCCATCAGACAGCCTATTGGTTGGGGATGTCGAGAAGGCTATCGACACCAATTCCAACGGCAATGATACCGAGGCAGGGTCGGGCAGTTTCCCGGTGAATAGCCTCCAGCGTCCATCTGTAGCCACCACGTTGCTTAATTTAGCATCGGGATCGCCGGGTGTTCCGGGATCACCTGCGTCCAAAATGTCGCCCAAGCCAATGGTCCGGTAGATGCCCGTGGCCGTCATGTACCGTGCCCAAATACTCACGCCAGACCTTAGGTTCAGTTCCATCAGGGCACTGCTGTCCACCCACACACCCAA
This sequence comes from uncultured Dehalococcoidia bacterium, assembly GCA_964451445.1. Classification (GTDB taxonomy): domain Bacteria; phylum Chloroflexota; class Dehalococcoidia; order Lucifugimonadales; family UBA3495; genus UBA9611. The sequence goes on from CAYVIG010000007.1 coordinate 11,298, forward strand.
AGAGTCACCATCTTCGGGCAATGGAATCCCCGTACCCGCGAGGCTGGAGGGGAAGGGCCTGGGGCGAAGCAATCTGCTGATCTCTGGCAGCCCACCCTCGAAGAAATCGTCTCGGAACCAGCCTGCCTTGGCTAAGGCGGGTGGGTCGACGGCCACAAGGGCCACGTTCTTGCCCAGCGGTCCCTCCAGCGGTGTGACCGAGTCCCTGAGTATGGGATTAACCGCAGTGACCCCTGGAATCCTCCCCAGTTTCTCCGGGGCGTCAGCAGGCAGGGCCGGCCCCTCCAAAAGCATGTTCCCGCCCACGCTGTATCTGGCCTGGTCGGTCTGCGACTGGGACAGGCTTGACTGGAATGTGGACCCAAATACACCCAAGGCTGCAGCCAGCATCAGAATCACCGCCAGGGAACCGTGGGGGATGGGGTCTCTGGCCAGTCGCAACAGTGAGAACTGGAACCAGGCAGGGCCGATCTTGGTGCCCAACCAGGCGAGCAGCCGGACGAACAGCGGCAGCACCCGCAGGAGCAGAACCGCGGCCGTAAACAGACCAAGCACCGGGCCCAGGACCAAAGTCGGGTCGATATTCAGTCCTTGGGAAGCTAATTCTTCGGCCACGAAACCGTCACGGCCCCGAACCTGGAACCAGATGATGGCCACCACCACCACCGCCAAGACGTCCAGATAATAGCGATGCAGGAAGGGCACAGATGGCGGTCTTGCGCGGGATAACAGCGATTCCAAAGTCCCCATCCTGGCCCGACCTGACGCGGTGAACAGCAGTATCGCCAGGGCCAGCACACCGCCCAGTGCGCCCATCCAGAACATATCCCAACCCAATCCCAGGGGAATCGGGGCGGTGATGTCGCCTCCAGGGTTGATGGTATCCAGAAGCAACACCTTGACTATGGCCCACGCCAAGAACGGGCCAACCACCATCGCTGCCACAACTACCACTGCCTCTGACAAGGCCAACACGCCGGTCACCTGAAGGATACTGGCGCCGCGACTACGTAGCAGACCGGCCTCTTCAGCCTGACTGCGCCCCAGGGTTCCGGTGATCAGAGCCAGGAAATAGAGCACCACCACCACGACCAACGACAAGAAGAGATAGAGGGGAATCCTGGCCAGAGTCAGAGCTGTCTCGAATTCTTCTATGGTCAGGTCCAGACGACTCAACACCAATGTGCGCGGATACACCTTGTTGATGTCGGTTTCCACTCCCAGAACCTGCTGTTTCACGTGATTGGCGTTGCTTTCCGTCAGATGGGCAACGTCCAGAAACAGATAGAAGCCGAAATCGCCGACCAGGGTCGGATACCGCGCACCGATTCCCTGGAAATAATCGTCTTCATTGACGAATAGCGGGACCACGACGGACTCGCCAACAGCCCTTAGGTCAAAGTAGATGGGCGCGCCCATCCAGTATTCCTCACGGTGGTCTATCGGGTTAGCGAGTCCGACCACTTTGAAGGTGACCCGCTCGGAGGAACCACGGCTCGGTATCAGGAATATCCGGTCACCTATGTCGTAGCCCATCTTTCGGGCGGATTCAGGTCCCAGGACGGTTTCTATATCCCTTTCGGTGGTCGGATCCTGCATGGCACCAGGCACGGGCCATCGGCCCTTGACCAGTTCGGTGTGTTCCTCAAAACCTGTCAGAAAGAAAGGGCGGCCTGATGGGGAGCCCAGGATCGGAGCAGTGAGTGAATCTAGTAAAGTCAGGTTGGGTTGAGTGCGGCCAAAGCGTTCTGTTGTGATCAGCATGTCTCCGAGCCGGTCTTCCGCCGTTTCACCGACAAGTTGCTCCAGTGGCAGGTAGTCAGTGATGCCCAATGGACGGTTCTGCGCAATGACCTGAGCGTCATGCACCTCAGGTCTGAAAGAAGAGATCGAATGACGCAGACCGGCCTCCCCCAAAGCGCGGGAGTATAGCGCTCCAGTGGACATGACGGTCACCGAAGCCAGGATGCCAAAGGACGTGACCGCCAGCAGCAACCAGGATTGGCGCAGCCTACGGCGCAACAGCCAGGAGACCAAGGACAGAATCTGCATGAAGCTTAGCGGCCCTCCAGATCACCGGCCAGCTGGCGTTGAATATTGAATATCAGCATAACAGCTTCGGATTATACGACGTTGCCAGCGATCGTGGATTAGGGATTTAAGGAATAGTGCCCATGATATAATCTCGGCCACCAGTCAAAGGCCGCTTTCAGGCGTGCTTGAGATGAATATCTGTCACCTGATTTGAGGTCTAGTAATGAAGCGATTGGAAGGCAAGACAGCCCTGGTCACCGGCTCTGGCCGCAACATTGGCAGGGCAATAATCTTGAAGCTGGCCGCCGAGGGCGCAAATGTGGTGGTCAATGCCCGCAGCAATAAACAAGAGGCTGAATCCGTGGCCGAAGAAGCTCGTGCCCTCGGCGTTAAGGCCCTGCCGTTCATCGCCGATGTCTCAGACCATCAACAGGTGACAAACATGTTTGCTGCCGCCGCAGAACGGTTCGGTGGAGTGGACATCCTAGTCAGCAATGCCGCCATCCGGCCGAAGAAACCGTTTACGGAACTCACGATAGAGGACTGGGAATGGGTCAGGGGAGTCGTGCTGGACGGTGCGTTCTACTGCGTACACGCCGCCATGCCCCACATGGAGAAGAACGAATATGGCCGTGTGGTATTCTTCACCGGAGACGGCGCGTTTGTGGGTTCGGCCACCCGCTCCCACGTCTCAGCGGCCAAGATGGGGATAATCGGACTGGCCAGAGGACTGGCTTCAGAGTTTGGCCCCAAGAATATTCGGGTTAACATCATATCTCCAGGCCGCATCGACACCACCAGGGATATGTCATGGTATCCAGAGGGTGGGATGCAGGAAACTTCCAACATCCCAGTGCGCCGCCTCGGCACGGTCGACGACATCGCTGCCACCGCATTGTTCCTGATCACCGACGACTGCGGCTTCATGACCGGCCAGACCCTCCACGTAAACGGCGGAACCAACTTCTTTTAGGGACTGGTATAAATCAAATAAAAGCCCGACTGCTTGATGCAGTCGGGCTTTTTGTCTTTACCTGGTCGCCTGGTTACCTGCCTGAAGACTAATCCCTAAACCGGAACTCTTTAAGACCATCTGATATTATCAGTTTGGCCTCAGTCAGTTCCTGGATCTCTTCGGCGGTCCAGCCTGGGGCGTGCTCCACGAGCATGAACCCTTCTGAAGTGATCTCGAACAGACCTAGGTCAGTGACCAGCATCTTCACCACGCCTGGGGCGGTGATGGGCAAAGTGCACTGGTTGAGAAGTTTGGGGCCACCTTCGCGGGTGGTATGTTCCATGGCGATGAATACGCGCTTGGCACAGGCAGCCAGGTCCATGGCCCCGCCGATTCCGCCACCCTTGCGGCTTGGGATGCGCCAGTTGGCGAAGTCGCCATTCTCAGCAACCTCGTACGCGCCCATCACGGTGACATCGATCATGCCGCCGCGGATCATCATGAACGAGTCAGCATGGTGCACACAGGCCATCCCCGGCAGGGGCGTAACTTTCTGTCCACCAGCATTCACCAGGTGACGATCCTCCTCGCCCTCTTTGGCCAAGGGACCGTAGCCGACGACACCGTTCTCGGCGTGGTTGATGATCTCTCGACTGGGATCTGAGTAGTTGGAACACAGGGTAGGCATCCCCACGCCCAGATTCACAATCCAACCATCTTGGAATTCCATGGCCAGGCGGTCACACATTGCCTGACGTTCCAGTTTGACTTTCTCTGCCATTGTTAACTCCGTATCAAGGCTGTCAGCCCAACGCTGATAGCTGTTAGCTTTTTAAATCCAGATTCCGTCTGCGGGAATCTTCACCAACCGGTCGACGTAGATGCCGGCAACGTGAACTAGATCAGGGTCGATCTCTCCGGCTTCGACGATATCTTCTTCAACCTCAACGATGGTCACCTTGGCTGCCATGGCCATCAATGGATTGAAATTACGCTGGGTCAGCCTGAAAACCAGGTTACCGGCGGTGTCAGCTCTCCAGCAGCGCACCAATGCATAGTCACCAGGCAGTGGGTGCTCCAGCACGTGCATCCGGCCATTGATCTCCCGGTGCTCTTTACCCTCGGCCAGCTCCGTTCCCACTGACGTGGGAGTGTAGAACCCGCCGATCCCGGCAGCGGCGCAACGGAGCCTCTCCGCCAGAGTACCCTGCGGTACCAGTTCGGCATCGATCTCGTCGTTGTTGTACATGCGGGTGAACGGCGTGACCTGGGATGGATGGGGCGATGCGGTAAAGGCGCAGATCATTTTCTTCATCTGCCCAGCTTCCACCAACGTGCCAATGTCCACATTCTCATCGATGGTACCGGCGTTGTTGGAAACCCCGGTGAGTCCCCTGGCTCCCTGGCGATTGAGGGCAGCCAGCAGGTTTCTGGGCACGCCCACACCGCTGAACCCCGGACTGAGTATTGTGACGCCATCGGGGATGTCTGCTACGGCGTCATCCATGGTCTGGAAAATCTTGTTCTTCATGAATTCCTTTCTAACAACCCGGATTTAACCCGGGATCAGGATGGTTCGGCCCTGGACAACCAACGTCAAATTTGACGTTTTTCAGGTGAAATGGCTCCCAGGCTGGAGGGTTAAATACTACCGCAGACTGGTGCGCTGCGCCAGACCAACACATTCATCTTTTGTATTCCGATTTTTTTGTATTCACGTTATCTCGGAGAAATTCTCAAGCTCCTGATTTGTATCTAAGACGGGTTCGGGATTGAATATCCCAGAAATTCGTGTATCTTTATCTCGAATACAAATAAGGCTGGAGGTACATCATGGTAGCCACAAACCACCGGACTTACGTCTATATCGGGCTTGGCGGCGAGGGAGATTACATCGGCGAAGGCGGTCTCGTCCGACGCGCCGACGGCGAGGAAGAATGGTCCGACATCTCCAAAGGTCTTCCCGACAACTCTCAGGTTCGCGCCCTGGCGATCCGACCTGACGACCCCAAAGTAGTCTTTGCCGGCACTGAGAAAGGTGTTTTCCGCTCCAATGACCGCGGCGAGAGCTGGGAGGCGTTGAATGACGCCGCTGACGGTCACGAGGTATGGTCGCTGACCATTCATCCAGATAACCCAGACGTGATCTATGCCGGTTATGACCCGTGCTCGATCTCCCGGTCTGAAGACGGCGGCAAGACCTGGAAGATGATGGACACCAGTCAGGTGGTCTACCCCTATATCACCACCTACATGCCCCCTACTGCCAAGCGGGTGATTGGCATCGCATTCGACCCAAGCAACACAAAAGACATATACGCCGCGGTGGAAGTTGGTGGTCTTTTGGCCAGCCGCGACGGCGGTTCTATGGTGGCGTTCGCCTTGGCCAGTGCCACTACGTGCTCTGCTTGGCCAAGAGGC
>CAYVIG010000007.1:16717-28647 GCA_964451445.1 uncultured Dehalococcoidia bacterium
GACGGCCCCTACATCAAGAACAACACGCTGGATCTGCACCACGTCCAGGTGAGCGCGGCCGCCCCTGGCACCGTGCACATCGCCACCCAGACGGCCTTGTTCCTCGGTAGGGACAAGGGCACGCACTGGGAGCACGTCCAAGTGGATGAGATGTTCCCCGGCGGCTCATATTGCCGCGACCTTCTGGTCGCGCCGGACGACCCCAAGACCATCTACCTGGCCGCCGGAGCCGGTGGCGGGGCCGCTCCTGCAGACACTGTCCAGGAAGGCGCTTTGTTCCGCAGTCGCGACGCAGGCGAGACCTACGAACGCCTGGACTTGGGCGAGACCGTGCCCGGTCGGATGATGGCAATCGCCATCGACCCCGCCGCTCCAGACCACATCTACTGTGCAGCCTACAGCGGTGAGGTCTACAGTAGCGCTGACGGCGGTGATAACTGGTCCAAGAGCCGGACACCTGCCGAGGCTTCGCGCCATCTGCACGTGTACCCCATGGTCTGCGGTTAGCCGATTCAGCGGCAACCAAGATAGAATGATTGGAGGGCTTCGTTAGCCCTCCAAACCTAACGCGTTCGCCATACGGGCGCGTCCAACGACACAGGAGACCGGATTGACAAGTTTCTCGATTGACAGGGCAACCTACAGCGTAAGCGAGAATGCCCTGGATCTAATGGTCCTGGAGAAGGCCGAGTTCCCAGAATTCTTCCAAGGACACCAGGTGATCAGAGAGGGTGCCTTAGACAACGCCACCCTGGCCGAAAACGGCTTTGAGGGAGCCACCGCAGAGCGTTTTTCAGATGCTGGACGCGTCGCAGGCGCGATGCGAGAGTTGGGACCAACCTCCAACATGGCCATGTCCGATGGATTCGACTTCATGGCGGCTTCCGTGGTTCACCTGTTTGACTCTCCGGATTCTGTCCACTACTGGATGCATGACATCTTCTTGAAAGATTTTGAAGATCAGATCGGTCAGAGCGTTGGCCAGGGTCACCAGTTGGTCTCGGCAACCAGGCTCGAGCCGCAGGGGTTCTTTGACGAAGCTGTGGGCTTAAGGATATTGCAGGGCGGAGCCAATGGACTGATCTCTTCCACCGTGGTGGACTTCCGGGTGGGACGTCTGCTGGGTGTTGTATTCATCGGAGCAGTCGGCGATCACGACCGGCTCAGGCCCGTGGAGCAAATCGGCCAGGCGCTAGAAAAGCGCATGGTCAGAGTAGTCCTGGGATCAACCTAGGAATCAATCGGCATCCAATGTCAGAACCTCTAGTTGACGTGGATTGGCTCCACCTTGACCGTCCGACCCGTTTTGGCCGATTCAATCATGGCTTCGGTGATCTGAACTGACCTAAGTCCATCCGCGCCTGTAGCGTACCCTTCTTCATCGTGGGAGATGGCTCGATTGAAACCCTCTATCTGCCATTTCGCCAACGCCAGCGGGTCAGCATCATAAGCAACTTCAGAGTTGACTGTCTCGCTGGTCACCTCCAGACCGCCTCCCATGATCGGCCTCGAAACATCTTTCAGTATGATCCGGCCGTCACTGCCGTAGACAGTCACGTCATTGATAGCGTCCGGGAGCCGGCTGCTGCTGCAGACAGTCCCGATTGTCCCACCGCTGAATCGCAAGGTCATGGTCGCGAGGCTTTCCAGCGGGGTTTCCGCCGTTTGGCCGTCGGTTATCGCGGCGACTTCAACGACTGTCTGACCCAATACGTTCTCGATGGCATCCATGCAATGGACACCGGAGCCGATGAAAGTCATGGCATTGCCCACCATCTCCGGAGCTTCCCACCAGCTCCTCAGTCCAGAGCGGATTTCCCTCTGAGTCTCCCCTCTTACGCCTGAACCGATCAGTCCCTGAATTAGCGCAACCTGCCCCAAAGCCCCCTCACGGACTAGGCGACTAGCCTCGATATGACCGGGGTGGAACCGCAGCTGGAAACCGACACCCAATTTTACTCCAGCGGCGTTGCAGGCTTTGATCATGGCCACAGCATCACTGACGTTTGTTGCCATCGGCTTCTCAGTCAACACATGTTTGCCTGCTTTCGCAGCCAAGTGGGTGTGTTCAGAGTGCAGATGGTTAGGAGAGGCTACAAATACGACATCGACCCTGGAATCCGCCAGTAATTCCTCCACCGACGTATAAGCAGCCTGCGCATCGTGGGTTTTGACGAACGTCTCCGCACGTTCCTGGTCTCTACTGTAAGCCGCGACTATGGACGTGTTTTCCGCCAGCGCCGCCGCAGGCGCTATCCGCGCATTGGGATAGTTGCCGGTTCCGATGAATCCCCAACCAATGGCCAAATCAATACACCTTCATCTGGTTTTTAGTTATTAAGACCGTGTGCGGCACGACTAAGCGCCTGCCGCTACTTTACCGACCGCCTCTTTAAGGAACTTGGTCAGGTGGGGCAGAACCGGCTCACTGGACCGAGACGCCTCTCCGTGGTTCAGGCCTGGCAGCGTCACAAACACGCAACCAGGGATTGCCTCTGCGGAAGACTTGGCCGCGGGGTAGAACCCATCGGCGTCTCCGCAGTAGATCAGAAACGGCACGCTCAGGCGAGGCAGCACTTCTGGCACACTCTCCGTGCCCATTGGGGCCAGCGTGGCCGCAATCAAGGCTTCTGCGTCGTTCCGGAGGAGCCGTTCTTTGCGTTCCGCTTCCATGGGGCCTTCATTGGCCTCAGCGTTGGCCACATAGGCTTCGATTCCTTCTCGCAGAACCCCGATCCTGGTCTCGGGAGGAGTATCGGTATTGGCAACGTGTGCGCCCATACCACCGATGGCAAATGAATGGAACCGACCCAGAGCGTGCTTCACCAGGCCAAACCCGATGCGTCCACCCATGGAATAACCCAAGTAATGGGCCTTTTCCACGCCGACATCGTCCATGACGGCCAAAATATCACTAACCCTGAGTTCCAAGTCGTAATCTGCCGGGTCGTGGGGTTTGTCACTCAGGCCGTGTCCGCGGGCGTCGACCAAAATCAGGCGGTAATCCTTCTTGAGTGCCTCCACGTAGCCGTAGACGTACCAGTTTTCCAGGCTGCTGGTGAGTCCGTGCTGGATAACCAGGGGAGCGCCTTCTCCCTCCACGTGGTAGTGGATCTTCACACCGGAATTATCTACGTATGGCATCTTTCGTCTCCCAAATATGTGATTACGGGTCAGTCTTGGTCGGTTAGAGGTTACTAACCTTCGCGTATGAGCTTGGCGGCTTCGTCGCCCATCTGCGAAGTTGAGGCTGTGCCGCCCAGGTCTGCCGTGAGTATTGTGCGTTGTTCCAGGCATTTGGCCACGGCTTTGTCCACACGTTCCGCTGCTGACTGTTCACCCAGGTGGTCAAGCATCATAGCTACAGCGGAGACCGTTGCCAGGGGATTGGCTATTCCTTTGCCCATGATGTCGAACGCAGCCCCATGTACCGGTTCAAACAGGGACGGATATTCATGCTCTGGGTTGATGTTGGCGCTGGGTGCCAGACCCATGCTCCCCGTTACGACTGCAGATATGTCCGAGAGGATATCAGCGAACAGGTTCGAGGCCACCATGACATCAAAGTCTTCTGGCCACCGGACCAAGTCCATACAGGCGCGGTCCACCAGCAGAGACTCGGTCTCTATGTGGGGGAATTCGGCTGCAACCTCGGTGAAGACCTCATCCCAGAAGACCATTCCAAACGACTGAGCATTGGATTTGGTCACTGATGTCACTTTCTTGCCGCTCTTTTTATTCCGCCGGTCGCAGTATTCAAAGGCAGCACGGATGATGCGTTCCGTGCCCCGACGGGTGAACATGTTGGTCTGCACCACCGTCTCGTGGGGCGTTCCTGGGTAGAGGCGACCACCGACTGGTGCATATTCACCTTCAGTATTTTCCCGGAAGATCACCATGTCGATATCCCCAGCCTTCTTGCCAGCCAGAGGTGATTCCACTCCTGGATACAGGTAGGCGGGGCGAATGCAGACACCCTGGTCAAAGCTACGCCGCATGGGCAGCAGAAGGCCGTGCAGGGTTATGTGGTCGGGAATGTTGGGGTCGCCCACGGCGCCGAAGAGGATGGTGTCAAAACCCTTCAGGGTCTCAATACCGTCTTCGGGCATGAGATTTCCGGTCTCCCGGTAGTATTCAGACCCCCATGGGAACTCGGCGAACTGGAAACTGAGCCCATTGGTGACACCGGCCACGGCTTCAAGGGCTTTTCTGCCTTCGTCGATGACCTCAAGGCCCACGCCATCGCCTGGAATTACTGCAACTTTGTACTCTGCCATATTGTTCCTTTAATCAAGATGTATCGATTGGGATTTGGCGGGTCAGGTGGTTACCTGCTGGACACCGCCACCCATTAGTCGGAAATGATACACCTCTTGGGCATCTGGGAAGGCCTCCTTGGCCTTATGGAAGGTTGATGCTCCCCGTTTCTTTCTCGCGTCCAGGAGCACACCCATGATGGTACCGCTGTGACCAACATTTATTCCAACTGCGTCTACTGACTCCGCAAACTCCTTCACCTCGGGCAAACGGGGCTTGGAGAGGACTATCTGGCTGGCATCGGCGCTGATACTGGCGCCCTGGCCGACCAGTACCGGGTCTTGCTCGGCAATCCCCTGGCGGAGCAGGCGTAGAGCCTCGGCGGTTTGCTCGTCAACCGCACGCCAACGTTGGAAGCGGTCTACCATGTTGAACTGCACGGTATCTACCGTGCCGCCCAGATCGATAGCGACGATCTCTATGGGAGGCGGCGGACCCAGGCTCTCGTGAAGTGTGCCGGCCCGATGATCAAAAAGGGCTACACCTGGGATCATCACACCATCTGTAGGCTCGATCGAGAGGGCAATTTGGGCAATCTCCTCGGAGGTCAATTCTTTGCCCAAGGCCAGACCCGTAGCGGCGATGGCTGCGGTGAGATCTGCGCTGCTGCTGGCCATTCCCTTGCCCCTTGGAATGGGGTTGTTGATGGTCAGGCGAGCGCGAACCTTGGCGTTCTTCAATTGCAACAGGGTTCGGCGCACGGCTGCTCCGGTCTTCTCACAACCTTCCGGCGCTTCGATGCCGTGCTTTCCCGCATACAGGTCGACTTTGACTCGGGAGTAGAAATCCACCGGGCAGGTCACCAGGAAGTGGTTGCCTCCGATGACGCCTTGGGCAAGCTCACCGCAGACTCCGGGTGCGCGGACGGTCGCGCTGCCGATCAACTCAGGACCGTTTCCGATTGGCGAACTGCCATTTGACGGTGAAGTTGCCAAGGGTTTTACTCCGCGCTACCCGATTTAATCTCGATGGGAATCCCGGCAACCATCATGTGTACCTCTGTGGCCGTGGCCGCGATTCGTTGATTGACGGTTCCCAAGATGTCCTGGAACCGCCGTCCCAGAGGCTCCATGGGCACCAGGCTCATCCCAACCTCGCTGCTGACAAAGACAAACGACTGTTCTGACATGGCCGTCAGCACTAGAAGTTTATCTGTCTCCTCAGTCACGATCTCTTCCATGGCCTGCTTGGATTCGTTCTCATTCTCCATAAGCAGGTTGCCCACCCAGACGTCGATGGAGTCGATGATTACCGCTCCGGGACTGGGACTCTCTCCGAGCACCCTGATTATCCTCTCAGCAAGCTTGACTGGCTCCTCCAATGTGGTCCAAGACTCTGGCCTGGAGCGTTGGTGGCGCTGGATACGCTCGGTCATTTCGTCATCAAAAGGCACTCCGGTGGCCACATAGAGGACGTAACCGCCGTTTAGATGGCCAAACGAAGCCGCCCTGCTCTCAGCAAAGCCGCTCTTACCCGATCTAACGCCACCCAGGACCAAACACAGGTCAGCCGACATCAAGCTCTGGCCGCGTCATAGTCTCGACTTAGGCCGGTCATCTGGTAGATCAAGTCCATATCCATGCTGGAACGCACCCAGTCTGCCAGTTTGTCGTATTCCAGGTCGATATCACTCCCCACGGTGGCATCCGGAAGTGACACACCTTTGCGCCGAGCAAGTTCTGTGAGAATCGCATTCCTCAACTCAGGGTTGAGGAATAAGCCGTGGATATAGGTGCCAAGCACCCTTCCGGAAGCGTCGATGGCACCTTCCAGGTCACCGTTCCTGCTGACCGGAACGTCAGCTCGGTCCTCAACCAGGAACGGAGGAGCGAAACCCTCTCCCACACTCCGGCCCATGTGTATCTCATATCCGGTCACGGGCATACCGTTAGCCCCAGCCAGCAACCCTGTACCCTCGGTGACCTTACCCTTGATGCGATGGGTCTCTTTGCTGCCTTCGAAAACGGTCGTCAGGTCCAGCAGACCGAGGCCGTCTAACTCGGCAATTGAGGACTCTATGTGTTCCGGATCGCTTATCTTCGTGCCCAGCATCTGGTAACCGCCGCAGATACCAACCACGGCGGTGCCGCTGGCGTGCAGTTCTTTCACCGCCTGACTCAGCCCACGTTCATTCATCCAGGCCAGGTCGGGGATGGTGGTCTTGGTGCCTGGGATGATAAGCAAATCGGGACGGCCCAATTGGGTCGGCGAGTCCACATAGCGAAGTTCCACGCCTGGGTGGCGGGCTATGGGGTCGAAATCATCAAAATTGGCGATGTGCGGCAATTGCAGCACTGCCACGTCCAAGATCGCCTGTTGGGTGCCTTTGGAGACTTCCTCCAGGACCACCGAGTCCTCTTCAGGGATATGGATATCCCGGTAGTGGTGGACGAGACCGGCGACGGGGATCCCAGTGCGCTCTTCAAGCCAGGTCACACCATCAATGAGTAGCGTGGGGTCGCCGCGGAACTTGTTGATGATCATTCCCTTGACGATGGCCCGTTCTTCAGGCTCAAGCAGCTCCAGCGTGCCCACCAGCGAGGCAAACACCCCGCCTCGGTCTATATCACCGCAGAGCAGGACTGGTGCATTGGCATACAAAGCCACCCGCATGTTCACGATTTCGTTCTTTTTGAGGTTGATCTCGGCTGGACTGCCCGCTCCCTCAACAACCACGATGTCAAAGTCCTCGCGCAGACTGTCCAGTGACGTGTGCACCGCTTCCCAGAGTTGGGGTTTGAGGCCAAAATAATCTCTAGCTTCAGCAGTTAGCAGCGGTCGGCCCATTAATACCACCTGAGAGATGTGGTCGGCCTCCGGCTTCAGCAACACCGGGTTCATCTCTACTCGGGCTTCGACACCAGCAGCATCGGCCTGTACTGCCTGGGCGCGCCCGATCTCTCCGCCGTCCGCGGTCACGTACGAGTTGTTGGACATATTCTGGGCCTTAAATGGTGCGACGCTGAACCCGTCCTGACGGAAGATGCGGCAGAGGGCGGATACCAGAACGCTCTTGCCTACATGGGAGGCGGTACCCTGGACCATTAAAATCTTTCCAGGCATGGAGTTAGCCGGTCATCCCATGATGCACTGTGCCAGTGATGTGAGACGTATCATTGAACAAGCGGAGCACGGAGTTATCGGCAAATGTCTCAACCATGGTCAGACCACAGTTACCGAATACGAACGACCAGTTGCCTTCCAGCGGCATTCCCAAAAGAGAAACCATCGCCGCCCGCAACACGCCACCGTGGCTAACTACCAGTACCGTCTCTTCCAGGTGCTTGGTCTTGATCTCTTCAAAGATGCTGGCCATTCGGATGCTTACGTCCCGAGTAGTTTCCCCGCCTTCGGGTGCGTAACTCAGGTCTTTTTCAAGGTATTTTGGATATTCTGCCGGATATTGTAACTTTATCTCTTCAAGGGTCATGCCCTCAAAGACACCTTTGTGGTATTCGCGCAGCCTGGGGGTCTGGTTCAAAACCAGGTCTCGATCACCCAGGGCGAGTTTCGCGGTCTCAGAAGTGCGTTTCAGGTCGCTAGTGTAGGCAACATCGATTTGGCGGTCAGCCAGGCGTTGCCTTAAGGAACGTGCCTGTTCAGCACCTTTTTCCGAGAGTCCTATGTCAGTGTGGCCTTGGATCCGTCCTTGGGCGTTCCAGTCTGTTTCGCCGTGACGGACTATTAATAATGTTCCCATTCTGGTGGATATTCTAAACACGATGTACTTGAAAGTATACCGATTGTCAGGTTTAATGCTTTTTGGATGTCCCACATACCACATGTAGATGAGGCTAATTAGTCTCATCAGTTGCCATAATTTAAGAAACTGGCATACTATATGTTGACATGGTCGGATATCCAAGCTAGAATTACGAGACCGTAACGATGGGAGGTGTTTCTTATGGAAGCATACTGTGTGAAGTGTCGAAGCAAGCGCGAGATCAAGAACCCAGAAAAGATCACCATGAAAAATGGGAAGCCCGCCACTCAGGGTGTATGCCCGACATGTGGCACTAAGGTTTTCCGCATCGGGGCCGCCTAACACCGGCCTTTGCTGTTTCTTCTGCGCTGATAACGGACGCTTAATCGGCAGTTGAGTTCTACAGAACTGGTTGCCGACTTTCGTCCAACCATCAGAATCTGGCCTGTGGCAGTCACCCTGGGTGTTTGTGTGGGGTTGTGTGTAAAGGGTGGCTGCTTGCAGTAGAGTTAGAAGCGTCTGCAAAATTCCTAACTAGCTTATAGTTCGGTTGGTTTCCTCCAACTTTATAGACCAATGGTTTTAACCTCTAAAGCTAGGGTGGTGGAACTTTGACGCATAGATATGTCTTTCTCATAGGCTTTATCCCCGCGTAATATTGCGTGGGAGAGGCAAAATGGCTTCGTGGCCGAGGATCCCTCCTCTTCGGCCACTTTTTTATGCCTTCGAGACTAATTCCCCATTGGCCTAAACCAGGCATCACTGCTCTGTACCCCCATTTGCTGTGCTATCATGGCGGCTCATGCTGGAAACCCTGTTTTCATGCGTGCTCATTTGACGCCGTAATTGGCTCTCCTCGCACTCCGATTTGGCGTTGCTACAGATTCCAAATGACATCATGTGAGGTTACTTATGACTCAGCCTGCATCCTGGCAAGACCTTCTTAAGAGTGGCGCACCAGACGTTTTGAAAGCAGCAGACGCCACGCGAGAATCGATCCTCCCCGACGGCGCACTCTCCAACAAAACTAAGACCCTGATGACCATGCTCTGTGACGCACTACTGGGCCACGACGGCGGGGTGGCAACCATTGCCAACCGAGCCCGTGCTGCCGGCGCTTCCGAAGAGGAGATTGCGGAAACCGTAGGCGTGGCCTTCTTGATGGGCGGACTCCCAGCTCTGGTTACCGGGTCCAACGCATTTAAGAAGTAATTACCTGCTTAGAGTTAACCTTAGGCATAAACCACTGTTATTTTCAGAAGGTTCAGAAGAATCAGAACCGCTGGAGTTAGCCCAAATGGTACAACAAGAACCTATCGTCTTCTTCAACGGAGAATTAAAGCCCGAATCCCAGGTCGGTATATCTATCCGCGACCGAGGCTACCTCTATGGTGACGCCGTTTTCGATGCCGCTCGGACGTTCAATGGAACACCATTCCGGCTTCCGGAGCATGTCCACCGTCTATACGACTCGCTCCGTTATCTGCGGATTGATGTGGGGATGGAACCATCGGAGATGGAAGACTGGTCACGCCAGGTTGTTGAGTACAATTACACCCTGCTCCCACCTGGCCAGGACATGTGGGTGATGCAGCGGATCAGCCGTGGCATCGAGCCCATTCTGCCTGGCGACGTCATGACTCCCACTGTCCTGATTGAGACGCATCCCATTCCGTTTGCCAGGCGCGCTTCTTTGTATCGTGACGGAGCTGCCATTTTCACCCCTTCCGTGCCCAGGGTACCGCCGAGATTCGTGAGCCCTCGCGCCAAGACCCACAACTATCTGAACCTTATACTGGGAGACCTGGAGGCCGCAGCCAGTGACCCAGACGCCTGGTCCGTACTGCTGGACGAGGCGGGGAACCTCACGGAAGGCCGCGGCAGCAACATATTCTTGGTCAAAGACGGAACGGTGGCCACTCCCAAAGGGCAATATGTGCTGGAGGGCATCACCAGGGGCGTGACCATGAACCTGGCAGTAGGACTGGACATGCCTGTGGAAGAGCGTGACCTGGACTTATACGATGCCTACGTCGCCGACGAAGCGTTCTTGACCTCCACCAGTCTATGCATCTGCCCGATCTCTTCTTTCAACGGCACACCCGTCGCCGGAGGGAAGGCTCCAGGCACCATCACCCGCAGGCTGATGGACGCCTTCAGCGATACGGCAGGTATGGACTTTGAAGGTCAATATCTAGCCCACCTCGAGTAACCAGCCAAAATCACCATCGCGCATTGAATTTATTCAGATATCTATCAGGGAGAGAACAATGTCCGATCAAATAGCCAACATCACCGATTCCCCGGCTGAGAAACTGGCCGGTGATTTTGGCTTCACCGAAGGCCCACTTTGGCATCCGGACGGCCATTGGCTATTCGTCGATATCCAGAAGCTGAAGATCCACAAGATGTCCACCAGCGGCCAGTTGGAGACGTTCCGCGACCCCAGCTTCGGCACCAACGGGATGACCTTCGACAAACAGGGCAACATGGTGATCTGCGAGAGTGACAATCGCCAGATAATGCGTCGCCAATCGGACGACACCTATACACCCATCGCCACCCACGCCGACGGCAAGCGGCTCAACCGGCCTAACGACGTTGTGGGCCGTTCCGATGGGAGCATCTATTTCACTGATCCCGGCGGACGCCTGACTGCAGAAGAGCGAGAGCTGGATTACAGCGGTGTGCACCTGATCAAACCCGACGGGAGTCAGTCGGTAGGCACCACCGAAACTGAATACCCCAACGGGCTGGCATTCTCTCCTGATGAGAAGGTTCTCTATGTGGCAATCACACGCCTGGACAGTCGCTGCCTGGAAGAAAAGGAAAACAAACAGTTGTGCGAACACCAGCTGATTCGGGCTTTCGACGTTGCGGCCGACGGCAGCCTCAACAACAACAGGGTCTTCGCCAACATGTTCTCTGCCGAGGACGGCGTGCCTGACGGGATGAAAGTGGACGTAGAGGGCAACATCTACTGCACCGGTTCAGAAGGATGTTGGGTCTTTGATTCCTCTGGCAAACATCTAGGCACCATCGTGCTGCCGGAGATTCCGGCCAACTGTGCCTGGGGCGGGCCAGATAACCGGACGATGCTGTTCACGGCCCGGACTTCAGTCTTCAGCATGAGAATGAAGATTCCAGGCACGGTGATTCCTCGGGATTAACGCCTGATTTCATAGCTATCGCCAGTCTTACAGTAGATTCCTGTCTTATGTTGAGTAAGGAAAAGCATGCCCGGTTATGACGCAATAGTTATCGGTGTCGGCGGAATGGGCAGCGCCACCGCCTACCACCTGGCCACGCGAGGCCTGAAGGTCCTGGGGTTGGAGCGGTTCCAGATTCCCCATGAACTGGGGTCATCTCATGGCCACTCCCGGATGATCCGCTACACGCTCCAGGAACATCCTTCCTACGTCCCTTTAGTAAAACGGGCCTACGAGTTATGGCACGAACTGGAGAAGACGGTTAACGAGACCCTTGTAGTCACTACCGGGTCCATTCGGGCTGGCCCACCGGATAGTCCCTTCTACAAAGGGGCCATCGAGTCCTGTGACCTGCACGAGATCCCCTACGAGATCCTCAGCGATACTGAGGTGAACAAACGGTTCCCAGGATATCAGTTCCCAGAGGGTATTTCGTCGGTTTACCAGGCAGACGGCGGTTTCTTGTTGCCTGAGATGTGCATCGTGAGCCATGCCCAGGCTGCGGAAGAAGCCGGAGCAGAGATACACACCGGCGAAACCGTACTCGGTTGGGAGGTTCAAGGTGACGATGTATCGGTCCGTACTGACCGTGGGGTCTACTCCGCTGCAAGGTTGGTAGTCACCGCAGGAGCCTGGGCAGCAAAGCTGGTGCCTGATGTGGCCGAGTACGCCGAGCCTGAGCGTCAGGTGCTGGGTTGGTT
>CAYVIG010000008.1:0-26535 GCA_964451445.1 uncultured Dehalococcoidia bacterium
GCCCTTCATTCCCACCGCTATCCGCCGCCAGGGCAATCTACGCGAATCACATGTACCCCAGGATGGCCGAGATCGTGCAGCTACTGGGATCAAGCAGTCTTATGGTCCTGCCGGGAGAGTCTGATTTCGACGGTCCCATAGCGCCCGAGTTGGAACACTACCTGGCCACTGGGACCGCCGGCGCACGCGACCGGGTGCGCTTGTTCCACTTGGCCTGGGACGTGGCTTGCAGCGCTTTTGGCGGTCGCCAGGTGTTGTACGAACGCTTCTTCGGCGGAGACCCGGTGCGAAATACCATGCTGCTCTACCAGGGCTACGACAAGACAAAAGCCATCGATCGGGTGCAGCACTTCCTGGAACGGGAGGGCTAAGCGTGTACGGTTCGCGCATTTTGCCTCTTGGATTTTTGCCCCTGAAACGGTATAGTATTCCGAACGTAAATTATCAATATCCTGAGGGGATCAACCACAGAACCACATTCATAGTACCTCTATGGAAATTGGAGAAAGAGGAGAACTGATATGCCTAAACCCACAAGAATCGGCCATCTGGTCATCAATGCCAAAGACCTGAGCGCAGCCACCAAGTTCTACACCGACGTTATCGGATTCGACATCGCGCTTGAGCGCCCTGGGTTCGGAACTTTCCTCACTGCAGGCGAAATGCACCACGACCTGGCCATCTTCCAGGCCCCCGAGGGAGCCGCCGACACCGCCGACGGAGATGTTGGACTGAATCACATGGCCATCGAGGTCGCAGATTTCGAAGAGCTGACCGAGTACTGGCACAAGCTGCAAGATCACTTTGACACTGCCGAAATTCGGACCACCGACCACGGAATGACCAAGAGCATCTACATCAAGGATCCGGAAGGCAATGGCATCGAGCTTTATTGCAACGCCACCGCCACCCCCGAAGAGGGTCTGGCCTTGATGCGCAGCCCAGAACGCAAGAACACCGAGCTGATCTTCAGCTAATCGGCAGTTTCATAAGCTGATAAAAGGCCCCCGGATTCTCCGGGGGCCTTTTTAATTGCCTTGTCAGATTAATCACTTTTGACTTCCCATCGTTTACACGTCTTTGTCATGTAGAATTATGGAACCGAAACTTGGCAACGTAAGGACTCAATGGCCACCAATTCAACTAGCAAATACTCTTCGATTCTCGCCGCTGCATTGGACTTGGACGGCACGATAATCGGACCCGATGAGAAGATAACCCCCGCCGTTCGTGATGCGATCATCCAATTATCCAAGAAGATATCCGTGTTCATTGCCACAGGCCGTGAACCGGCAGATGCGCTGAATTACTCCAGGGAACTGGGTCTGAGCACGCCACAACTCTGCGACGGCGGCGCCAATATCCTGGATCCGGTCCGAGAGGTCTCAGTCTGGACCGCGCCTTTGGGCCCGGCCAACGCCGAGTTGGTGGTCACCAAGCTGAGGCAAATGGGCGCTGCGTTTGTCGCGACCCACGACAACGGCACGGCTAGCACCTTTGATAATGTGCCCAATTGGGACCTGATTCGCGTTTCAGCCTTGGATATGGATGAGGAAACCGCTGACTCTCTAGCAACGCACTTCAGTGGCCACGAAGAGATGTACGTGGTGAAAGCCATGCTGCCCTACAACGGGCTTTGGGCCGTTGATTTCACCCTGGCAGGTGTGGACAAGGCCGCCGGAATATCACGGGTGGGTGAGACCCTAGGCGTGAACCCGGCCAACATGGTCGCCGTGGGAGACAGCTACAACGATCTGCCCATGCTGGAAGTCTGTGGCCTGAGCGTGGCCATGGGCAACGCGCCTCCCGAGGTCAGAGCTGCCGCAGATTTCGTTGTGCCGACCGTGGAAAACGACGGTCTGGCCGTAGCCATCAACGACCACGTCTTGCCTCGCCTATAGAAGCTAACAAGGGACGCGGTAATTCCGCGCCCCCTTATGTTTTTGCCCCGCGTGTCCGTCTTC
The DNA here is from genome assembly GCA_964451445.1 of uncultured Dehalococcoidia bacterium. Lineage (GTDB taxonomy): Bacteria > Chloroflexota > Dehalococcoidia > Lucifugimonadales > UBA3495 > UBA9611. The sequence goes on from CAYVIG010000008.1 coordinate 1,965, forward strand.
TAGCGAAGCGCTGGCACTACCTCTTTGCAGAAGAGATCAATCGACGCTGCAACCTTTTCGCGAGGTATCAAACCACCTACATTGGTCTCAGCCACGATCCCGGAGAGGCCCAATTCCTCGGTAATCCCCTTCAACTGACTGACTACGCTGTCGGGGCTACCGTAGGCCAACCGGTCTCGAATCAGGTCTTCATAAGTGACCGAGGCCAGAGCAACACCCCGTGCCGCCCGGTCCTCTGAAGCGACCGCCCCCGCGTTGGAGGCTGACTGGGCAAAGTTCTGAGCCATCCGCCGGTAAGACCGCATGGTGCTCTCTTCGGCTTCAGCGTAGGCCTTTTCTTGAGAGGCGCCCACATAGATCGGGATACGCAGATAGACGTCACCATTTCCGGCGTATCCAGCATCTCTCCAGGCCATCCGGTAGGTTTCAAGAAGAGCGACCAAGTCTAGCCGGTCCAGGCCCCGAAGGCCGACAAAGATGGGATAGCCCAGTTTGCCCACCGCAGGGAACGTCTCCCTGGTGGTGGCAGCCATCCTCAGCGGCGGGAACGGTTTTTGAACCGGTTTCGGAATCACACAAACATCGTTCAACGTGTAGTATTTACCGTCGTAGGAGAACTTCTCGTTACTCCAGGCAGCCAGGATAATTTCCAGGTTCTCCTGGAATCGTTCTCTGCTCTCTGAATAGGGGATGTCATACCCCTGGTAAGCCCTCATAAACCCACTGCGACCGATACCGAAATCGACCCGTCCGTGGCTGATGTGGTCAAGGGTAGCTATCTCTTCAGCCATTCTCACCGGGTGGATGAGCGGCAAGACATTCACACCGACACCGATCCTCAAGCGTTCGGTGCGAGCTGCGATGGCTGAACAGATAATCAAGGGAGTAGACACCACGGAGGGTATTCCACCGGCCATGGGATCCAGTGGATCGCTGGGAGCGGCGAAATGACGTTCCGCCAGCCATACTCCATCCAGGCCACCGTTCTCCGCCTGGTCTGATATGGCAAAGGCTTCATCGAAGCTCTCTTCCTGGGAGTGACCAAAGCGGTAGTCACATTCCATTACGAGGCCGTAGTGCATAGTTCCTCCTGCGGTTGATCAGCCCGTATTTCAGCGGACCAACTGGTTCTAATTCAGACCTGGTCTATCCCCAGAGGGCAGCCACCCTAAATGCCAGTTGAGTGTGGGAATCAATGCATTTCTCAGGTCCCTGGAAAACTCCTGGGGGCCGCTGAAGCTGAACTTGGTCTCAGCGGCCACATTCCAGCTGTTGCCACTTCCACCCAAATTATTGAACGGGTAGCCGTCCACCTCGCTGCCTCTGTAGAGACAGAAGAGAGGGAGATTATCCAGTTGATAATTCTTTGCCTGATCGTCATCGATGACCAATAACAAGTCCGGTTTCCATTCGTGGAGGCGGTCTCGCATCGCATTAAAGACGTCAACAATCTTCTTCTGATCAAACCGGTCTTGGGTGAGGCAGTTGTCGTCGGCCAGAGCCTCGGTCAACCGGTCAGGTGCTTAGAAATTTGGGTTCCGGCCGAATATCCGCTCACGGCTCTTGTGTCAAACCTCTGGTGGAGTTGGGATGATGGGCCCGTGAGAGCAACCAAGACCTAATTGCTCTGCCGTGTCAGCCCCCAAATCAGCCACAAATCATGGCGTATCATCACATCTGAAAGAGAACCAACCGCGAGGCGGATTGTAGATGCACCCCTCTGGGCTGTCAAACGGCCAAACGGCCCTATTTCAGGCGGGTTTCGGTCTCCCAGTGCCACTTTTCAAGTGAACACACTCTGGCCACAATTGACTGGGCGGCGATGCCAACCTACACTTCTGGCTAGCGCATCTGGGTTTTTAAACCTGAATTACCCATCCGAGCGATTTTGGCCACTGGGAGTCTATATGATATGACTACTGCAAGATTGTCCCGCCAGGTTGTTTACGGCAAGAACGGCATGGTTTGCACCAACTCACCCCTATCCGCTGCGGCAGGATTGAAGGTGCTGCGGGAAGGTGGAAACGCCTTTGACGCCGCCCTGGCAGTGGCCGCAACTGAGACCGTAACCATGGTTCCCATGTGCGGCATCGGCGGGGATTCCTTCATCCTGCTGTACGAGGCTGAAAACAGCCAGGTGACGGGCATTAGCAGCGCCGGTGTACCCGGCTCCGGTACCAGCGCTGATTACTACCGCAAGCAAGGTCTTGCCAAGATGCCCTTGGAAGGCCCCCATTCGGTAGGCGTCCCAGGAGAGGTAGCCGCCTGGGAAGAGGTGCACAGCGGATTCTGCACAAAGCCCTTTGAGCAATTATTGGACACTGCCATCGGATACGCTGAAGACGGCTTTGCCGTGCCACCCAAGATCGCCCAGAGTTTTGCCAACACGTCAGAAAGACTGTCAGGCTTCCCATCGACCAAAGAAGTCCTTCTGGCTGGTGATAAGACACCGGGAGAGGGTGACCTGCTGGTGAACAAGGACCTGGCCGAGTCCCTGAAACGCATCGCCAAGGGCGGTGCGGAAGAATTCTACAAGGGCGAGTTGGCCAGAAAGATGATCTCAGCCTTGAACGATGCTGGTGGCCTGTTCTCTGCCGAGGACTTCGCCAACCACAAAGCCGAGACCTACGACCCCATCGGCACGACCTACCGGGGCGAGACGGTCTTCCAGACCCGCCCACCGTCCCAGGGATTCCTGCATCTAGAGATGTTGAATCTGATCGAAGGTTTCGACCTGTCTGATAAGTCATATGACAATCCTGAGGCCATCCACCTGATGGTTGAGGCCAAGAAGATCGCCTACGACGACCGAAACCGCCTGGCCGGAGACCCTCGGGTGGTGGAGTGGCCCCTTGATGAGATCATCTCCAAGGAGTACGCCGACCGCCGGCGCCCTGAGATCAACCTCCAAAGGGCTGGGGGCGAATCGCCCGACCTCCTATCGGGTAGAAGCGACGGGAACACCACCTATTTCTGTGTGGCCGACGGCGACGGCAACGCTGTCTCCTGGGTCCACAGTCTGTCCCACGGGTTCGGATCCCGGTTCATGGCCGGTGGCACTGGCATCCTGTTCAACAACCGTGCCGGTCGCGGCTTCAGCCTAGAAGCGGGTCACCCCAACGAGTTCTCCCCCAAGAAGCGCACCATGCACACTCTGAACTGCTACCTGACCCTTAAAGACGGCAAATGCCATATCGTCGGCGGCACTCCAGGCGGTGATTTTCAGCCCCAGTCCGGTGTGCAGATTATCACCAACTTGCTGGACTTTGGCATGGGTCCCCAGGCAGCGGTAGACGCCCCCCGCTGGTGGAGCTACCCCGGCACGGACCCAGCCAGTATCGAGACCGAAATTGAACTCAGGGTGGAACCTGAGATGCCGGATAAGACTGTGGAAGGTCTGCAAAAGCTAGGCCACAAGGTCGTTCGCCGCAACCAGGGGCAATACGACGGAAAGGTCCAATTAATCGTCATCGACCAGAATCGGCAGGTGCTTTTGGGAGCCGCCGACCCCAGGGGAGACGGCCTAGCAACCGCCTACTAGGCAACAACGTTGCGTTTACATTGGCGGTGCCGAGTGGTTCCACTTGTCTTGGCCGTTGATACAACACGTCTGATTACAAAAGATTTGAGGAATAGATAAATGCCTGGACTTCGCCTTTTGGCTTGTTTTGCCCATCCCGACGACGAGGCTTTTCCCGTTGGGGGAGTGCTGGCCCAGAACGTGGAGGGGGGCCGATGCGTGCGCCTGATCACCACGACCCTGGGTGAAGAGGGAGACATCAGGCAGGAAGGCGCGGCCACCAAGGAGACCCTGGGCGAGGTGCGGCGGGTCGAGCTGGCCTGCGCCGTTAGGGCGTTACGGTTGGAGAGCAACGCCATTTTTGAATACCGGGACTCGGGCATGGCTGGCTGGGAGTCCAACAACCACCCCAAGGCATTCATGCAAGCACCAGAGGACGAGGTGGTGGAGCGGCTGGTGCGGGATATCAGGGAGTTCAAGCCCCAAGTGATGCTCACCTTTGAGCCGGGCGGACTATACGGCCATCCAGACCATATTGCCATATCCAAACACGCCACTACGGCTTTTGATCTGGCTTCAGACCCAACGGCCTATTCTGACCAACTCACCAACGGCCTTAAGCCCCATGCGCCCCAACGGTTGTTCTACAGCGCACGACCCAAGGGGTTCCGCTTGGAATGGGCCACCAGATTGCGGGACGAGGGAATAGACTTTCCGATGCCCAGCCCAGAGCAGCTGGAGCACGGCAATCCTCCCGAAGATATACACTTGGTATTGGATGTGTCAGACCAACTTGAGACCAAGATGGCCTGCATAATCTGTCACCGTACCCAGGTGGCGCCGGACTGGCCTTACCACCGGGTGCCTCGAGAGCTAGCAGCGTGGGTACTGGGACGAGAATACTACATCCGTGCCCGCCCGGATGTTGCCTCTTCAGAAACCGTACCCGACGATTTCTTCGAGGGCATCGCTCCAGACTAACGGTCTATCTCCAAATAGAGACTATTCACTGGGGCGTTGAATCAGTTCCACGGAGACTTCGTCCGGCGCAACTACGAACGCAACCATCGTGCCTGAAGGCATGGTCCAAGGCTCACAGTTGAACCTGACGTTGTTCTTCTTCAATCCGTCGCACAACTGCATGAGGTCGTCCGTCTCAAACCCAAAGTGGTCCAGACCGTAACGGGGCTCAGTAGTCCCAGCGATGGGGTCTTCACCTTCAGCACAACCAGAGATGGTCATCATGTGATCGCCATTCAACTCAAGCTGAATCGACTTTGTGGTGGATAGTGGGCGTTCGGAAGTGATGGCGGCGCCGAAATTATCACAATACCATTTGGCGGCGGCGTCGGGGTCTCCACTGCGAAAATGAAGGTGATTCAAAGCAATCTTCACGGCTGAACTCCTGAAACAAACGTTGCCGGATACCAGCCGATTAGCTGTGAGCAGGCTGGTCTGTGGCAATAGTGTAACCCACAAAACGCCTCCGGTGAAGCTACCTTTACTGCGGTCCTTCATCGGCCGGTTCGACCCGGCGATCCAGGCAAACCTCGGCCACAAGAACGGCGAGCGACTGATAGCCATGACCAAGCCGTAATTGGCGAGGGCCATGCGGCTTTCAAAGCGAAACAAAAAGTAGCCACCCGAAGATTGGGTGGCTACTTTTTGTTTGACCTACGTTGGCCGCAAGTTGATTAACTCAGGAAATCGGTCGTCCATTTGGTGTAGTCGGCCTTGCGGGTGAACTGGTCCATCTGAGTAGAGGTAGCCAATTGGGGTTGCAGGTCGGCGGGTGCCACCCCATCGCGTAGGGCCTTCAAGGTGTCATAGGTGGCCTTGATGGCCGCTGCGAAGGGAAGGTGGCCCTGGAGGGCAACACGCACCCCTACGGAACCCAGGTAGTCCTTGTCGGCCAGTTCTCCGCTGGTTCCACCAAGCAGCAGTGGGCCTTTCATCTCAGCGGCAACGGCCTCTACTTCGGCCTTGGTCGATGCGCCAGCCAGGAACACCGCATCCACTCCCGCCGCCTCGTAGGCTTTGACCCTCGCGATGGTGTCGGCTAGGTCAGAGATCCGCAGAGAGCTGGTACGTCCGGCGACCACCATGTTGGGGTCTGTCCGTGCCGCCAGCGCTGCCTTCATCTTGCCCACACCCTCGTCTAAGGGGAGCACGGCATCTGCGCCGCCTCCGAAAGTCCGGGGCAAGACAGTGTCCTCGATGGTAAGAGCGGCCACACCTGCGGTCTCCAGTTCCTCCACGGTCCGCATCACGTTCAGGGCATTGCCGTAACCGTGGTCGGCGTCAACCATCAGGCTTAAATCGCCGGCGCGGCAGATGCGGTGGATCTGCTGGGCGAACTCGGTGAGCGTCAAAACTATCAGATCGGGTGCACCCAAAACGGTTCCAGACGCGATTGAACCGGCAAACATACCGACTTCAAAGCCAATGTCTTCAGCGATGCGTGCCGAGATGGGGTCGAACACCGAGCCGGGGTAAACGCATTTGTCGCCGGCCAATATACCCCGGTATCTTTCTCTTCTCGTGGTAAAGTCCATAATTACACCCTTTCTAGTCTCAAAGTTTCAAACTTGGTGGTTCTGGCCGCGGCTACCAGACCCGGTCTGGCATCAGAGGCGGAAATTCCGGCCCATTCTAACATAGCCGCAATAGATTCAGAGGAGCGTCCATGCTAGACCAAATACCCATCGTAGGTGTGGACTACAGCGGGGCCAAGGCCGACAAGAACACTTGGGCAACACGGGGCCTGCTCACAAATGGCGTTCTCACCCTTGAGTCCTGCCAACCCACGCCCCGAGCAGGCCTAGCCAAGCTGTTGGGCTCATCACCAGGTGATACCGTGGCGGCCCTGGATTTCCCTTTTTCGGTGCCAGAAAGCTTTGCCGAGGAGTGGCTTCCAGGCGCGAAAGCCATGCCAGACCTGTGGCGCGCCGCCGCCGCAATGGAATTCTCCGATTTCCTGGACCTGCGCGATCGGTTCGTGGCCCAGCACGGCGAGCCCTACCGGAAGGGAGACCATTATTTCCCCGAGTGCTACTCCTGTCTGCACATGGTTAACCCGAACATGGTGCCCATGACCTTCCGAGGCATGCAGATGCTGCACGACATGTGGCAGACGGGCTGCCGCGTGCCGCCGTTACCCGATCAGGGTCGAGCCGGCCCCGTGTTGCTGGAATCCATGCCCGGGGCCGCCCTCCGGGCCTTTGAACTGCCATTCAAGGGCTACAAGAAGGGCCGGTCGGCGTCGGAACTCCGAGGAACGATCCTGGGTGGTCTATCCGCCAACTCCGGGATTCCCATTGCCAACTTAGATCAGTTCAGAAGCCAATGCCTGGAAAACGACAACTGCCTGGACTCTGTGGTCGCTGCGGTGGCTGCCTGTCTCTGGGCCACCGACCAAACGCAGTTCCGGCAGCCCAAACCCGGCCCTGGCGAAGCCACAAAGCGGGGTGGGGTGCCGAATCCCGATGGCAATGAATTTGCCTCCGCATGCCTGGAAGGCTGGCTCTACGCCCCGGTATTCTTGTCTCCTTCTGCCTGACCCTTTGCTTTCGCTTACTGAGTATGTCAAATTAGATGTTGCCCAAATCCACTACAAGGATTAAAGTGTGTCGATTCCGCCCCTCGAACAGGAAAGAATCTCGTCTCGAAGACGGAATATCAACTGATCTGGAGACGTCAAAATGGGACTCTATAGGGTATATACCAACAGCGAAGACAAGACTCAGATTGACGAGTTGGATCTAGCCTCCAATCCAGAACTGACGACAGAGACCAACACCCAACACATATTCTTTCGTGAGTGGGCTACCGGGCATTTCATTGACTGGCATCCCGCCCCCAGGCGCCAATACATCATCTCCCTATCAGGAACCGTTGATGTCGGTCTGGAAGACGGCACAGTCAAACGCTTTGTACCTGGCGACGCCCGCCTGGTGGAGGACACCACAGGTAAGGGCCACACGACCAGAGTAACCGGCGACGAACCAGCCATCACCGCAGTGATACCCCTCAGATAATATTGATTTTTCGACACGACGGGGAGAAGACATGGGCATTTACCGAATGTACACCGGAGACGACGGCCAGACCCACATAGAGGAGACTAGCTTGGAAACGCATCCCGAGCTGGCCGAGGCCGTCAAGACCACCACCCTGAAATTCAGCGCCAACGAGGCGGGTCGTTTCATCGACTGGCACCCGGCCCCCCGCCGCCAGTATGTGATCTGCATCTCGGGCCATATCGAGATTGGCTTGGGTGACGGCTCCAAACATATGTTTGGCCCCGGCGACGCGCGCCTAGTGGAAGACACTACCGGCCAGGGCCATACGACCCTGACCGCCGGATCAGAACCCGGCATCACCTGTACCATCCCTCTAGCCGACTAGCCCGCTAATCCGGAAATTGGGCCTTCAGCAGGTGGATTACCATGAATCAGCTCTGGGATCTGTGACTTGTATCCCAGACGCCAACAAACTAAATAGAGATTTTTAGGAGAGCACTTTGATGCAGATAGTCCGAGTATTTTCCGGAGACGATGGCGAATCACATTTCGAAGACGTGAGTCCCGAAGAGTTACAGACCATCGTGGGGCGGTTGGGTGAAGGAGAAATCCAACTCAATGAGCGCGACGCACCTTCTTTTTCCGACTACCACACCGCCCCAAGGCGACAGTACGTATTGCACCTCCTTGGCACTGCCGAGTATGAGACGCTCGACGGCACCAAGAAGCAGTTATACCCAGGAGACGTGCTGGTTGCCGAAGACCTGACCGGCCACGGCCATATCGCCCGCGGACTGGGAAAGGGCCAGCGTTTCATTCTGGCCATACCGCTAGCGGAAGCCTAGCCAGTCTCTCGAAATCATATCAACCGAAACCAGACCTGACGTAGGAGTCGATCATGAAAATCATCAGAGTATTCTCAGGGCCAGACGGAGAATCCCATTTCGAAGACGTGAGCGCAGAGGAGATGTCCACCATCGTGAACCGGTTGGGTAGCGGAGAGATCACGCTCGGGCTGCGACCGTCCCCGTCTTTCTCCGACTACCACAACGCACCGCGTAGACAGTACGTGGTTAACTTGTCGGGCACCGCCGAATTCGAGTGCGCCGACGGTTCCAAGGTCCAGATGGAGCCGGGAGACATCCTGGTAGCCGAAGACCTAGAAGGGCACGGACACATAGCCCGCAGCCTGGGCGACACCCCAAGAGCGTCCCTAGCGGTGCCGCTGGCCGACCCCAGCTAACCGCTGCCCAGGGAAACCAATCAGCCACCAAAGGGGCCCTCTAGTTTAGAAGGCCCCTTTTAACACGTCTCACAGATGCGATAACCCCTGCCGACGGAGGGCGTTGGAAACGGCACACCATCACAACACCGGCAATAGCTAGTCAATTACGTCTCGGGTCATCTCGTTGTCTGCCAGCAACGAATAACGACGACAGAGGGATTCTGCTATACCAAGTTCAGAATCATCAAGGCTAACGCCACTACCGGCCTCCAGCACTCCCCACGCGTGGATAAACGGCAGCACCACATTCACGACCAGGTCTTTTGCTCGCCCTCGGCAATACGCCGAAATGGGAATCTCCTCATTCTAACCAGATGGGTTGTCATTGCATGGTTATCTTCATTTTTATAATTATTGCAATGGTATATCTCACCAATTCGATTTACAAACGAATGTATCCTCCCGATGGCAGGGAATCCGTGCCTCCGCTAAAATTACTCTCAATTGAATTGCCCCGTGCAGAGGAATAGATGTCCACCAACCCAGGCTCCAACTCCGAGGGATCGCTGACACTGACCTACTACGGCCACTCCGCATTCAAGTGGCAGACAGAAGCCGGACTGCGGGTGTTAACTGATCCCTACCGCAACAGGGAGGACCGTTACTGGTTCACCAGGCAGTTCCCAGACGTGGAATGTGATCTGGGTCTGATCACCCACGCTCATTTCGACCACGACGCTGCCGAGCGATTGCCGGAAGGCGCATCTTTGATCAGGATGCCCGGGGAGTTCAGCAACATGGATATGTCCATCAGAGGAGTGCAGGACATTCATTCGGGCCGGTCAGGACTACAGGGATTCGTCAATGTGATGTTCCGTCTGGACACCGGAAATATCAGCTTCCTCCACTTGGGTGATAACCGGGCCGACTGGCCGGCGGACGTGACGCGAGCCGTCGGCGAGATTGACGTGCTGCTGATAACAGTAGACGACTCAAACCACCTGCTACAGCCTGAGGAAGTGGACGCCTTGGTGGAGCGATTGGAACCCAGGGTGGTGATTCCCATGCATTATCAGATACCAGGTCTGATGGCTGATGACACCGGTCTGGAGCCACCGGATAGTTGGCTGGCAACTCAACCCCGCGTCAAACGTCTCAAAGGCGAGACTGCCACCTTCTATGCCTCAGACCTGCCGTCCCAGAAGGAGGTCTGGGTTTTCCAACCGTCTCCGGCATCCTTCGGCAGCCCAACAATAGACCGTCCGGCAGGCTAGACCAACCTCGGTCCAATCCAATATGCAAAATAGCCCTGGCTGAGTCAGCCAGGGCTATTGATTAGCACTTACGTCGTATCGAGGTTAATCCGCGGCGTACTTGTCGCCCAGAGCTGTCTCCCAGCGGAGATAGTGCATCATATCGGCGAAGTTTCGCTCCGGACCAGACGGCACCACGTCCGTCGGCGGTCGCATAACTCCGGACAATCCCTGCTCCACATCCAGGCCGGCCCGGCGCCAAGCAACCATTCCACCGTCCAACACCGACACATCCTGGTAACCCAGGGCGTTGAGCGATGCACCGGCGAAGATGGCATTTTGTCCGCTGTTGCAGGTGAGCACTATCGATGCGCTCTTATCGGGAGCAACCTCCCCAATTTGCAGTTCCAGCGAACCGCGGGGCACCCAGCGGGCTCCCGCCACGTGGCCGTTGGAGAAATCGGTGCTGACCTCAACGTTGATAATAGACGCTGGATTGGCTGCGTCCAGCTCCTGGGGTGTGAGCATCTTCACTTGATCGCGGGCCTCTTCCAGACCCATGGGATCCGGGTCACCGGATCCGGACTCCAAATGACGTCCGCTGGCAGTCCAGGCGGTAGTTCCGCCATCAACAGCGTAGACCTCCTCAAATCCGAACTGACGGTACCAGGAGGCGATAAAGGTAGCCCGCGCCTTGCCGTCACAGGCAAAGATCACCGGACAGTTCTTGACCACCAAAACATCGTCGGACCGCTGCACCACCTGCCCGCCGGGGAACCAGCGGAAGCCGGGTATGTGTCCGGACGTGTACTCTTTGGTGGTACGTACATCCACAAAATAGGCGGTCTTTTCTTCGCGTTCGTCCAGCATGGATTGGACGGTGGCCACATCCAGATAACGGACTCCGTCCTCCCCTGCCAGGCGATCGGCGTAGGCTTCAGCTGCAGCAAGTCCCTCAGCCGACGGTTCCGGCAATTCCAGGCGGTCGCCGCCGGTCTCCAGTTCGTAACCGGCCAGCAGCCACCCCGAGGTCCCGTTCTTCAGACCAAAGATGTTGGTCATGCCCATCCGCTGCAGGACCCTGGTGCCAATCACGCTGCGGGTGCGGCCGGCGCAGTTCACTATAACCGTAGTATCCGGGTCCAGATCTTTGGTGATATCCGTGACTCGTAGCGCCAACTCTCCACCGGGAACACTGCGCCCTCCGGGTATGCAGAAACGCTGGTACTCTTCCGGGGTGCGGGTGTCGAGGATAACCAGTTTGTCTCCCCGTTCGATTCGGGCGTGCAGTTCTGTGGCCTCGATCTCGGGGACGTGGTGCTCAACCTCCATTCGCTCCCCAAAATCTTTGCTGATGACATTGCTGCCCCACTCGGTGGGGAAGCCCTCGGTGGTCCATTGGTTGATGCCCCGGTCCAGCACGGACACATTCGTAAACCCCGCCTGCTCCAGCGTGACGGCGGCCAGGGCGGCACGGCGGCCGTCGTCGTCGCACAGTATGATGCTCTCGCTCTTAACCGGCACTGAGAGTTCCATCCTGAACTCCAGTTCCTTGCGGGGGATCAAGCTGGAATCCGCAATGTGAGAGCTGTTGTATTCTCCGGCTTCCCGAACATCTATCAACGCAAACTTAGTCTTGCCCTTCAGCAGTCCGTTCAAATCCGTGGCAGAGATAATGTTGGCCATGACAATCTTCCTCTTGTTTCGACTTTTTAGTTCGTTTAGACGGCCATCGGGGGATCATTGAATCATATCCCTCTGTAATTTGCCGCTAGCATAGCCACATCCAGCGAAACAGACAAGCTCTGCTATAAATGCAGGCCATATGGCCTGTCTGCTTGGCCTTTCCGAGGCCGTTTCTCTGGTGTTAACCATTGAGGAAATGGTCAAAAAACTGGGAGCTATTCCGGGCGCAGTTGTACGTGAGGTCTTGGGCCCCTACGACTTTGTTGTGGACCTAGAAGCCGACACCCGGGAGGACGTCACAGCTATCTTAAAGAACAAGATTCGCCCCATCAACGGCGTAACCAACGCCGTCACCTGCATCTGCTTCTAAGACCAACAATCCTTATTCAGAAAAAAGATGCCTTCCCTGGGTCTGTCATCCTAAGGAGAGAAGCGACAAATAGTCTTCCAATCCGCAGCCTGGCACACGGAACAAATCCCGGAGCCTGTAGCAATTTCCAAGCTGACTGATTATCACCCACCCTCGCAGGGGGAGAGTTATTGTGGGAGCTGTAACCTCAGGACATTTCAGATTTCCTGAGCGCCTCCGCGTCCACCTCGTACTCGTCGGTGTCACGGCCCTGGATCGCGGCCAGGACCCTCTCTGCCGACAGGGGCAGAGTCTTGATTCTGACCCCCACCGCATCAAAGATGGCGTTGGCTATGGCCGCCGGTGGGCCGAAGCCCGGAGATTCGGCAACGGCTCTGGCGCCAAAGGGTCCGTCAGCGCTGGGCACTTCCACCAGGATATTCTCGATCTCCGGTAGGTCGACGGAAAGCGGCATCAGGTAGGTTGCCAGTGACGAGTTCCTGACCTGTCCGGTCTCCTTGTCGAACTTTATCTCCTCGCTGAGGGCACGACCGATCCCTTGCACAGCGCCCCCTTCCAGCTGCCCTTCCACGCCCATGGGGTTGATGGCCTTGCCGACGTCCTGCGCCTGCACGAACCGAGTCACCTTCACCTGACCAGTCTCCTTATCGACAATCACTTCCGCTACCTGGGCGTTGAACACTGGGGCATAGGGCAGGCTGGAGAGCGAGGCCGTCCCGATGATTGGGCCACCCCTGGAACTAAGGCTCATCCGAGCCAGTTGTCCCAGGTCTACCGACTGCGGAGGGTTATCCTGCACGTAGATTGCGCCACCGGAACACTCCAGAGCATCTGCGGGCACCCCGAACCGGTCGGCAGCCAGGTCAAGAAGCTTGGCTTTGGTATTCTCAGCAGCGTTCTGCACTGCGCGACCCTGGCTGTAGACGATCCTGCTCCCCCCGCTGGGGCCGGTGAACGGGGCCATGTCGGTATTCCGCTTGACGACCACTACCTGCTCCAGTTGCAGCCCTAGGGCTTCGGCGGCGATCTGGGCGAGGGACGTATCGCTGCCCGAGATGTCCACCGAGCCTGTAAGAAGGCTCACCGTGCCGTCTTCATTGACACTGATACTTGCGGTAGACGGTCCGCTGCCGCTCCGCCATTCGCCGATTGCGATGCCGATGCCACGGCCTTCTTCCGGCTTTTTGGGAAGACCCATACGTTCTTTGACCGCAATGATAGTGTCCATGAGTCCGTTTGCCGGAATGATCGAGCCGTTGACCGAAGGTTCGCCCTCACTGAGCGCGTTCTTGATCCTAAATTCCAACGGGTCCATACCAAGCTTGTGGGCGATCACATCTGTGTGGGACTCGGTGGCGAAGGTCATGTCAGCCACGCCCGAGGCCCGGTAGGAACCAACGTAAAGTTTGTTGGTGTAAACGGCATACGAGCGCAGTTTGAAGTTGGGGATGCTGTAAGCGCCCAGTCCGTGACCAACCCCGGCGTTGGGGCCAGCGCCAAGGTAGGCACCCACATCAAATACGCTCCTGGCTTCTCGAGCCAGGATACACCCATCGTTGGTCACCCCTGTTTTGAGATATATGTTCGTCTCAAGTCGAGGACCATTCAGGGTAAAGGCTTCCTCGCGAGTGCAGACTAGCTTGACCGGCTTGCCTGTCTTGATGGCCAACAAAGCCGGGAAACCCTCGAGAGCCAGGCGTAGTTTAGCGCCAAAACCACCGCCCATCTCCATGGCCGTGACCTTGATGTTTCCGATGGGCATGTCCAGCACCGACGCAAGTTGGGAACGTACCTGGTAGGGGCCTTGTGTGGACGCATATATGTCCAGGCGGCCGTTGGCTTCAACATCGGCCACGCACGCCATAGGTTCTAGGAACCCCTGACTGATGGGTTGGGTGTGGTAGGTTTCCTCGACAATCACGTCGGAATCTTTGAAACCCTGGTCCACATCGCCCCGATCGGACTCAAGCATGGTGCAGTTGTTCCCACCAAGAGCAAAACCGTATCCTTCAAACTCTTCCAGGTCAGGATGTACGTCCACGGAATCGTCTGAGATGGCTTCCAGAGGGTCAACAACGTGCTTGATGTCTTCGTACTTCACCTCGATAAGACCCACGGCTTCATGGGCCGTCATCTCGTCGTCTGCGGCCACCGCGGCCAAGACCTCGCCGATGTAGAAGACCTCATCCCGAGCCATAACCCGACGGTCTTTCAGGCCGCCGGAACCAAACCAGCGATCGGGGTAATCTTTTCCAGTGATGACACAGCGCACGCCGGGTAGAGCCTCTGCGGCTGAGGTATCGATGCTAACGATGCGAGCGTGGCTGCGGGTACTGGTCAACAACTTGCACATGAGCATTCCGGGTAGATAGACATCACCGGCGTAGGTGGCGCGGCCGGTTACTTTTTCCAGAGCATCCACACGTATTGAATTCTTGCCGATGGCACTAAATTGAGTCATGAGGTTTACTCCGTCCCTTTGCCGGTAGCTTTCACAGCCGCTAACACCGATTCAATGACTTTGGAGTAGCCGGTGCAGCGGCAGAGGTTGCCTCCCAGGGCGTGTTTGATGTTCTCTTCGGTAGGTTCCTCGCCGCTCTCCAAGAAACCCACAGTGGAGAGGATGATCCCTGGCGTGCAGTAGCCGCACTGGAGTCCGCCGCACTCCACAAAGGCCTTCTGAACCGGATGAAGTTCCTGGCCGTCGGTCAAGCCCTCAATGGTAGTAACCTCCCCATCGTGGGCGGCGTGGGCCAGTACCAGGCAGGAACAGACGGGTTTGCCGTTCAGTAACACCGTGCACGCACCGCAGTCGCCTTCATCACAGCCCTTTTTGGTGCCGGTCAGATGCAGTTCATCCCGCAGGGTGTCCAGCAGGGAATAGTAGGGCTCCACCAAGGCCTGCTTGAGTTCGCCGTTTACTATTATTTGCAGTTGCTTCTTCAATGTTATCTCCATTCGGTGTCGGCAGCTTAGAAGGCGGCTTGAACCGTGAGCCTCCGTTGTTCTTCAAATGTCATTGCACCGGTGGTTGCAGCGTTTAATGCCTGCTCCAGAGTGCGGCGAGTGAGCACGCCAACTATCTCCTGGCGGTGAGCTGCAGTGCCGCGAATATCGTCTATGGGACGGACTCCGTCGCGGGCGATCTTAGCCGCAGCATCGATCAAGCCCTGGTCAATGGACTTCCCCCGCAGCGAGTCTTCGGCTGAGTAGGCACGTACCGGAGTCGGTGCCACCGCTCCCAGGGCGATGCGCACCTCTGAACTTGGCCCTCGCCTGCCATCAAGGGTTACCAGCGAAGCCACACCCACAGTAGCAATGTCCATGGCGCCCCGTGGGCTGTGCTTGACGTAATGAGAGCCGGTGTTCCGACCCGGGTTGGGAACTCGTATCTCAGTTAGCAATTCACCGGGTTGCAGCACCGTTTGGCCTGGCCTCGTGAATAATTTGTCCAGAGCGACGACCCGTTCGCCGTCGGGACCGACGATCTTGCACTCAGAGCCAAAAACCAGCAGTGCTGGGATGGTCTCCCCGGACGGGGAGGCGTTGCAGATGTTCCCGCCCACCGTGGCCAGGTTGCGCACCTGAACTCCGGCGAAGGACGCAGCAGCCGCCGCCAAAGCCGGATAATGCCGCCGCACGGCCGGGTTCTGTTCCAGCGTCCTAACGGTCACCAGCGCTCCGATACGGAGGCCGTTGCGGGCGCTGTAGGTGATGCGGCCCAGACCGGCTACACGCTGGATGTTAATCACATGGTCAGGGTTCCAGTCCCCGGCACGCCAGCGCACCAGGAAATCGGTGCTGCCAGCCACGATGCGGGCGTTCTCGCCGTACCGTTGCAGCATCGAGATAGCCTGACGCACGGTCTTGGCTTCCAAGTATTCAAATCGTTTCATATGCGGTTCTCTTTTTCGGGGTTATGTCATTCTGGGGAGTGTAGTCACGAGGGGCAGAGGTGTCAATTAAGTCAGGGCAGCCGCGCTTTGTCCTTGGCTGTTTGCTAGAATGGCGTCGCACCAACGAATTTCACAGGAACAAAAGACAACTATGGACGACTATTCTGTTGCAGTTGACGTGGGTGGGACTTTCACCGACATAGTTCTCTGCAACCTGACCACCAACAAGCAGATGGTCCACAAGACGCCATCCACGCCCGACGACCCCAGCACCGGATTCCTGAACGGCCTGCGCGAAGTACTCGCAGCGAACTCGGTGGAAGCATCCCAGGTCAAGCATGTTTTCCACGGCACTACCATAGCCACCAACGCCATCCTGGAGAATAAAGGCTCTCAGGTGGGTCTGGTGGTATCAGACGGGTTCAAGTTTGTGCTGGAGATCGGCCGTCACGGCACGCCCAGGCAGGTAAACCCGCAATCCTGGGTCAAACCGGAGCGACCGATACGCCCGCGGGACATAGTCGAGGTGCCAGAGCGAGCCAGTTTCGGCGGAGAGATAATCACACCCCTGGATGAAGCTGCCGTGCGCGCCGCCGCACGCAAGTTTCGGGAGGACGAGATCACATCCATCGCCGTTTCATTCCTGCATTCGTATTCGAATTCGAGCAACGAGAACCGGGCACGAGATTTGATACTGGAGGAATACCCCAGCGCCCAGGTCTCGGTGTCATCGGAGGTATTGGCCGTTTTCCGGGAGTACGAACGCACCATGACCACGGTGCTGAACGCCTACGTCATGCCTCGGGTCAGCAGCTACATCGGCAACTTGGAAAACTCCCTAAGGGCTGACTCGGTCGATTCGCCATTCTCTATAATGAAATCCAACGGCGGCATGATCGGCGCAGAAATCGCTATGCGGCAGCCGGTTCACACCGCCCTATCTGGCCCGGCCGCCGGGGTCATGGCAACCTTGCAGATCGCCGAGAACACCGGAGTGGCCAACTCCATTTCTTTCGATATGGGCGGCACTAGCACCGACGTCGCCTTGCTCAGAGATGGCAATCCCACCCTCAACCTGGCCGGGCGTTTGGGCACCTGGCCCATCCAGTTGCCCATGCTGGACATCGCCACCATCGGGTGCGGCGGCGGAAGCATCGCCAACGTCTCACCCTACGGCAGCCTGACAGTTGGCCCCGCCAGTGCCGGTTCCGTGCCTGGGCCGGTGTGTTACTCCAAGGGCGGCACCGCACCAACAGTGACCGACGCCAACATGGTCTTGGGCCGGATCAATACCGAGATCGCCGGAGGGTCGCTGCCCCTGGACGCCGATGCCTCGGCCCGAGTCATTCAGGAGAAGATCGCTGGTCCATTGAGTATGGACCTGCACGCCGCAGCAAGCGGCATCTTAAGCATCGCCAACAACACCATGGTTGGCGCCATACGCAACGTCAGTGTGGAGCGCGGCCATGACCCGCGGGAATTCGCTTTGGTGGCCTATGGCGGAGCTGGCCCGATGCACTCCATCGATGTGGCCAACCTGCTGGGTATCAACAAAGTCGTCGCACCGCTGCACCCGGGTATCGCATCTGCCTACGGGTTATTAGTGGCGAAACTAAAGAACGACTACGCCCGTACCTCGCTGCAAACGCCGCCTGATTACGACCCTGAGGGCATGGAACAAGTCTACTCCGAGATGGAAGCAGAGGGCCGCGCTTGGTTGACTGAAGAGGGTGTACCGGCTGAGGCCCACGTGTTCTCCCGCTGGGCTGATGTCCGTTATGAGCACCAAGGCTCGGAAGTAACTGTGGAATTTGGCTCCGACAAAGTTACTCGCGACACCATAAAGAGTGTGATCAAGGGATTCCACGGTCGTCACGAGCAGCTCTACGGGTTTGCCCTGGATCAGCCTGTGGAGATTGTGACCCTGCGGATGACCGCTTCCGGTGACGCCGGTTCGGTGGACATGCCAAGACTCCCCAACAACCTGGGCGCTCCGGAAGACGCAATCGCTAGCCAGAGACAGGTTTTCTTTGACGAGTCTGGCGGCTTTGTCGACTGCAACATATACGACCGAGACCGGCTTGCCCCAGGCTCCAAGCTCAACGGCCCGGCCATCCTGGAAGGAATGGACTCCACTGTCCTGATAAATCCCGGCTGGGCCGGAGAGATCGACCGATACGGCAACTGCATCATGAGCCCAGACAAGTAATCTATTTTAGGATCAACAACTCATGACGAGTACCAACCAAGACCACGGTGTGGACCCGGTAACAAGACAGCTGATCAGGGGCTCCCTGCGGGCGGCCCGGCTGGAGTGTGAACTGCTCATCGAGCGCACCGCAATGTCGGCCTTCATCCGCGAGAAGAAGGACTACCAAGTCAATTTCCTGGACCGGAACGGCCACGAACTCTTTGGTGACGCCATGGGCAGCGATATGGTCGGCTGCGTCTGGGATTTCTATCCCGCCGGAAAGATGTCTCCAGGGGACCTGTATTGGTACAACGACCCATACATGTCCAAAGGCAGCGTCACACATACGCCGGATATGACGTTCCTGGCCCCGGTGTTCTTTGAGGGAGAGCCGGTGGCCTATTGCCATTCCTTCGCCCACTTCTGGGACCTTGGCGGCTCTCGTCCCGGCAGCATCGGACCCGCCAACACGGAGATCTTCCACGACGGCACCTTGGTGCCGCCCATAAAGATAATCGACCAGGGCACACTCAACGACGAGGCCTACCGGGTTATCCTCAGGAACTCTCGCTATCCCGAACTGTTGGAAGGCGACACCAGGGCCTTGATGGCCGCCGCCAGTCGAGCTCAGGAACGCCTGCTGGAAATGTTCACTCGCTTCGGCAAGGAGACCACCTTGGCCGCCCTGGACGCGGACCAAGCAGACACGGCAAAGATGGTGCGGGAGAAGTCACGGGAGATCATTCCCCAGGGCAGTTTCAGCGTCAGGGATTTCATGGACCACTCCGGTGTCAGAGACCGGTGGTACTCCTACCACGTGGAGCTGACTCGGAAAGGCGATGAGATCACACTGGACGCCACGGCCAGCGATGACCAGGCCGATGGCTCCATCAACTTCCTAGCCAGCGACGGTGCTTTGGCCGCCTACTTTGGCCAGTATTTCCACCAATATGACACGTCCCTGCTCTCCAACCACGGCCTGGTGGCAGCCATCGACGACGTCCAACTGCGGCAGGGCAGCATCCTCCAGCCAAACTGGCCAGCCGCCCTGGGTTGTCGGGCACATACCTTCACCAAGCTGAAGAGTTCCGTTAGGGCACTGCTGGCCAAGGCCACCGACGGCAAGGTAATGGCCGGCTCGGCGGTCTATGTGATTGCCTACTGGCGGATGAAGGAATCGGACACCAACAACTGGCTGCTCTGCACCGATGGCATCGCCGTTGGCCACGGAGCCAGGCCCTTCGCCGACGGACTGGATGCGATCTACAGCCGTCACAACGAGAACTACCCAGGGGAGTTCATGGAGATGGAGTATCCCCTGCGCATGGAGCGTTATGCCATCGCCATAGATTCAGGCGGCCCAGGCAAGTTGCGGGGCGGGTGCGGCATCATCCGCGACGTCCGTATCCTGGCCGACGAGGGGACCTTTGGACTACGCGTGGAGAACAACCTCTTCCCAACCTGGGGTGTTAACGGCGGGATGGGCGGAGGCACGGCCAGGGGGGTGCTCAACCCCGGCACCCCACAGGAGAAAGAGATACGTCCCTTCTCCGACGACAACTTCTGGAAGAAGGGTGACCTGGTGCGGGTCTACACCGCCGGTGGTGGCGGTTGGGGCGACCCGTCGGAAAGGGAACCAGACCAGGTCCTCAACGATGTGCTAGACGGCTTCGTAAGCGTTGAAGCCGCCAAAGAGTCCTATGGGGTGGCCATCAATCCCGATACTCTGGTGGTCGATCAGCGAGCCACAGAGACCAGGAGGCAAGAGCTACGAGTCTCACGAGGCCCGACCAAGTTGTTCCACCGATTCGAATATTTCGACACTGCCGAAGAAGAGCTGGAATGGGTGGAAAAGAACATGCCTCGGTAGAGAGTTCGCCCACCCGGACAAGTTACAAACAGGATACGCGGCAGCCTTGGTCCGTGTCCTGATAACAAGCGATACAAAACCTTACCGTATTAAGATGCGATCCGAACAACGTTGGTCGTTTGCAAACGAGTATCGGTCACGTTAAGAAGACTGCTTGATGAATTTATGCTCGCAGTTGTCGACCAACGACTGAGTGGGCTGATCCCATCTGCCAAGACAGATATCGCTGAGGGATAGCTGGCCTTTGGCGTCGATGGAAAATTTGCCAATGCCATCCACGCCTGGAGCCACCTGGTTCCAGCCCTGGGCTATCAGCTCAAGCGCACCCGTGTCCGAATCGAACGTGTAATCGCCCCAGTAATCCTGGTAACTACCGTATGGGTTGATGGTCGCCGCGAATTCGCCTCCGGAGGTCAGCAACAGAGTACCGACATTCCCGGTGTCCTGCTCGGTCCAGACTCCGACCAACGGGTTTTCCTCTGCCGAGTAGACGCTGATCTCTTTGGTGACTGCAAACGCACCCAGGTCAGCAGTCACGGTGTAGATGGACCCCACTGACGCGGTGCCACTCATGCTCAGTGTGCCGGTTGCAGAATCGATACTGGCCCCGATCGAAGGGCTAACCGACCACTTTGTGGGCGCGACAACCTCCAGAAGGTCGGCGCATCGTAGGCACGCCGGGCCCGCAACAGTGATACGAGAATAACCTCCAGGCTCCATGTCATTAGGACCGATCAGAAGGACACTAGTTGCCGCTAACTCAATCTCATCCAATGCCAATACCCGACTACTGGTGGCATCGATGCTGCGTGCCGCAGAGGGGCCTCCCCGCAGCAAAGACGCGACAAACGGCGCGAAATGAAACTCGATGACATCACTGCCGTCAACTATCAACTCTCTAGGTTTATAGCAGCCGTAGGCGACACAAGCGGGGGTGACGGTCACGATATATTCGCCGTCCTTTACGTCTGTAAACTCATACTCGCCGAACATAAGGTCGGTGATGGCGGTCTGTCCCGTAGGCTCCAGAGTAAGTGTGCCGCCGAGAAGGAAGCTCGTGCTGCTATCCAACACATCACCGGATACCGAGTAGCCAGGGACAAAGATGGTCGGCGGCACGGCGGTGGGTCTTACCTGGATGGAGAGGGGGGTTGGAGTAGGAGAGACAGGTGTGGGGTCATCCCCTCCACAGGCGGCAATCAACGCTGCAATAGACCCCATAAGTAACAAGACACAAAGTTTCAAACCCATCTTCCCTCACACGTCGACCCCAGTCTTGGATATTAGATTGCCCCAGCCACGAGTGGCAGGGGCAATCTATATTACGGAATGGTGGGCCTGGATGGACTCGAACCAACGACCTCGGTCTTATCAGGACCGCGCTCTAGCCGCCTGAGCTACAGGCCCACAATGTGGGTCATGGCCAAAAGCCATCTGGAGATTATAGCGACTGGTCGTGGCACGGGCAAGCTCGGAAGTGCCTAGAAACTTGATTGCCCTAAAATCACTGTCGTAAATAGGGCTCGCCCTAGCCGAGGCCGCCCGGGCCGTCGGGGGTGCCCATGGGGCTTTCCCCGCCGCCGGGGGGAACGCCGTCGATGTCGGGGCCTTCTTCCTCGGAAATATGAGACTGACGGCGCAAGCGAGTGGATCTTGAGGCTGGGGTTGGTCGCGGAACGGCGGAGGTTTGGGTGGCTCCGGCCGTCTCGGGAGTGAAACCATCCGGGAATTGCAGGGTGCGTACAGGGTAGTTGATGACAATGTTCTCTAACTGGAATTCACGGTGCAGGTTCTTGATCAACGCTGACTGCAGGTTAAAACTGGCGATGCGGTCACGCGCTTGCATGAACAGCCAGAAGTCCACGTTGGACTCCCCAAAGGCATCAAAAGCGAACCAGGAACCGTAGGACTTGATAGCGTTGCGGTCATTCTGCACAAGGTCGTCCATCACCTCACGGCAAATCTCCTCCACATGGTCCAGGTCGCTGTCATAGCTGACGCCGCAAGTGACGTAAACGTTCACCGCCGGAGCCGGCTGCTGGTAGTTGGTGATGATGGTCTCGGCAAATCGCGCGTTTGGCACCACGACCAGGTTGTTGCCCCAGGTGCGGATGCGGGTACTGCGCCAGCCAACCTCCACCACGTAGCCAGCCATGCCGCTTTCCAGCTCAATGTAGTCCCCGGTGGCAATCACACCCTCGGTCATCACATAGGTGCCTGCGAACAGGTTGGCCAGGGTCGGCTGGATGGCCAGGGCGACGGCCAAACCGCCCAAGCCAAGACCGGCGATTAACGGGCTGATATTGATATCCATCACGTCCATGACCAGTAGCGCGCCGATGCCATAGATGAGCACACCGCCCACACGCCTGATCAGGGGAAACAGGCGCAGGTCAACCACATGGTTGGCGCGAGTGGACAGGGATGCCAGATACCAGTCGATTGCAGCGGAGAGCAGGCCAACCACCACAGCGATGCCGACAACCACGCCCAGACCTTTGGCGATGTCGTCGGCCCTGTTTCGCCCAGCGGAGGTCAGTTCGAATGAGATGGTCACGGCCAGGTAGGCGCCCAACGCCAGGATGCCCAGGGTGAGGGGCCACCGGAGCGACTTAACCAGACGTGAATCCAGATCTGTGGGTGTCCAATTGGTCAGCCGCAGAGTGAGGGGGATTATGGCCCTGTGGAGTAAGAAAGCCACCACGATGGAAATCAATACGATAACGCCAGCAGTGGCCGGGTCCAACCACTCGGGGTCGCCCAATCCAAAGCGGGCCAGTATCGGTTCCATCAAATTGGACTCCAGTAGTTTGGGCAATTCCGTCCGTTACAAGCCTGGAAATGAGGGAGGAGATCTCACGTTACAGCGCCGGAATTATAACATTTTGGCTCAGTTGCCAGGCTCGACAGCCCCGCCATTTTGCAGTCTTTTTAGCAGAAGAGGGAGTATCTCTCCAGACGGACCGTTCAGGATGGCATCACACCAAGGCGTGAGCGACGTCTCATCGGGGTTGATCTCGATCAGTGATGCGCCCAGTTCCTTGGCGATTATAGGGAGTTGCGCCGCTGGATTGACGGTTCCAGAAGTGCCCACCAACAGCATCAGATCGCAGTTCTCAGCCTGCTGACGACAGGCAAGCATCACATCTTCCGGGATAGGTTCTCCAAACATGACCGTGTCCATCTTTATGATGCCGCTACAGTTGGTGCATCTGGGCGGAAGACTGTCGAAGTGATAACCATCCCTTGGTTGGCGGTCTCCGCACTCGATACAACGCAAAAACGTGCGGTTGCCGTGTATCTCCAGCATGTTTTGACTGCCGGCCACACGGTGGAGATTGTCTACATTTTGGGTGACAACGCACTGCAAAAACCCCAGCTGTTCCATCTCAACGATGACGCGGTGGCCCGGGTTGGGCTGGGCCTGGTCCACGGCGACTTTCATCTCGTAGGCCGGGTCGCCGGGTTGGTCTTCGTTGCGGAAGCGCTCCTCCCACCATCCTTCTGGGTCTTGTAGAAATTCGCGGTAGGAAAGGTTGGTCGGTTCACCATACTTGGTCCAGAGTCCGCCCGGCCCGCGGAATGGCGGGATCCCACTCTCAACAGAAAGACCGGCTCCGGCCATCATGACCACGTGTTTCGATTGCAGGATAAGGCCCGCAGCCCGATCCAACGATTCGGAGAATTCTGGGGTGAGGTTCATCATGATTCATTGCCTATATTGACGGCGCGAAATCATGCATAGAATGGGTCAAATACCTCGTTAATAGACGTCTCTGGGTACTTAAGGGGAAGCAGGAAAAGCTTCATGCCCGATCAACGGAACGAAGCAGCATGATCCCAGCATCTTGATCGAAACGCCTTCACTGGTGCGTAGGACGACAATCAGCTCTTGCCGGTCCAGACTGCCAACTGGCACCACCATCCGGCCTCCGACGGCAAGCTGGTCGGCCAACGAGGGAATCAGGCTGGGCGCTGCGGCCGAGACGACTATGGCGTCATACGGCCCCCGCCAGGCACAACCAAGCTCTTCAGCCGCATCTTCGACGATGATATTCTTATAACCCAACTCATCGAGGGTCTCGCGTGACCGTTGCGCCAGGCTGCGGATCAACTCGACGGTCACTACGCTACCCTTGGGCACTAGCTCAGCCAATATCGCAGTTTGATAACCAGAGCCGCCGCCGACCTCCAGTACCCGGTCGCCTGGCAGGAGCTGTAAAGCCTCAGTTATCAGTGCGACAATGTACGGTTGAGAGATAGTCTGGCCCCCACCGATGGGCAACGGCATGTTTAGATAAGACTTGAATCTTTCATCCTCGGGAACGAACACCTCACGGGGTACACGCTCCATGGCCCTCACGACGGAAATCGACCGAATCTTCCGACGCAGGCTGGCAAATAATTCCTTGCGGTCAGAAAGGAGTTTTTGATTCAATTCTCGCTCTAGCATGCTCACAAATATACCATTACATAACCTGGCTGAACATAACCTAATGCAAAAAAGGCGTCTTGATCTGTCGAGGCGAAAATGTGGG
>CAYVIG010000009.1:0-25993 GCA_964451445.1 uncultured Dehalococcoidia bacterium
TTTTCGTTTTTAAAGAACTTAAATCCCAATTTTTCAATCATTTTTATCGAAGGGACATTTTCCTCCTTAACCTCACACAAAAAAGACCCACCTCGTTCAATTAGATATAGACTCATCATTATCTGACCGATTTTCTTCCCTCTATACACCGGACTAATTGTATAAGAGAGTTCGAACTCATCTTTTCCCAGCTTATCTTCTCTGATAGTTCCGACTGGAATCTCATTATATTCTAGGATGAATTGTGTTCTGTTGGTATTGGTTATCGTATTCTTTATAAATTCTTTGTGTTCACTTGCTGAAATCAAATCGGAATTAAAAGAGTTCTGACGAGTGTTTTTATTATTTCTCCACTCTAATAAAACTTTCCAATCACTTTGTGTAATTTCTCTTAAATTAAAGTTTTTTCTCATGAAATTTAGTATACCTAACTAATCAAAGGAGTAATATTGTAGTTTAAATTTAGAGATATGAGTCTCAAAGTCATAACATTTTAATGCTTTAATTTTTTTTACTCATGAAATTCTGAATATTTATAAAAAGGTTTGGTTCAAATCTATCATTCAGTTGTTTTATTGCAAAATCTGTTGAAGAAGCAATCTCAAAAAATCTAATTTCAGAATACAATTCTTTTGGCTCTGGCCTAAATGCATTGAGCGTAGCCTGAGCTGCTACGGTGTGGTCAACGTTAAGATCACTTGGGGAATGTGTGTAGATGATATCTGGATAAAAATTTTCTTTAAATGATTCTATAAAATTTATTATTTCAAGGATAGGAATACTATCCATATTATTATCCGCAAAGTTTACTGCCCCGACCCAACTCGCTCCAAGTAGTTTAATTGCATTAATTGCTGCTTTATTTCTTAATTTACATCTTCTGAATTCACCGAAGAGCGAGAGCTAACTCCGTCTGTTAATGTAATTATATTTACGATATCGCCTTCATCAATATGTTTAAGTATTGTGCCACCACAACCAATTGTCTCATCATCGGGATGTGCGACAATAACCAGTATAGATTTTTTCATTAATTTAACCTTGAAAAGCCATTATGACAGATTGGTCCCTCTAATAATTCCAATATATCAAGGCCATCTTCACATTCTCTTATCTTCATGAATACTTTATCAAGCTCATATATATACTCATCAATTATTTCATTCTTATGCTCAGTACATAAATAAACTGAGGTTGATGCAAGGAATCCTTTTTTTAACATTTCTTGAGTGATATATGTTTTATAGGCAAGTCTATTATCTGATTTAAAATTAAAAACAGGTAATGAGGATATACCAGATATATCAATATCTAAATGATTTTTGTTAGCAATTTCTCCCCATTTTTTCTTAATTATCAAACCTTTTTCAGAAATAATATCCCATGATTGCGTTCTTTTCATTACCTCGAGAGTATTTAAAGCAGCTGTCGGTCCGATTCTTTCAGTCCAAAAAGTACTGCTAATAAATGTAGATTGCGCATACTCCATGATCTCTCTTGTCCCCACTACAGCAGTTATTGCATATCCGTTGCCCATTGCTTTACCATACATAGCAATATCAGGATTGACATTGAATTTACTGTGAATACCTCCAAAGCTCTCTCTAAATCCTGAAGTGCATTCATCAAAAATAAGCACTATTCCTTTTTTGGTAGCTAAACTTCTAACTTTTTCAAGAAACCCATCTACTGGTCCATCATTTCTTGAAACTTCCATTTTAATAACACCAATATCATTATTTGCGACAATTTGTTCTAATTCATCAAAATTATTGTAATGAAAAGGATAAACTGTCCCCTCGAGACTCTTCGGCACACCATTAGATTTTAAACCTGGCAACAAATGATCTTTTAAACCATCTTTAGTGTCTAAATTAGTTGCTAAATACCAGTCATGCCATCCATGATATCCACATATAGCAATGTTGTCCTTACCCGTTGCTGCTCTAGCGATTCTTATTGCAATGGCATTTGCCTCTCCTCCTGATCTAGCAAATCTAACCATATCTGACCAGGGGTTAATATTTATGAGTTTTTCAGCAAGCAACACTTCCTCCGGGCAGTTTAAGGTTGACATATTGCCTTTTGTTATCGTTTCTTTTACTGCATTATCAACCTCATCATTTCCATAACCTAAAATATTTGTTCCTATACCCATTACAGACATGTCAATATATTCTTTATTATCTAGATCCCATACCTTGCAACCCTTTGATCTGCTAAAGTAAGCTGGCCATTGATCAGGTAAAAACATTTCAGCTCTTTTAGAAAGAAGCATATTACCACCAGGAATGATACTTTTTGCCCTCTTCCAAAGTTTCTGCCCCTTTCCCATTATTTCTCCTTGGTTTCTTGAAATATAATTATTGCTTTTAAAAATATCTGGTTCTACGCTAGATAAATTAAGAACTTCCTCCCAAGAGAAATCTATTCTTGGTGAGAAATGTTTATATATTTTATCTATTAAAATGAAATCATCAAGAGCATCAACTGTCCAGCGCATAAAAGATAAATCTTTGAGATTCTTGTAATTCTCTTTAGAAATAATTATTGAATCTCTCATGTATGGAGTTACATGCTCCATATCAAATTTTTTGTTTGTATTTTTATTTGCATCATAAAGCACAGATGAAGAAAAAACCTCTACATCAAGACCATCAGGGAAAGTTGGTGGACAAATATTAGAACAATAATCTATATTTTTTTTATTAAAGAGTTCAATAACATTATCAACAATAGCAGGGTCTATAATAGGACAATCGCCCGTTATTCTGACAACCACATCAGCTTGATATTTTTTTGATACTTTAGTAAATCTATCAAGCACATTATCTTCACTGCCAGTTTCACAAAAATAACCTCTAGATATCAGAAAATCATATAAAATTTTATCTTCATCTTTATCAGGAACTGCTACCACTAGCTGATCTATATTTTTGGAAAATTTAAGTCTCTTAAGAAGTAGTTCAATCATTGGTGTATCGCTAATAGGCATCATAACCTTACCGGGAAGTCTTGAAGAGCCCATTCTTGCTTGAACAATACATAATGTTTTCATTTTTTATTCCAGTGCATTGGATTGATTAAATTTTCATCATTTGACTGCAAATTAGGAATGTTGATAGGCATTATATTATTTTTACCTAAAATTTCACTAAGATGCTTAAGGCTATCAATCCCAATAATAACTCTATCAACCCCTGCAAAAGAAAGCGGATATGATAAACAGGTTTGCAGAGCATCCTTATCATTAATATTTAACCAATTATGCCAATTAATAAATAGCTCATCCCATTTTTTAAACTGTCTTGGTATTTTCTTTAAGTCCATCAACAAAAGACCTTGTAAGAAACACGACCTAGTATGAACCTCAATTTTTTTTACTTTCAAATAATCAAGACACCCACTATCAATCAACCTCCTATCAAAAATATTTAGAGGAGCTTGTACTATATCAATATCATATTCTTCAGAGGCTTGAATAATCTGATCAGGTGAATATGCTGATAGACCAATTTTAGATACCTTATCTTCTTTTTTTAAATAAGACATAGCCTCAAAAATTTCTTTTCCAAAATCTAAAATTAAATCATTGCTATCATGAACCAATAACCCATATATCTTATCCTGCTTTAATCTTTTAAGAGAATTATCAACCTCCTCTAAAACCCAATTAAAAATTTCATTTTTTTCAACGCAGCATTGAGGTAATTTTGTAACAATATCAAATTTACTAACCCCAATATTACCTAAGCATTCTTCACTATCACCATAAGAAATAGCAGTATCTATTGATTTAATGCCAGCTTCGACAGCAAAATTAATAATTTTTTTAGCTTCATTTGAGTTAATTTTTCCCAGAGTATTTGATATGCCGTAGTCAATACCAAATTGAACTGTTCCAAGGGATAATTTCATAGAATTATTCTTTTAAAGACTCTTTTATACTTTGAACAATAAACGATTGATCCTTTCTTGTTAACTTAGGAAACATTGGAATACTAATTGCTCTTGAGTAGAATTTTTCAGCATTAGGGCAATAACCTTTTTTAAAACCTAAGTTTCGATAAAAGGGATGCAGATAAACAGGAATATAATGCAGATTAACTAAAATACCTTTCCTTCGCATTGAATTGAATATTTTTTGATGGTGAATTTTAATATCATGATTGAGACAAATCACATACAAATGGAAGGATGAGATTACGTCTTCACTAACAAGAGGTAGCTTTAAAGGCAGATGGCTTAGCATTATATTATATTCATTAGCTAATTTATTTCTCGTTTCTATATATCCATCAACTCTTTTAAACTGGCTTAAGCCTAAAGCAGCATGTATATCTGTCATTCTGTAGTTAAATCCTAATACTAATTGCTCATAATACCAATGGCCATGGGGCTCATTTTCCATCATCTCTTCATCTTTTGTAATACCATGACTTCTATACAAATTCATCTTGCTCGCTAAATTCTTATCATTCGTTAGGGCCATTCCACCTTCACCCGAAGTGATAATCTTGACTGGATGAAAACTAAAAACAGTAATATCACTATATTTACAACTACCAACTTTTGATTTTAAGTAGCTTCCACCGATTGCGTGTGATGCGTCTTCTATTATTTTAAAACCATAGATTTTACTAAGCCTCTTAATCTCTTTCATATCACAAGATTGTCCACACATATGAACAGGGATTAAAATCTTGGGTAGATTATTTTTTTTCTTAGCCTCAATTAATTTATCCTGTAAGTCTGATATTGAAATATTGAAAGTATCTAGATCAATATCAACAAAATCTATAGTGGCTCCACAATAAAGTGCACAATTTGAGCTAGCTACAAATGTGTTTGCTGCCGTCCAAACAATATCACCTTCAGAGATTTCAAGTGCCATGCAAGCTATATGTAGAGCACTTGTGGCACTATTCACAGCTATCGCATATTTACTGGAGCAATATTTAGAGACTTCTTTTTCAAATTCTGGGACTTTAGGACCTTGAGTAAGAAAATCAGAGTTTAAAACATCTTTTACAGCTTTAATATCATCTTCTGTTATATCTTGACGACCATAGGGTATCATCTTCATGTCAAAGAGCTTTCCATCCATTATTCAAAAAAGTAATAAAATACATATCTCAGTTCGAGTTACTTTCATATTTATTTACGACTGTGACAATACCATTTTCAATTTTTATAATTTTATTGCAATTACTCAAAGTTGAGGTTCGGTGAGCTATCATCAATAATGTTTTTTCTTCACCTAAACCATCAATTGCCTGCATGACTCTCTTTTCTGTTTTATCATCCAAAGCACTAGTTGCTTCATCAAATATTATAAAACTTGAATTTCGATAAAGGGCTCGTGCGATTCCTAGTCGCTGCCTTTGACCTCCAGATAAAAATGCACCGTTCTCTCCAATCCTAGTTAAATATTTGTCTGGAAGATTTAAAATAAATTCATGGAGTTGAGCAGTTTTTGCTACTCTAGTCACCCGGTCTGAATCAATGTCACATTTATCTACTCCGAATGCTATATTTTGTTCTATGGTCGCATCAGTTAGATAAATATTCTGTGGTACGTGCGAAATACAATCTTGTAAGGTATTAATATTATT
Organism: uncultured Dehalococcoidia bacterium; assembly: GCA_964451445.1. Taxonomy (GTDB): domain Bacteria; phylum Chloroflexota; class Dehalococcoidia; order Lucifugimonadales; family UBA3495; genus UBA9611. The sequence goes on from CAYVIG010000009.1 coordinate 5,616, forward strand.
TTCATTCATTTCCTCACCGTTAAAAATCATTTTACCTTCAGTTGGGAGCAAGAGACCCATAATGATATCAACTAGAGTACTTTTCCCACCTCCAGTTTTACCAACAACGCCTATTCGATCTCCCTTAAAGATCTTTATTGTTATCTCTGAGAGAGCATCAGGAAGTTCTGGGGAGTATCTAAAATTAATGTCTTCTAGAATCAGTTCGTGCATAAACTGATGACTGGTATTTATTCGTTTTAATTTGCTCTCAAGAATAGGTTGATCAAGCAAATTGAGAACGTCTCTTAGGGGATATTCCAATGCTTTAATTGATGTAACAGAACTATAACACTGCTGAAGAGTCGGTAGCATTCTCTGCGCACCAATAGCGAGAGCCCCTAAAACAGGTATAACTGTAATTATACCACCATCTCTACCCGATAAATACAAAGACAAACAAGCAATAATAACTATACCGATTGTTTCCAATATAAATCTAGGTGTAGCACCGATAATACTGTTGTTTCCTTGCGAAATCATCAAGCGTGAGATCGCACGTTCATAGATAGAGTAGTAATAATTTTGCGCATTTGATATTAGTACATCTCTTATACCACCGATTCCTTCCTGTAAGCATTGAATTGCTTTTGTAGATTCCTCGGCGATTAATTTACTATTATTTTTTACTTTCTTTGATGTAATTTTTAGTATAAAAAAATACAAAAGAGCGAAACATGAAAAAGTCATCAGCATTACTACAGGATCTATAATTAGAAGTACACTTGTAACTCCAACAAATAAAATACTGGAACTAATTATAGTCACAATAGGCATCATAACCCCGAAGATAACATCACCACACTTATTGAATACCACATTAATTAATTCACTACTATTCCTATTAACATGGACCTGGTATGGTTGAAAAAGACTTCTTCGATAAATATCCGCACTAAGCTCTGTTCCAGCTGCAAACAAAAGCTTTGTAGAAACAGTTAATAATAAAATCCTTGTCATTCCTGCTATTAGCGCAACAACTATAAAACCAATGGTTATTAAATTTCTAAGCTCATCTGGCGAGTCAAGTTGCAGAAAATTATTAATTGGTTTGACATATTGGTTATTAAAAACAGTATCTGGTGTTGCGATTACACTTAAAAATGGTAAAACCGCTGTAATAGTGAACATTTCTGCTATTGAGGCAAAAATCATAAGCAACAACAGGAGTTTAAAATGGAACCTACGATCAGCAGTCAAATGACTCCATAACCTTATTATATTGTTTATCATTTTCTTGTTTTTAATCATATGAATTCACGTTTAGATTGCTAGAAAGAAGATAAAAATTGAAATTTTACATCTAAAGTAAACTTGTTGTGTGTGATGAGATTATTTATTCTTATTAGCAGAATATTACTTTTGGTTTTCAGTCTTTCTTAAAAACATTATTTCTTTTTTTAGTATCACTGTGAACCGAATTCATCCGACATAATTAAGGCTTGTTTTTTTGCTTCTTTGAGATCTTCAGCAACCATTTCAGAGCACATTTCTTGTGGAGTTATCTCTGGAAACCAACCCAATTTAGATTTTGCTTTTGATGGATCTCCCAGTAAAGTTTCAACTTCGGTTGGACGAAAATAACGCTTATCTATTCTGATAATCACATCACCGATAGAGGCTTTGACTTCAGCTGAATCTTCAATAGCGCGAAGAACACCTACTTCCTCTATGCCCTTTCCTTTGAACTCAATGGTCATTCCTAGCTCTTCTGCTGACCAGTAAATAAAGTCACGGACGCTATGCTGCTCACCGGTCGCTATTACAAAGTCTTCAGGTGTTTCTTGTTGCAGCATCATCCATTGCACCTTGACGTAGTCCTTTGCATGCCCCCAATCTCTACGTGCATCTAAATTACCCAAAAATAGACAATTTTCCAACCCAACAGCAATATTCGCCAAGCCTCGGCTAATTTTTCGGGTAACAAAAGTTTCTCCTCGTCTTGGGCTTTCATGATTAAATAAAATTCCGTTACAAGCATAAATCCCATAAGCTTCACGATAATTAGTAACAAGCCAATAAGCATAGAGTTTTGCTATCGCATAAGGGCTTCTTGGGTAAAAAGGTGTTTCCTCTGTTTGTGGTATCTCCCGAACATCACCATATAGCTCAGAGGTTGAAGCCTGATAAAATTTGGTTTTAGATTCTAAACCTAAAATTCGAATTGCCTCTAGAATTCTGAGTGGGCCAATAGCATCAACATCAGCAGTATATTCAGGACTTTCAAAACTAACAGCAACATGACTTTGGGCGCCAAGATTATATATTTCATCTGGTTGAATATCTTTAATGATTCTTATCAAATTGCTTGAATCCGATAAATCCCCATAATGCAAGAACAAACGGTTACCTACTTCGTGCTGATCTTTATAAATATGATCGATTCTTTGAGTATTAAGTGAACTCGCTCGACGCTTAATTCCATGCACTAAATAACCCTTATCCAATAAAAACTCAGCAAGATATGAGCCGTCTTGACCGGTTATACCTGTAATTAAAGCAACTTTTGTTTTTGTATTCATGCGCACTCTCTCTATTTCCTAATTCATTCGCAAATAATGATAATTTTTCAAGAAATCACTATAAGTTCGATTTAATCCATCCTCTAAAGGGATCTTGGCTCTCCATCCCAAGGATTTTATCATAGAGCTATCTAAAAGTTTTCTAGGAGTACCGTCTGGTTTAGTTTTGTCGAACTTTAATGCACCTTTGTATTTTACTGTTTCTGCTATTTTTATTGCTAACTCTCTTATTGATATATCCTCCCCAAAGCCTATATTAATATGACCTTGCAACTTCTCAGTTTGGCTACGATATTTGTCTAAGCTAATATTCATAATATGAATCGTAGCTTCAGCCATATCATCCACATAAAGAAATTCTCTTCTTGGATTGCCTGACCCCAAAATTATCACTTCCGGAAAATTTTTAATCTTTGCCTCATGAAATCGACGAATTAGTGCTGGGATAACATGGCTATTTTGGTCATGATAGTTATCACCTTGTCCATATAAATTTGTGGGCATCACACTCCGATAATCAACTCCATAACTTTCGCCATACTGACGATTATAACTCTCACAAAGCTTTATTCCTGCAATTTTAGAGATCGCATAAGGTTCGTTAGTGGACTCTAAATAACCACTTAAAAGCGCACTTTCCTTGATAGGTTGATCGGCAAATTTTGGATATACACAGCTAGAACCAAGAAAAATGAGCTTTTTAACCCCTGCCCTCCATGACTGATGAATTACATTCGCTTCTATCATTATATTCTGATAAATAAATTCTGCAGGATATGTATTATTTGCAAGGATACCACCAACCTTGGCAGCACAAAGATATACTTGATCCGGTTTTTCCTTATTTAAAAACTTCTTGACTGCAGTCTGATTTGTTAAATCAAGTTCATCGTGCGAGCGAGTCAATATATTTTCATACATTTTACCCCTTAGAGCTCTCACTAGAGCAGACCCTACCATTCCTCTGTGTCCTGCAACATAAATTTTTTGATTGTAATTTCCCAAAATTACTCCGATGACAACAATTTTTTAGTTTTTTCATTGTCGAGTACAAAATAAAAAATTTGCGATCTAATTCTATTTTCTAATTAGATAACTGAGGCAATACCTTTATTCACAACATTATTCGCCACAAATCGAATCAAGCACTAAAATTTGAGTCTACGTGCTCTTTAATCAATTTCTTTAAACTATCTACTGTCTCCCACTGAGAATTTGTTCCTGAATTATATTTAAATCCAAAAGGAACTTTCTCTGCATTATGATGAGATATGTAATCATCTTCCGTATTAGTGAATGAGACGGAGGGAAGTATTGCATAGTAGTTTCCCAAATCAATAGTATTTAACGAATCAGTATCTGTGATCATTTCCTCGTGTAACTTCTCACCAGGTCTTATACCTACGATATTGGTTTCACATTCAGGAGCAATCGCTTCAGCTATATCTAAAATTCGATAGGATGGAATTTTAGGTACAAATATCTCTCCACCAAGGTGATTTTCCAAAGCATACATAACCATGTTAACGCCATCTTGGAGAGAAATATTAAAACGTGTCATCTGATCATGAGTAATCGGAAGTACACCATCTTTCTTTTTTTCAATAAAAAAAGGAATAACCGATCCACGAGAGCCCATAACATTTCCATATCGAACTACACTAAACTTTATATTCTTTGATCCTCTGATGTTATTTGCGGCGGTAAATAATTTATCGGAAACCAATTTTGTTGCCCCATAAAGATTAATAGGCGCACTGGCTTTATCGGTTGACAGCGCAACTATGTCTTTTACACCACAATCCAAAGCTGCATGAATAACATTTTCAGCTCCACCTATATTGGTCCGAATACATTCTGTAGGGTTATACTCAGCAGTATCCACCTGTTTTATAGCAGCTGCATGAATAACAACATCAACCCCTTCAAATGCCCTTTTCATTCTGCTTTCATCCCTTACATCCCCAATAAAAAATCTTAATTGAGGGTAATTATTGAATGGATACTTTTTCTTCAATTCCGATTGCTTCAATTCGTCTCTCGAATAAATAATAATTTTTTTAACTTTCGGGAACCGATCAAGAGTAGTTTTTATAAATTGCTTACCAAAAGAACCAGTTCCACCAGTTATAAGTACTGCTTTATTGTTTAACATAAATTTTCTCTTTCAGATCTTCAATAATTAAAAAGATAACTTAATAGAATATTAACAAAAATGAAGGGCTCATAATTACCCGTAAATAAAATCATAACAAACGAAATCATCTTTCCCCAAGGCGATATATTTCTCGATGCATCCCCCACTCAGTAATCTCGGTCATCATTCTTTAGTTTCTCAGCAATTAGTTTTATGTCTTGGGGATTATCTTTATGAGCTACCATTATCGCATCTTTGGTAGAAATAATAACTAAGTCATCCACACCAATAGCAGCCACTAATGTATCCTCGGTTCGTATATATGAATTGTTAACTTTATCAAGTACAATATTTCCAGATAAGACATTGCCCTTACTGTCTTTATCACTAATGCCCCAGAGAGATGACCATGAACCTATATCACTCCATCCAGCATCCATTGGAACAACAACCGCATCAGTTGTTTTCTCCATAACAGCGTAGTCAATAGAGTCACTTGGGCTTGCTTCAAATGCTGCTTTATCAACTCTAATGAAATCATTATCTTTCGAAATACCTCTAATTGATAACTTACAAGCCTCATGAATATCTGGACGGTGCATTTTAAGCTCTTCCAGATATCGGCTAGGCTTAAATAGGAACAACCCACTATTCCAAAGATAATCGCCTGATTCAATGTATTCTTTTGCCGTCTCAATGGAAGGTTTTTCAGTAAACGCAGCCACCGAAAATCCAGAACCCTGGGGCTTACCTTTTTTTATATAGCCGAAGCCCGGATTAGCCTCATGGGCTACGATACCAAAGGTAACAAGTTTTCCTGATTCTGCCAAAGGTATTGCGTCAGTCACAGTCTTGGTAAATGCCGCTTCGTTCTCAATCACATGATCAGCCGCAAGAACTAGCAATAAAGCATCCCTATCATCTTGCGATAAAAGAGCTGCCAAAGCTATAGCTGGTGCGGTATTTCTACCCATTGGTTCTAATATAATTGTGTCGAGCTTGTCTATTTCACGAAGCTGTTCTGCCACTAAGAAGCGGTGCTTCTCATTGCAAATAGTCACTGACGACATTACATCTAAGCCTTCAAGTCGCTTGAACGTAGCTTGCAACATAGTATCCTCACCATGCAATGCGAGAAATTGCTTAGGATGTGCGGTTCGAGACAAAGGCCACAATCGTGTGCCAGACCCACCAGCCATAATCACAGCTTTAATCATATGTTTTTTCTTCTTATTTGTTATCTGACTCAATAGTTACACATAAAGAGATAAAAATTTTTCGTCATTTACTTAACACCCAAAGCGACCTAAGATCTAGATTTAAGCCGTTTAGATTTTTTATCCTGATTTAGATTTTGCTGCTGGTTCACTTCTTCTTGTAGCCGCTGAATCTCTATCTGCAATTCGCTATATTCTTGTTTTTTTCTTTCCAAAAACCGCGCAGTAATGGCCACTTTCTCAACAATACCCTTGGGTGTTAATAGGTAAGCATAACGCCACTTATTATCTGCGTGTTGAAAGTTTTCTAATTTAACCCACCCGACATCAATAAAGGATTTCACCAAATAATGGGTTTTACCCAAACTCACATTCAGCTCATTAGCTAACTGACGTTGAGTCAAATCAGGACGTTGCTCAAGTATTTTAAGCGCACGATATTCAAGTTCTTGTTTAATCATAATAGTGGATGAAAGCAAGCATTTTTCGATTCAGGCAGGCTACCGCAGAATCCTGTTAAATCAGAATTCTGAGAAAACTCATAAACCTTTATAATTACGGCACCTTAAGTCTGTTCATTAGATGAACAAGATAACATAAATAAATGGAATTACAAGGTAATGCAGTTATTGTAAGCAATTAAACTGATGTCACGAATGATACTTTTTGACGATGCGGGTCGTTTTGCCAGTTTCTGCTTCATCTCAACTTCTTACGTAAGGATGAATAAAAACTCTCCTTTGAGCCAGAGTTATATTTGCTGCATGGTATTGACCGGGTACAGAATTTACGTCAGTAACATAATACGGCTTTAGTTTAGGAAATTTACTACCAAATATCCGTGCTGTCAGACCAAAATCTCCCGGCAGCTTGGGTGCGATAAAAATCCCTCTGGACTTGCGGTTAGACCATATGCACCAGCCTGAAAAAATACGAGTGCATCACCTATTTCCAAGGGAGGTAACGTTACTCTTTTAGCAAAGACATCTATCGGGGTACACAGTCTTCCAGAAATTGTAACGCTCTGGCTAGGAGCATCTATATTTGGATGCAACGGCCAAATGGGGTGATTCTTTTTTAGTACCTGACCAAAATTACCCGTCGCAGCAGAGAAATGATGTAATCAACCATTCGTCACAATAAAAGTGTTTCCAGCAGTAAATTTCTTGTCCAAAACTCGGCATACATAAAGTCCTGCCGGGCCTGAAATAAACCGTCCCAGCTCAGTACAGATCTTCACGTCTCCAAACCTGTTCTTTATTTCAGTAACTACACGGGCATAGGCATCCTTAAGTTGACCTACATCAAGTGGTCGATCTTTTGGTGCATAGGGAATTCCCAATCCACCACCAATATTAATAATTTCTGGCTTGTTCGGAACATCAATATTCGAAATCAGATCCGCAGTTTGCATCAGACTGGCCTGAAGTGCCTCCAGGTTTAGATTTTGAGATCCATGGAACAGGTGGACGCCAGTAAACGACAAATGAGGAAATCTGGCTTTCCAGAAGCGGACAATAGATGAAAATTCGTCCTTGTCGATCCCAAAAAAACTATTGGCGCCTGACATGGACAAGCCTGTTCCTGATACTTGCTGATGGTCATTAATCCGAACCATCACAGGTGCCTGCATCTCCTTAGAGGCTGCAAGCCGGTTGATCGTTGCAAGTTGGTAACTTGATTCGGCGATCAAAACCACGCCGTAATCCAGTGCCAATGAAATTTCTTCCTCGGATTTTCCAGGACCCGCAAATGAGATATGTTGCTTCGTCAGTTCTGCAACGATCAGGCGCTTAAGCTCACCACCCGAAGCGATATCAAAGCCGTCTACCAGCGGAGCAATAAATGCAAGTAAGGGTACAAATGGATTCGACTTCACCGCATAGTGGATACCTATATCCACAGGCAAAATGCTCCGTAGAAGATCGATACGCTGCTCTAAAATACACTTACTATAGATAAAAACAGGTTCACTGTTTTCATCCATTGCTTCTGAAATTAAGCCCATTTTATCGGGTAGGTGTATAGGACCAAATTCAACCGCTTCAAAAGGTGCATAAACAGATGGGTGATGGCGGTCAAAGGTCATAATGAAAGCTCCAGTACATTGCGCAGCACTTTTCCATCCACTTTCCCATTAGAATTGAGCGGCATCTTACTCACTGTCATCACCTTGTCCGGAATCATGAATCCAGAGATATGCGGGCGTAACTCTTGTTGAATTCTTTTTAGCTCTGGAGTCTTATCCGACTCTACAATAATTACAACGATTTGCCCATGAATTAGGTGCTTCTCACCAAGCGCGTAACACAAATTATAACATGTATGGGTCGTAACTGCTTTTTCAATCTCCTCAGGAGCAATACGGAATCCTTTGGATTTGATCATACGATCAGTTCTGCCCACAAAATAAAGAAATCCTTCTTTGTCTTTCCAGCCCAAATCTCCCGTGAAAACACAGTGATCATATTGCTCGTAATATTTTGAATAGACTGGTGTAGGTCGGAAACGAACTGCTGTAGCTTCAGAATTATTCAGGTAACCCTGACCTACCAGAGGGCCACAATGAACGATTTCGCCCCTTTCATTTGGCTCACATTCTTCACCGTTTTTATTAATTACAAACACTTCAGCATATGGTATGGCTTTTCCGATAGAGCCTTTCTTTTGTGGATAATCAGCAGGCGATAAAAAGGATGATCGAAATGCCTCTGTCAAGCCATACATGACATAGAACAACAACTGAGGATGCATAGCTAATAGGGCATCTACCGTTTCCGTAGGCATCGTCCCTCCTGTCGATGCACATAATCTTAAGGTAGGTAGCGGGGAATCAAGATGGGGCAAGATTTGCTGAAAAACAGCTGGCACCAGCAACAGACAAGTAATACTGGATTCTCTTAACGTTTTAATTAAGCTCTTAGGTAAAAGATAGGAAACGAAGGAAATTTGTGCACCAATATATAATCCTGATAGAACAAAATTCAGGCCTGCATCGAATGCCAAAGGTAATATAGCTGCTAATTTGTCGTCAGTTTCAAGTTTCAAATAACTAGATACACTGTCTGCACCCAACAGTAAATTTTTATGGCTGGTCATAACTCCTTTTGGACGTCCTGTAGATCCAGATGTATAGTATATTAGAGCAAGATCATCAGGTATTTTTTCCTCTGCCCACAAGGTTTCATCAGAAAATAAAAGGTCATCTATAACAAGTACAGAATCAGATTCAAATAATTCCGAACCCCTGACATCTGTTAGTACTAACTGTGCCTCACTTTGCTCTACAATATAAGAGACTGTAGCTGGATGATACTTAGTATTAATTGGAATGACAGTGATATTTAGACGAAGCGCTGCTAATATATAAACAATAAATTCTGGTGAATTTGAAAGAAAAAGAGCAATCCTGTCATGAGCCCCAAGGTTTCCGATATCCCGAAGCTGATGACAGGCGCCATTAATCGCCTTATTAAGAAGATCGTAACTCAATGAAACATCACCCATGGAGATAGCATACTTACGGGCATGTTCTGTGTTCGCAATCAGATAGGGAGCTTCATCAATAAAAGCAACTTTCGGTGAAGTGTTTTCAGTCTTCATGAGTCGCCTTAGCAGCAATAAACTCTTTAGCTACACTCTGATTTTTTAACATCCAGTGAGGATCATTGTCTAATTTTTCATCAAGGCGATGTACAAAATCTTGAGCATAACCACACTCAATTATCCCACCATTTAGTGAAGTTTGACACCATTTCTTCTCTTCCTTGAGCTCGCGAACTATAACATCTTCTCTTTTTGGATCAGCATTTAAATCAAGACGTCGTGCGTAGAATCCCCAAACACTATTAACTGGTTCAAGAGAATCAGCAAAAACAGCATTACCCTTCACTTTCTTCATAAATCGATAAGGCACCTTGAATCTTTCCTCTGACAAGTGGGAATGAGAAATATATTCAGGAGAAACTCCTAATAACAAAATTTTGAATCCTTGTCTTGTCATCAAATCGAACGTTGCCCCTGACTCATATGCGGAAAAAGGTTTGTTCTGAGTAAATTCATCCGATATCGGTCCTAAAAAAGTAACAGATTGAATCGGATGATTAGACCGAATTGCACCCTCTTGCTTGCGAAGCGCCTCATTCAGTGCGCCCATTTTGACAGATGCCGTTTCAGTATGACTATATTGGCCTTCCTTAATAAATTGAAAGGTAAACGTGGGAGCTGCAACAACTCCTTTCGAACCAACCGCACCTTGAAGTGCAGAAATAAAAGTTTTAATACCTTTTTCTGGGCGTCCGAATGCCATACTTGAACTATGGACAAGCAATTTATCACCCTTGGAAATACCTACTCGTGCCAGAGCATCAATCAAATCAGATTGCGTTAATTTTTCCATCTGACCAAAATCCTCTAGGAAACAAGTTTCCGTTTTTGAGATACGTAGGCCACCATTGCATCAATTGATGCGAAATTCTCTACTTCCATATCGTCTGCAACCAATGTCACCTCGCACGTTTCTTCGATATACATTGCCAGCTCCAGAATTTGTATTGAATCGATGTAGCCATCATCAATCAGAAGCGTGTCTTTCTCGATACCTTTAATTAGCAATGTGTTTTCGAGGAAGCTCTGAATTCTATCACTTAAATCAATCATTGTTCCTCAGAACTTTTTTCAGCAATTGAAAACATTACCTCGGTCTGTCCTTTCAAGAACTTAGGTATCGGAAGGTGCGTATCATTTCTCGCAATTAAAAAATATCTTGCAAAGAAAAAACTAAATGGAATTTTCCACAAAACAGGACTTTTCATAACTATCCAAGGCAAAACATTTATATTTATAAAACCACTCATATCTAACATTGTTTCTAATTTTTCAATAGTGAATGGATTAACATGTGTTGGATCATCATAGAAAGTTTTATAATTATAAAAAAAATTTGGAGTTATTAAAATTAATTTGCCACCAGGTTTTAAAATTCTAAATGCCTCTTCTAGAAGATTAGTAGCGTCACTCAAATGCTCAATTACAGAATTGCTTGTAATAAAATCTATACTATTTGAAGCTTCTGGAATTTTATCATTTTCAAAGTTCACAGTATCATAATCATAACCTTTAGATTCAATCAGATTTTTTTCTAAAGATTTTAAAAAACTTCCATCGCCATAACCTAGATCAATTACCTTAGAATCTTTATTTATTTTTGTGTTATAAAATAACTCTAATGCTGAGTTAAATGTATGTAGAAGTCTTTCTGCATAATCTATTTCTTTTGTAGATACCTTTCTATTTCTTTCTGTTTCTAAGTATTTATTTTTAAGTGAATCCGTCATTTTAATTCACTATAGTGCAAGAAAATTCATCAAAAAATGTAGATTTTCATCATAAGTATCTGGTTTTCTAAAGTAATGAATATCTTCCTCAATATTTGACCAAGTGACGTGTCTTGTTATAAGTGCAAAAAGCATTGAATAATTTACTCTAAAAACCTCAAAATCTTCCCCTAAATTTTCAAAATTTTCAGTCTTTAGGTGCCTAATAACTTTATTACTGGTTAAGTTCAGCTCATATATATACTCTTGATCAGTAACATCTATAAAAGCTTCTTTGGCGGGAATTGGGAGTTTTCTTCTTAGTCTGCTCTGAGATAAGTTTAATAAGGTTTTTTCTAAAGTTTTTGATAGATTGGATAGTTGGTATTTTTTTGAAATATGAAATTCCCCACCCTTTTCATATCTTCCATCTTTTTTCTTTGAAATTTCTAACAAATATTTTTCATACTCATTAAAGTCATTATCAACAAATTTTCCACTAAATTTCTTTTGTGTAAAATCAAAAGTACAATTGGGAGACATCAGAACATAGTTAAAATTCAATTTCTTTTTTGCGTACTCAATACAATCTTTCTTTTTTCCTATTCCAGATACACCGAGTTCATAGAATTGAACCTTAAACCCTCCCATCAAAACCTCTCCGGCAAAAGGAATTACATAATCGGGGTTAATTACTTGAATATATTTAACAAAATTATCACGGGCTTGTTTTACTTTTTTCTTATGAGCTATCATTTTTTGATCTGTATTTAAATTATCATAACTCATCGGATATGGTCCGAAACCAGTATAAGGTAATAAAGCTAAATCTATACTACCAAATTTTTTTGCTATCCTTTCACTTTGCTCAAAATTTGCAATATTATCGTTTAAATTTATGATCTTATAATCATCTATCTGAAAAAAAGATATAGAGTCTACTTCTGGAGTTGTCGCAGCTTGCTCTAAGTAACAAAAATCGTTCTTATTCATCTGCACTCTATTATCTTTAGAGAACAAAACATTATTAAAACCAATATCATTAAGGTTTCTTTTTAGGTAAGCATTTGTAAAATCAGCTATTATTATTGGAGTATTTTTATTGAATAAATTTAATGTTATTTCGTCGAAATGATCAGGATGAGAATGTGAGATATAAATAAAATCTGGATTTAAATCAGCTATTTCTTTTTTTGAATATCTGTTTTCAGGCCAATTGTAATAGCTAGTGACCGAATGATTATCAAATGTAATCCATGGATCAAACAAAATTGTAGAATTTTTTCCTTCTAAAAATAATGAAGCGTTTGCTATATATTTAATTTTCATTGAAATGTCCCATCCATAGATTTTGAAACGATGTTAGCCAAATAAACTCTCTCTTAGTAATTTTCTAGAGCTTAAGCCGAGCCCCTCAATAAGATTCATGTTCATGAAATGAACAAGATAACATAAATGAATAGATTTACAAATTTTTAAAATAATATAATAGTCTTTGAACTCCGTCAAACCCACAAACTTTAGACATTTTATAGGTATTGACGATATAGAAAGACTATTATATTCTTTGATTTTTAAGGTTTATATAAGATCTCAATTCCTATTACTAGTAGATTAGACAAGGCAAGGTTTTCTTGGACTGTCAAAACTAATTTTATAAACCAAAAAATCTTACAGAAAATTCATAAGGAATCCGTTTAATATGAGCACCAATAAAGGTATTGAAATGCATGGATTATGCACTCGTTTATTTCCTCTAAATAGAAGCCTAACTGGTGATGGAGTTAGGCAGACATTCAAAATTCTCAGTGAATATATGCCTGATCTAAATATTCATGAAGTCCCGACTGGTACCAAGTGTTTTGACTGGGAAGTGCCCGAGGAGTGGAGTATCACAGAAGCATATATTGAAGGGCCAGATGGTAAGAAAGTTGTAGATTTTGCCTCTAATAATTTACATATAGTGGGTTATTCAATTCCAGTTGATCAGACACTATCTCTGGGAGAGCTGCAAACGAAATTACATTCTATTGAAAATATGCCTGATGCAATTCCCTATGTCACTTCATATTATAAAGATGATTGGGGATTTTGTATTTCAGATAATCAAAGAAAATTATTAAAGCCTGGAAAGTATAGGGCTTTTATTGATAGCGAAAAAAAGCCTGGTCACATGACTTATGGCGACTTACTGGTACCAGGAAAATCCAAAGAAGAGGTTTTAATTTCAACTTATATTTGTCATCCTTCTATGGCAAATAATGAGCTATCAGGTCCTGTTGTGGCTACATTTCTATCAGAATGGATAAATACGTTCGATACTCAATACAGCTATCGGTTTATTTTTGTTCCAGAAACAATTGGGAGTATCTATTATATCAGTGAAAACATACACCATTTGAAAGACAAGGTAATTGCTGGTTTTGTCTTAAGCTGTATCGGCGATGACAGAACCTATTCGTATCTTCCATCTAGAAAGGGAAACACCCTAACCGATAGAGTTGCAAAACATACTCTTAAACATATTTTTCCTGAATTTATTAAATATAGTTTTCTAGATAGAGGAAGTGATGAGAGGCAGTACTGCAGTCCTGGGGTAGATCTTCCTGTGGCTTCGATATTGAGAAGTAAGTATGCGGAATACGATGAGTATCATACCTCGCTAGATAACCTAGATTTTGTTACGCCCTCGGGACTTTTAGGTGGATTGACAGCATTGAAAAAGTCTATCGAGGCCATAGAAAAAAACAAGACATATAAAGTTACTAACTGTTGCGAACCGCAGCTAGGTAAAAGAAATCTCTACCCCAATTTAAGCAAAACTAAAAGTTATGCGACGATTGAGGATCGAATGAATTTGTTAGCGTACTCTGATGGCACAGTTGACTTATTAGAGATAGCGAATATAGTGAATAGACCTATTTGGGAGTTGTATTCTGAAGTGAATATCTTGTGTGATGCAGGATTATTAACCGATTGTTGATTCAAATCAGTGAAATTTCTACAAAAATGAGTGATGCTACTCTTCTTGATCCTAACTCCCATAAAAAACTTTTCCCTAAATTTGAAATTGTAAATTGCTATCAGAATTGGATTCGTTCAATCAAACTGGGAAATAGTGATTACGATCGGGTAGGTATAACAAAATATGTAATTATTGCCAGAGAAGTTCGGAATTTTGAGCAATCATCAACCAGAGAAGAGGGTTCTATTGCTTAGTTATAAAAAACTCGTTGCCAGGTGCAAGGAAGACAAATTAGGCTGGTGTGTGGATTTAAAACAGAGATATCAGGCTACTGAGGTCATTATTGACACATGTCTGAGCTTATTACCTGTCGTCACAAAGAACTTAAATACTATTCACGGTGTCAACTATAGTCAACGTTATTGTAATATATAGTAGGGAGCTTGGTAATATCATTTTTGTTGTATAGTATACGATAGGAAGTGTTTGCTCTCCTACCTTACTGAAGATGATGTTCCAGAAGTTGGTAGTAGGATTGTGCCAAGAGACAGCTACGAATCTATTCAACTATCCGCTAACCCCGATTTTAATCAGCAATTATTAAGCGATATTTTTCTCGGGTGCAATGCAATAGATGAGCATTCATTCATGCATACAGAACCAGATAATAATTATAAATTTGATTACGCACATTTAAAGGCGATTGTTTTTAATTATATTTCAGGGGCGTTAACCACAAATAAATCTATAACAGTCTCCTTTACAGCGATGCCCTCGATATTCCAGTTTAGGATTTTCCGCTACTTTTCTGGGATAAGGCCAATAAAGCCTCTGTATGATAATTATCAGCTTTTTAGTTCCAGTATAAACGTACCAATGAGACTGAAATTAAAAGCCGAGCTTATTGAAGAGCAATTCTTGAATCTAGTTAATAGTCTATTACCCTATTATATTCCTGTTTGTTATATGGAAGGCTATAAAACATTAAATCGATTAGGCGAGAGGTATATTTCGAAACCTGCAGCAATATTTTCGACTACTGAAATGTATTATCGGTATGAGTCGTATAAGCATTGGGTTGCAAAATGCTCAGAAGACGGAACTAAAGTATTGAATCTACAACATGGCGGAACTTATGGTCTTTCTTGGAGGAGTGGTTGCAATTTTATTGAAAGGGCTCCTAGCGATGTGTTTTATTCATGGGGCTGGAAACACTCAGCCTACGGATTTGATGACTCTCAAATAAAGCCTATGCCAGTATTGCCGCAATTTTTCGGCAAGGAACGTGACATTAAATCTCATAATGATTCTCGAAGAATTCTATTTGCATCACACGATATACGCGCAACTTTAAGAGAATTCGGTGGGCTTCCAGCCGACCCCTATAACCGAGATCGTTATTTGTCTGATCAGTTCTCTTTTTATGAGCAGCTACCTCAAGATATAAGAGAGGCGCTTTATATAAGAGTGGGAGAATTAAAGAAAAGCAGAGATTCAAAGTTTTATAAAGAGTCTTGGCGAGCAAAACATCCTTCGGTGCTATTTGACGACCGTAATGTTAATTTCAGAACCAGCTTAAGACATAGCAAACTTTTTATTGTCGACCATTTATCAACTACATGGCTTGAGGCTTTGATGATTGGCGTACCTACAATCATCTTTATAGATAAAGATGACTATGATTTTACTGTCGAGTTTAAAGAGGTTATCAGCATGTTGCATAGCGTGTCTATTATCCATTATTCCATTGAATCTGCAGTAAAAGAACTAAGCGCTATAAATAATGATGTGTCCTCATGGTGGAAAGATGAGCATAGGTCAACTATATTAGAAAAGGTGCTTAGCAAGATTGCGAAGAAATCTGAGCGTCTTGCTTACGATTGGTCAAAAGAACTCAAAAGAGTAGCGAGAAAAACACTCGATTAAATGAGTTACTCATCAGTTTCATTTATTTGTCGATAGACATACAATATATTAACGAAATTTAACTAATCAACCAAACTGGTCAAACTTAGGAGAATTGTGGCAATAGCTCTAGCTAGCATGGGTCTAATCGACTACCTAATAGATTTTCCTTTAAAGCCAATTTATGATGTTGACCGTTAGCCCAATAACTGAAAGGTGATAAGCGCCCCTTCCTTTTATAATAATTTACTATAAATTAGATGATTTTATGGTTTGTTTATATGAAAACTTTCCTGACGAGCAATAAAATTAAACAGCACACCAAAACGAGAGATTTGTGAGTCAAGTTTGCCTATAACTGAATGCTTTTTGCTCCCTAAAGGAATACGTAATTCTGGTGAAAATAATATTTCGGTGTAACGACATTTAACATTACTACCAAAGATTTCAGAAACGAGGTCTCTAGAATTTTTATTTGACCTTCTGAGAAAAAAACTATCTTGATACTTCCCTTCTAAATGATATTTTCTTCCTAACAATTGGTAAATAAATTGAGTAAGTTTTGCTATATTTAAGTTGTAATCTGCAAATGTTCCTTTTGCTTTTAAGACTCTAAAAACTTCTAAAAGGACATTTCTATAGTTGGGTATATGCTGGGTCGTTTGAACACTCCATACACCATCAAAACTATCATTATCAAAGTCTAATGATAGTGCATTTCCGTGAACTAAATAAAAATTCTTATCTAAACCATCCTTTAAAATAATCTTTGCATGAGATAAATTCTGCCGAATGAAATCCAATATGACTACTTTGACATCTGGTCTTTGTTGGAGCACATTCCTCCAGTGCCAACCCCAACAACCCCCAATATCTAATATCCAACCATTCTGGGGAATACTCTTTAGGAATAATACCGCTTCTGCATCCATCACTGGGATACTATGGCTTTTTTGAATTTCGTCCAGATAGTTTAAATATTGCTGATTTGCTACATTTTCACGCAAGTTTTTTTCGGTTTCTTGATCACTATAATCACTCACATAACCATAAAAACCATCGATACCTTTTTTAGGTAATTTAATTTTATTATTCAGCACTAAAATACAACCCCATGCTTGCTATTCCTTCAATAATTTTCTCAACCGCCTAATCACTTCCATAGAGATCTCGGGTAAATACTTTTTTAATCACATCGTCTAATTTGCTGGACATTCGGTTAGAGAGAATGATATCTGAAGAGGTTTTAAACTCTTCAAGTGAACCTATAACTTTTGAGTTATAGAACTCACCCTCATCGAGTAATGGCTCATAAACAATAACATCAATCCCTTTAGCTTTAATTCGTTTCATAACACCCTGTATGGCGGACGACCTAAAATTATCACTACCCTCTTTCATTACAAGGCGATAGATACCAACCGTTTTAGGCTTTTCCTTTATAATTACATCTGCAATAAAATCTTTGCGTGTACTATTTGTAGATACAATCGCCTGAATTAATGTCTGCGGGACTTGATCATAATTTACCAAAAGCTGCTTAGTGTCTTTAGGAAGGCAATAACCGCCATAACCAAACGACGGATTGTTATATCCATCACCTATTCTCCCATCAAGACAGACACCGTTGATTATATCTTTAGTGTCTAATTCATGGGACAGAGAATACGAATCTAACTCATTAAAGAACGAAATGCGCATAGCCAAATAAGTATTGGCGAACAGTTTAACTGCCTCGGCCTCGGTAGAGCGGATAAAAAGAGTTTCAATATCATTTTTTTTTGCTCCGCGTGCTAGCAAACAACCAAATTTCTGGCTTGCATCACACTGGCCACCCACAATTATACGTGATGGATAAAGATTATCCTTAAGTGCCTGCCCTTCTCGTAAAAATTCAGGGGAAAATATAACTCGGTCAGTCATAAATTTCTCCTGAAGTAAGTTTGTATGCCCGACCGGAACAGTTGATTTTATAACCACCAAAGCATCATGATTTAACGCTAATGCATCCCCAACAACAGCGTCTACAGAGCTTGTGTCAAAATGATTTGTTAAAGAATCATAGTTAGTGGGAGTTGCAATAATTATAAAATTTGCATCTTGATATGCCACTTCTTTATCCAGCGTTGCCATCAAGGATAGCGGCTTTTCAGTCAGGAAGGATTGAATATCTTCATCAGAAACAGTTGATTGTCTACTATTTATTTTATCGATATGCTCCTGATCAATATCAAGTATGATTACATCGTTGTGCTGAGCAAGGAGAACGGAAAGCGACATACCTACATAGCCAGATCCAATGACTGTTATTTTTGTTTTGCTAGACAATGTTATAAAACTCTCAATTATTTAGTATTTGTATTTATGCCGTGTTCTTTTTATAGAGTCCAAAAAATTCGATGCCTATTTTGTCTAGCATTCAATAATAGCTATTATACTTAGCATCATCAGCGGATAACTATCTATTTCATTTTGCATGAACTAAGAGTCTAGATCTGATTTCACGCTACCTGAAAAAAAATAATACCGCATTAGAACCCATACAATAGCGAACATTCCACCTAAAAATGTTCCTAAAATACAGATTATAGATCTCTGTGGGCTAGATTTATTTTCTGGTACGAAAGGCGGTTCAATAACTTTTAATACATATTCAGTATTTATTTTAGACAGCATTTGCTTCTCAAGTTGCGCTATGTGCAAAGTATTAATAGAGTCCTTCATTGTAATTAAAGAAGACTTTGGTACCTCAGTAGCTAAGAATGTTATCGCATCACTAGATTCTCGCAAATCTTTGTTACGTAATAATTCATTTGCCTCATTAACTATTAATTCTAAGAATTCCTTAGCAAAAACAGGTGATATATGCGCTACGGATATAGAAACAAGATTAGTTAATTGATCTTTGTCAATCGAAACTTGTCCTAAATAAGTTTCATAAGCTTCTAGATATGATGGTTTAGATTGTTTATTTTTTTGAGGCTCTCGAACCCATTCTCCCTTATTTTCATTATAAATCTCTGGATCATATTGAATTTTTTTTGACTGAAAATCATAACTTTTAGCGGCCATTATCGACGGGAGAATATTTTCAAATGTGATCAAATGCTTGAGGAAAGCTCTGGATTTTACAGTTTCTATGGCAAGTATGCTTTTGTCAGCTCCACCTCCACTATCTAGGTTAATCCCAGCCATTGAGGCTAAACCACTGAGATTACTGAGACCAGCTCTAGGATTTGATCCAGAAGAAACACTCA
This sequence comes from uncultured Dehalococcoidia bacterium, assembly GCA_964451445.1. GTDB lineage: Bacteria > Chloroflexota > Dehalococcoidia > Lucifugimonadales > UBA3495 > UBA9611. The sequence goes on from CAYVIG010000009.1 coordinate 24,973, forward strand.
GTAAAGTCTCTGATTTATAGACATCTGTGAGACTAAGGGCATAAATTACTGAAACTAAGGCAAAAAAAGAGGTTAACAGAATAATTAATAATTTATGTCTCCATAACACACTAAATAATTCTTTTAAGTCAATCTCATCATCATCATAGATAGCGCTCTCTTGGGGGTCACTGTTATAGTTCATAATAGATAATCCATTAGTAATTAATTTATATTTTAACTTGAATTTAGATTGGATGCACCCTAGAAATATAAAGCTAATTATTGAGAAAAAATACATAATTTTTTGGCAAAACTGAAGACTTATATTTTTTCTATCAGCTGGTTATTGATACTTAAATATTGATTCTGCTGCATAAATTCCAATAAAATATAAGCCCTTGATGAACCATCAGGAATTTGATAAATTGCTCTTAACCCCTCTAGGGGACCACTTACAACTCTGACTTTTTCGCCAACTTTAATATATGGTTCCTCCGGCAGTGAATCAATTTTCATGAGCTCATCAATGATAGTCTGAGCGACAATTAAAGGCCCATTACCAAACTCAACAATATTACTGATTCCTCTAGTTGATCGAATTGAAACCCAATCAGTAGTTTCAAAAACAAGGTACGCAAAAATATATCGTGAAAATAATGGCTCTTCTTTTATAATTTTATTACCTCTTATTATTTTTTCACGTTTATGTAGAGGGAGAAAAATAGAGATATTTTGTTGACGTAATTCTTGGGCTGCTTTTTTTTCTTGCCTGAATTTAGTTTCGAGCAAATACCATTGCCCAGCTTCTATTGGCTTACTCTCGATCAATGTAATATTCTCATAATTATAAAAATACTAGTCATCATAAAAATTTTTAAAAATCATACAAAAAACATCAGATACTTGAATTTGAAATTAATGAATTGTAGCCCAGTTTCTTTAAATTGTAATAGGGAGGATAAAATTTTGGGTGGACGATGGGGCTCGAACCCACGACGACCGGAATCACAATCCGGGGCTCTACCAACTGAGCTACGCC
>CAYVIG010000010.1:0-24107 GCA_964451445.1 uncultured Dehalococcoidia bacterium
GCCCACGCAGATGATACAGGGCATATAAACCACTTACCCCTGCGCCGACTATTACGACATCTAATTCGGTGCTATCCAGGGTTCGTTCCGCGGCCATATCACCTTTCTTCCTTCCATTGTTTTGATCCGTCTGCAAACCCCATTTTACACATTTGATGATGAGAGCGCTTACCAAGGCGCGGTAACGCATTTGAGCGGGTTAAGAGCAACGCGTGGGTGTTATCATGCCAAGACCGAATTCCCAACCGTTGCCGCTAAGTATCAACTACGAGGCTCACCATGAACTTCGATCTCGAACAGACCGACGAACTTCTCAGCACCACACGGGCCGTACGGAAACGCCTAGACATGGAACGAGACGTACCCGATGATCTGCTAATGCGATGTATCGAACTGGCAGAGCAGGCCCCTTCTGGCGGGGACATATCAAGTCGGCGTTGGTTGGTTATACGTGACCAAGAGACTAAGAAACAATTGGCGGAACTCTACCGCGAGGCCGGCGGGAACGGCATCATAGAAAACGCCAAAGCCAACATCGCCTTTGGACATCCCAAAAAGAAAGTACTGGAATCGGCATCCCATTTAGCCGCTAATCTGGAACGCGTTCCGGTGCTGGTGTTGGCTACAGTCTGGGGCACTCATGACGGCAGCGGAAAGCCCGGCCTTTTCGACTCGGTCATCCAATCGGCTTGGAGTTTCTGTTTGGCGCTCCGAGCCAGGGGTTTGGGTTCTGCCTGGACTACAATGCACTTGGCGAAAGCCGATGAGACCGCCGATCTTCTGGGAATCCCAGACGGAGTGAGCCAGATAGTCCTTCTGCCGGTGGCCTGGACTATAGGCACGGATTTCAAGTCTGCCAACCGCCGGCCAGCCTCTGAGATAGTTTGGTTCGATCGCTGGGGTTACACCAAAGAACAGATCAAAGAACGCACGGAGAAAGTTGAAAGCCTTATCGCCTCAGGACCAGGTGTAACAGTGGAGATAGACATAGCTGCGCCCCTGTCGGCTGTATGGAAATTGGTGAGCGACATCAACATCTCCGCCAAATACAGCAAGGAATTCCAAGGGGCTGAATGGATCGACCTTGATGGCCCGCGCCTAGGAGCATCGTTCAGAGGCAAGAACAAGCGGACTGATGTGAACCGAGAATGGGAGACCAAGTCATGGGTGGTGGAATTCGATGAACCTAACGTGTTCGCATGGAACGTGAACGATAGAGACAATCCCAGCGCTAAGTGGCGGTTTGAGCTGGAAAAAATTCCCAGCGGCACCAGGTTGCGCCAGCTGTTCACCCTTGGGCAACGTTTGTCTGCCACCGGCACAGCGATGGTTGAAAATCCAGACAAAGCAGAGCAAATTTTGGCCAGGCGCCAAGAACAACACCGCGCCAACATGATGCTGAATCTCCAAGGAATCAAAGAGATCGCCGAGCAGGTTATCTAGAATTTAGCGCCAGCGTAGTAAACCGTTACCGTTCTTCATCCTAGATGCACTCGAACTCCCTTTACCAGTCATTCTTACCGATGCGTAGAGATGCCGATGTTTGTTCAGTGGTGACTAAAACCTATAATTCATTCCATCGAGAATCAATGGGGACCGACTCAAACCGGTCCTCTTTTTATACCTAGGGCCCACCTTCTGGGTATGTTCGTCGGGTCCTAGGGGTGTTGGACAGCTGAAACCTGGACCCCCAAACCCCAGTCGTATCGCTGGATAAGCCACGTGGATTTACACCCGTCAGGCCGGCTTCGGTCGGGTCCGCCTTCCACAGATTGGCAAAAACCAACTCGATCCCACTCAAGTCGGTGCTGGTCAGGTTGGCCTCGGACAAGTCACATTCCCAACCTTCTTTGAACTCAAATTCTTTCAACCGGTCTAAGTCACCACCTCTCATAAAGGACAAGCTCTCTGTGACCGGACGTATCGCTGACCGGAGGTCGCTAGGGACGACCAACAAAACATCCCGAAGCCCAATCCAGTGAGAATCACCGCCGTAATCACAGAGAACTTTGATTGAGAAGGTCGGAGCTCGGCACCAGGATTGCCTCCCGGTAGCCGCATTTTGTGTAGAGGAACTCTCCGCCACCCTTAATGTCTCTAGAGGAGCCTAAATGTCGGGATTCAGGTATTGAAGGTATCGATAGGATTCTTCCATCAAAACTTAGGTACCCGATCGATGGTTAAGAAAATGAAACAGATCATGGGGCCTCTTATCATCACATGAGGGGTCAGGATAATGAACGATGATGATTATCTACAACGCCTGAGGGCCATATATATATAATAATCGAGACCAAGGATGGAGCACGTTATGTCGAGTAACACCGAAATATAACAGCCAAGAACCATTAGTTAGACGGTCCTGACCGTTGGGTGTACGCGATAACCCACAACTACCGATTACCACCAACAGCCGCCGAGGCTGAACGGTTTATGATTTCTATCGCAGGAATCATCACCGGCGCCCTATCGGGCGACTCCAAGATCTTGCCCCTTGCCAACCCCATGGTCACGTATAACCCAGGGTACGCTATCTGCATCGCATTCGACTCTTATGGGCAGGCGGAACTAGACACTTCCGTAGAGCAAGTGCAACGGACTGCAGGGTTTAGGACCAGTTCCGACTAACGGAATGACCAAACCCATGGGGACGGTTCTCCGGACCAGGATTGAGCACCAACAATTCCGCCTGTGCTATCCTGTCGCAACCGGGAATATTGACCCCGCAATAATCAGTCAACAAAATCCATTGGGAGGAAGATGAAATGCCATCTTTTACAAAGGGCGATGTCACTATCCAATATGAAGAGAAAGGGTCCGGTTTTCCGCTTTTGGTGACCCCAGGCGGCGGACTGAATTCCGTGGCCAGCGGCTGGCCCCGCCAGGTCATCAATGTGTTCGAAGACTTATCAGACGAATTCCGCTGCATCACCATGGACCAGCGCAACGCCGGCGGCGGTTCCATAGGGCCGGTTCAGGTAGACGACCCATGGGGGGCCTTTGCCGACGACCAACTCAACCTGCTTGACCACCTTGGAGTACAACAGTTCGGCTTCATCGGCTTCTGCATCGGAGGCCCATTCGCTCTCAAATTGGCCGAACGAGCGCCCAACCGCATTGTGGCCGCCGTCCTCTGCCAGCCAGTGGGCAGCAACGCGGCGTTCGTCGACTCCATGTACGACTCCGGCCAGAATCAATGGGGCCCTGGACTACAGGCAACGCGACCTGACCTGACCCAGGAGACTATCGATTCGTATCTCCATAATCTCTACCGAGACCTTGAACCAGACTTTGTCTACAGCGTGTCGCGTGATTTTGTGCGTTCGTGTCAAACTCCGATCATGGTCATGCCGGACAACACACCGTCGCATTCCTACGAGGTCGCGATTGAAGTTGGCGAGTTAGCGCCCAACGCCGTGACCACCGTCTATCCCTGGAAGGAAGACCCCGGAATCATGGCGGAGACAATCACCCAGATGCGCGAGTTCCTCAAGTCCCACCGGACCTAGCCAACCAGCCAAGTCCCTTGAAAGGTTAATCCCTATAATGGCTCAACGTTGCCTTGCTGGCGGCGTTGGGCCATTATCTTGCCCACGGCTCACCTATCCCTCTTATTCGGAGATACCTCATGCCCGCGATGAAAATCAGCTTCCTTGGCACCGGTTCTGGTACCTCGACCAACAGCGCCCACACGGCAATCGCCTACGATTGCGATGACGGAACCCGGCTTCTAGTCGATACCAGCTCAGGAAACTCCGTAGCCCGTAACGGCTCAGAATTGGGCATGCCAGTCGAGAGTTTCAACACCGTATTGCTGTCTCATCACCACTTTGACCATATGTCAGGGCTGATTTACGTCCAGCAGGCCCGGTCGCAAGCTCGGCAGGATGCTCCGCCCTTGGACGTTTATCTCACCAGGGAATCCTTGGGTTGGCTCATCAAGCTCTGTGACAGCAACCCGACAACCGTAGCGGCCGACCAGGAGGGAGCCAAGAACGCTTCGGGTAGGCAGGTCATGCTCTGGCACGTGACCGAGCCAGGCCAAGAGATAAACCTCGGACCAACAACCAAAGCATCCTGCTTCCCCGCAGACCACATTCCCGGGGCAGTGGGTTGGCGGGTGGACACCGACGGTATGGGGGTGGTCTTCTCGGCTGATACTCGGTTCAACCCAGAGCTGGTCAAGGCTTCTCAGGGAGCGGAACTCCTGATACACGAGGCGTTCCGGACCGACGCCGACAAAGAACTAGCTGCTGGTCGCGGACATTCAACGTCGGGTGATGCCGCGCGTTCCGCTGCCCAATCTGGAGTCAATGAACTCATCTTGACCCACCTGGACACGGGTTTCAGTCGGGAGCCGCAGCCGCTCATAGACGACGCGAAGAAGCACTTCGGCGGCCCAATCAGCGCGGTACGCGATCTCCAACAGGTGACAGTAAGCAGGCCATAACCCAAGATACACACCCAAAATCCCAACGGCGTGCTGCCTACCCGTTCTCCTGTGACGGCTATCAACTTCCTCCAGAGCAATATGACCTGGACTTTAAATAACCTCCATAGATAAAAATGTCCAACTGGCTCTGTCCTTTATAATCCAGGCATCAAACCACAGAAGGGGTATACCATGTCATTTGGCTGGGCGATCATCAGCGCTGGCGATTATGCCGACTCCAGGGGCGCGCCTGGGATAAACCAAGCAGAGGGCGCAGAGTTGATTGCGGTGCAAAGCCGCGACCAAGGGCGCGCGGATGCCTTTGCGGAGAAACACGAAGCCAAGACCGCCTATACCTCCGTGGAAGACGTGCTCTCTGACTCACGCATAGACGCCGTATACATCACCTCACCCAATCATCTTCATACCCAGCAAACCACCATGGCCGCAAACGCTGGCAAACATGTGCTGGTAGAAAAACCGTTATCTCTCAACCTGGCTGACGGTGTGGAAACACTGCAACTCTGTCAGGACAAGGGCGTCAAAGTGGGTGTGGGGTTACACCTGAGACATCACCCGGGGCACATAGAGACCCAGCGACTTATCGCCAACGGAATTCTGGGCACCATCGCCCTGGCCCAGTCTCAGATCGGTCAGGGAGAGCGAGGCAACGTTCAACCGCCCCCTCGGGCTGGCCTGCGCGATTGGTGGACCCACCCAGAGTTGGTCGGCGGGGCCTTCTCCATGTTGACCATTGGAGTCCATGCCATCGACGACCTCCAATTCCTATTGGGACAACAGGTGGTTGAACTCGCTGCTATCACCGACGGCCAAACGTCTGAGAGACCGCTGGAAAACCTGGCCACAATGTGCCTGCGCTTTGAAGGCGGCACCATCGGGACTGTGATTTGCGGCATGCGGCTGCCCGAGTTCGACAACGATGTAGCCATCTACGGCAGCGAAGGCAAAGTTATCTTGGATGACGGTTCCTGGCCCCGTCTACAGGGAGAATTGCGGGTGTCCAGCGAGACGGTAAACGCCTCCACCAGCTATGAACCAGACTTTGTGTTCCTGGTGAAGAAGAACATCGAAGACTTCCAAACGGCCATCGTCGAAGACCGGGACCCCGCCGCCTCCGGTGCCCATGGTCTCAAGCTGGTCCAATTGACTGAAGCCATGGTGAAGTCGGCCAAGACAGGTAGGACGATCAGACTGGAGTCTCTACCCACCTAGACCAAACCCTGAAAAGATGTCGGGATCAGCCCAACACGACGTCGTGGCTCAAGAGCACTCCGCCGCTCTGATAGGTGATCGACATCGGGTCACGCAGCAACGCCGCCTGTACTGAGGCCAGTGGTATTTCAGCCGGTGTCCCGGGAACGGTGATCCGGCGTTTTACTTGCCGATAGCCAACCACGCCCTCAGCGGCATTTGCCTGCGCCTCGGTAGCGCCGCCTGGGATGCCCGTCATGAATAACTCCACTTTAAGCCCATCCGCTCCGTTTGCGCCGAAGGGCAAAAGTCGACTAAGAGTTGCGACCGTGGACGATGCCCAGCCACTATGAGCCAGCGGGAACGGCCCTGGGACAAGACCGGCAGTGCTATGCCCGCCAAGCACGATCGAACTGCTGGTCCGGGTCAGGTTTTCAAACTTGATGGAAACCTTGGACTCGCCCTCATGGGTCATGGCCCCAGTCTCATCATGTTCTTTGGTCTCAATTAGATACATGCCGGAGACGGTACCTGCGGTGATTGCTGCAACGCTACCATCAAGGGTCGGCAGGCCTTCAGAAACTGGAGAGGCGGGGGCGGTCTCCCCAGAGCTCCACCTGATTTCGTCCTCGGTCTGCATGGAGCCCTTGGACATCGCCTGCCCCACGGGGCAGAAATTTGACGCTCGCTCAAGTCGGACTCTCTCTGATTCCGAGAGGTTCCCCCTCAGAGTAACCACCTCGCGAACGCCGAACCCCATACCGGATCCGCCTTCAAGGGGCTCAACTTGAAACTCAACATCTATATTTTCCAGGGGAATCTTTCCACGGTAGGCCACGCCCACCAGTGTGACCACCGTTCAAGCCGCCCACCCGGCCACCGCAAGATATTGGGCAGGGGGGGCCACTATATCCGTTCTGGAATTGGGTATCCCGGTGGTATACGACCAGGGACCGATCAGCCCCGGCGCTACTGCGATGGTCGCCGTTACAGTATCGTTTCCGACGTAACGGGCAACTATGTTTGGTTGCACCTGTTCAGTCGGCATATTCGTTCCATTAGCCATTTTCACATCCAATTAACTCAATAGGTTTCCACAAGGTATTGTATGCAAGCCCACCCAATCATAAGATGATTCCCGCCCGCCCGTTCGACCAGAAAAGGGCGGTTATTGCCCTCAGAGTTGGCCAAAATGAACCGGTATGGATAGGAGAGAACATGAAAGTAGGCGTTAATCTAATCAATTTTGGCCCTGGTGTCACTCCCGAATCTCTCAGAAGCTGGGCCACGCTATCCGAGTCCTTGGGCTATCACATCATCATGACGTCTGACCATATCGCCATCACACCAGACGTCCAATCCCGTTACCCCGCGCCGTTCTACGAACCGCTGTCCCTGCTTGGTTGGCTAGCCGGTGTCACCACCACCATCGAGATCGGCACAACGGTGATAATAATACCCTATCGAAATCCCCTAGAGCTGGCTAAATCCACCGCAAACGTGGACCAACTGAGTGGCGGCCGGTTCATCCTGGGGATCGGCATCGGTTGGGCCCAGGAAGAGTTCAAGGTACTGAACGCGGCCTACAAATCCCGCGGCACTGTCACCAACGAGTATCTGGAGGCAGTAAAGCTGCTCTGGACCCAGGAAGTGGCGTCATACGACGGCAAGTTCGTCTCGTTCATCGACGTTCACACCGCCCCCAGACCGATCCAAAACCCGCATCCTCCCATCTGGGTAGGCGGACCAAGCGACGCCGCAATGCGTCGGACCGTTCGTTACGGCAACGCCTGGCACCCCATCCGTATCCAGATGGATTGGTTCAAATACACCGGCATTCCCCGACTGAAAGAGATTGCCGATGAGGAAGGAAAGGCCATGCCGGACCTATGCCCCAGAATCAGGCTGAGACTGACCGACTCGTCGGTGGCCGATGAGAACAGGGTTGTCGGCGAAGGCAGCATCGATCAAGTGCACCGCGACCTGGCAGAGTTGGAAAGCCTAGGTTGTTCCTACGTCGTCTTGGATACCTACGCCGATGACCTGGAAGCTGTTAAGAACAACGAGGCATCTTGGAGCATGCTCAGCACCATGGCTGAGAAGGTCCTCGACCTGGGTAACCAAACCGTTCGCTAGTCGCTAGCCCATTTGGGAACATCGTTCGATTCACCCCAATATTGACGTTCCCAGGCGCCATGGGTATATTCGTGCCCACAGTGCCGGTTCAAGCAAACAGTCGTCAGAAAGGAGAGATGAAACAATGCCCCTAACTCCAGAGCAAATCGCAGCCAGCCCCAAAGCCCTTGAAGGCGTGCGGGTAGTGGATTTCACCTGGGTCAGGGCAGGCCCCTGGGCTACCCGCTGGCTGGGCGCATTAGGAGCTGAGATCATCAAAGTGGAATGGCCGCTATCTGAGAGGGGCCGGACCACCGGCGGCGTGCCGCCCGGCATGACACCCAACCTGAACACTGCCACTAACTTCAACGACACCAACGCCAATAAAAAGGGGATCACCGTCAATCTGCGCTCCGAAAAAGGCCTGGACCTGGTCAAGAGGCTCATCACGGAAGCCGACGTCGTGGTGGAGAATTTCAGCGCCAAGACACTGACCAGCTGGGGCCTTGGCTACGATGAACTAAAGAAACTCAAGCCGGATATCGTCTACGTATCGCTGGCCGGTTTTGGGCACAGTGGACGCCACCGGGAATACCTCACCATGGGCCCCATCGCCCAGGCGTTCTCGGGGTTGACCTTTCTTTCCGGTCTGCCGGGAGCGCCCCCTGCCGGATGGGGCTGGTCCTACCTGGACGACACCGGCGGCATGTACATCGCCTTCTCCGCTTTGACCTCCCTCTATCGCCGGAACATGACCGGCCTGGGGCAACACGTCGATCTGTCACAGATGGTCATGGGGGTCACCTTGAACGGCTCGGCCATGCTGGACGTCACCGTCAACGGCCGCAGTTCCCAGAGGGAAGGCTACCCGCCGGGCAACCGGGCCCACTGGCCCGGCACCCCCATACTCAACAATTACCGCGGCGCAACAACCGCCCCCCACAACGCCTACCGGACCAAGGGCGGCGGCTATAACGACTGGGCCGCCATCACCTGTTTCTCCGAAGAAGAATGGCAGCGACTAGTCAGAGTCATGGGCTCACCCCAGTGGGCAACGTCTCCAAAATTCGCAACCCTCGGCGGCCGGCTCTCGCACCAAGAGGAGTTGGACCAAGGCATCCAGGTCTGGGCACAGACCCTTGAAAAGTACGAGCTTATGGAACTCTGCCAGTCTTCTGGGGTTCCGGCCATGCCGGTACAGAGTACCGGCAACAGGGTAGATGATGACCCTCAATTGCGCCATCGGGAGATCTACCAAGAGTTGGACCACCCCCACATCGGACGGTGGAAGTTCCAAAACGCACCATTCAAACTCTCTGAGACGCCGGCCATAAACTACAACGCTGCGCCAATGATCGGACAGCACAACCAAGAGGTCTTTGAGGGAATGCTCGGCATCACCCACGAAGAGTTCATAGCCGGATACGAAGACGGCACTTTCTGGCCCAAATCACTGGACCTCTATCCTTACATGGAAGAAATGCTCAAAGCGAAACAAGCCCCATTCGTCGGCTTGGGCACTTCAACCAAGCGAGATATCACTACCGAAACCGATGCCGAGCCTGGTCCGTTGTCAGGGATACGGGTGCTGGAACTAGCCGACGAGAAGGGCCAGTTCTGCGGCAAGATGATGGCCGATCTGGGCGCCGAGGTCATCAAGATCGAGCCGGCCGGCGGCGAGAATACTCGGAACGTGGGCCCATTCTTGGCCGACGTTCCGAACCGCGATCGCAGCCTTTCGTTCTGGCATTACAACACCTCGAAACGCGGCATCACCCTGAACCTGGATACTGTTGATGGACAGGATATCTTCAAGAAGTTGTCTGATACGGCTGATGTCATTCTGGAGACTTTCAGTGCTGGTTATTTGCCTTCATTGGGTTTAGGCTACGACGACCTTGGAAAGACCAACCCGAAACTGATCATGTGCTCGCTGACCGACTTTGGCCAAACCGGACCATGGCGGGACTACCTGTCCAGCGACCTGCTCCACCTGGCAGCGGGCGGTCAGATGGGATGTAGTGGCTACGATCCGGTGGATGACCCCGAGCAGATCCCCATCGCTCCCGGAGGGGGCAACGCGTGGCACACCGGCAGTCACTATGCCTACATGGCCATCTTGGCCGCATTGATGTACCGCACCGAGTCCGGTCGGGGCCAATACATCGATGCCTCGGTGCATGACGCCTGCGCACTTACCACCGAGATGCACGTTAACACCTACATCTACCAGAACCAGGTCGTGCTGCGCCAGACCGGCCGCCACGCCGCCGCCACGCCCAACGCCGTTGCCCAACTCCGCTGCAAGGACGGCAAATACGTGAACGCCTCGGCTTCGCGGATCACCCACCGGCAATTTCCAGCGCTGGTTGAATGGATGGACAGCCACGGTCTGGCCGATGATCTCAAGGATGAACGCTACCAAGACGCAGGAACCTTCAATGCAAACTCTAAACACATAGAAAAGGTGGTCGAGAATTTTGTGGCCAACCTGACCAGGGATGAGATCGCCCACGGAGGTCAAGAGCGCGGTTTCAACTGGGGAGCGGTCCGAACGCCCGATGAACTGGTTGATGAAGGCCACCTGAATGACCGCGGCTTCTGGGTTGACGTTGACCATCCAGAACTGGGTAAGACCTACAAATATCCTGGAGCCGCCGGTATCTACAACGGTTCCTCATGGCGCATTTCTAGGCGTGCACCCCTGATTGGTGAGCATAACGAGGAGATACTCTGCAGGGAACTGGGACTCCAAAAGACAGAGCTGGTTTATCTGGCTGAAGCGGGTGTGGTCTAGCCAAGGGCCTGGCCAGTAGCGCCTATGGTCCAACCAAAAAACAGCCAGAGATACATCCTGGCCATCGACCAAAGCACCACCAGCTCATCGGCGTTCGTCTTTAACCACGGTGGTCACATAGTCGGTTCTGCCACCCGAGAGATCGCCCAATTCCATCCTGAGCCTGGCTGGGTTGACCATGACCCGGAAGAGATTTTCCAGTCGGTGTTGACCGTAGCTCGGGAAGCAGTCTCCGCAGCGGGAATCAAGCCTGATCAACTGTCAGCCCTTGGCATCACCAACCAGCGGGAAACCACGGTGATCTGGGACCGATCTACCGGTCAGCCAGTAGCCCCGGCCATCGTTTGGCAGTGCCGCCGCACCGCCCAGTTATGTGAAATCCTGAAGAAGCAGAGAATGGAGACTGTCGTTCGCGAAAAGACTGGGCTGGTAATAGACGCCTACTTCTCGGCCACCAAGATACGCTGGCTGCTGGATAACATCTCAGAAGGACAGCATCGCGCCGAATCCGGAGATTTATGCGCAGGCACCATAGATTCCTGGCTGCTGTACCGCCTGACCAAAGGCGGCGTCCACGCTACAGACGTTTCCAACGCATCGCGCACAATGCTGTTCAACATTCATAATCTGGAATGGGATGCAGACCTACTCAGCCAACTGAATATCCCTCTAGCTTTACTGCCTGAAGTACGGGCTTCTGATAATCTGTTTGGCGAGACCGACCTTGGATTATTTGGAGTTGGCATTCCGATAACCTGCCTAATCGGAGACCAGAGCGCTGCCCTGTTCGGCCAAGCTTGTTTCCAGCCTGGGATGGTCAAGAACACCTACGGTACCGGCTCTTTCCTGCTGATGCAAACCGGAGAACAACCCGTGAAACCACCACCAGGACTGCTGACCACCGTTGGTTGGCAACGTGGAGGGCAACAGACCCAATATGCCCAGGAAGGGAGCATCTTCATCACCGGATCCGCGATCCAATGGCTGAGGGATGGGCTGGGAATAATTCAAAATGCGGCAGAGACTGCAGACATCGCGATATCAGTCCCAGACACGGGTGGTATGTATTTTGTGCCAGCATTTGCCGGCCTCGGAGCGCCCCATTGGGATATGTATGCCAGGGGGACGATGGTCGGGCTGACCAGTAGCACCAGCCGGGCCCAAATCGTCAGGGCAACCCTCGAAGCCATCACATATCAGGTTAGAGATGTCCTCCAGGTGATACAGGCGTCATCCAATATGGATATAACCGTGCTGCGGGCCGACGGAGGGGGGGCGGCCAACCCTTTCCTCATGCAATTCCAGGCCGACATACTTGGCATACCCGTGGAGGTTCCGGGGATTGCTGAAACCACCGCCCTGGGAGTCGCGTATCTGGCTGGACTAGCAATTGGATTCTGGAACAGGCAACAGGAGTTATCGGGTCAATGGCGGCTGAACGCCAGCTACGAACCTAGGATATCTCCTACAGAATCCGATAGACTATACTCCGGTTGGCAGCGGGCGATGGAACGGGCCCGCGACTGGGAAATTCCAGCCTAACCCCCAACACCAAATTTGGTGAACGGCCCGAACCGGGGTATTCTTCCATGAACAATAAAGATTCTTAACACTAAAGGAGCTACAAGATGGATATCGAGAACAAGATAAAAGCTATGGGATTGGAATTACCCACCGCTGGAACCCCGCCTGCCGGACGGGCCGGAGCAGTCCAAGTCGGAAACATTCTATTCGTCGGCGGGCATACCGCTGGCGCGGAATTCAAAGGGAAACTCGGCGCCGATATCACAGTGGAAAAGGCTTACGAGTCCGCAAAGAATGCCTGCCTCTCTTGCCTGGCCGACGTCAAACTCGCCATCGGCGATCTGGACCGGGTGAAGCGTGTCGCCAAGCTGCTCTGCATGGTCAACTCCACTCCGGATTTCGGTCAGCAGCCAGCCGTGGCCAACGGAGCGACAGACCTTCTGAGTGAGCTTTACGGCGAGGCTGGTGCCCACGCAAGGTCCGCAGTGGGAATGAGTTCCCTACCCAACGGAGCCTCCATCGAAATCGAGATGATCCTTGAGATAACCGACTAACTCCAACGTCTCTCGGAAACTGAATAACAATGAAAACAGGGGATTCCGCTCACTTAGTAGCGGGGTCCTCTGGTTTTTGATTTAGAGGTTCCTGAATTTTGGCGCGACCACCGCCAACAGTAGCACCAGCACGATCCCCATCACTCCAACGACGTTAGCCGCTATCGGGGCACTCCACAGTCCGGCCATCAAACCAGAGGTCATACTGCCGATGGCAAATGCGTAGATCGCCAAAGAACGCAGACTGATTACCCGCCCGCGGAACTCCGGCAACGAGTTGTTCAACATCGACGAAAGCAGGAACACCTGTGTAGAGGCAAAACCCGCTCCGGTCAGCGTTAGTATCGCCATCGACGCGTAGAACGATTCCGAGGTAGCAAAGAGCAGGATGCTAGCGTGCCAAAACACCACCGATGCGATCATAAATTTGCCAACATGGCGCATGTCCCGCACCATGGCCCATCCGATCGACGCCGCCACCGCACCGACACCAAACGCAAAGAGCAGAAGTCCTAATCCGGTGGAATCAACGTCCAGTACGTCTCTGGCGAATATCGGCATCAGAGTGGTGTGGAAGGTCCACCCCGATGACTCGATGATCAAGGCCAAGACCAAAGTAGCCCAGAGAACCTGGTGGCCCTTGACGTACTTCAGCCCGCCGATCATGGTCCGGAGCACAGATTCCGACTCAGCAGTCTTAGCGCCGGATACGTTGATACCCGACGACCGGATATACAAGGCAACCCAACCACTCAAGAAATACAGGATGGCGATGGCGATGTATGCGCCCTTGGCCCCAAAGCCGTTGAACAGGACTCCGCCAAGCAGCGGCCCCAACAGCATGGCGATGTTCCTTCCCAGGTTGTTAAACGCTGCGCCGTTGTTGATTCTTTCGTTGGGCAAGGTGTCAGCCACCAGAGATTGGGCGGCGGGCATCTGAAACACGCGGACTATACCGGCAATCACCGCGATCACGAATATGTGCCACGTCTCCAGATGACCGCTCATGATCAACACGAGCATCAACACGGCAAATGCAGCCATGAGGAATTCCACGATCGCTAGGAGGTGATGCCGAGGGACACGGTCGGCGATGGCTCCGGCAAATAATGCCATGATATTCATCGCCATCCGGGCCGCAGAGATCAGCCCAACCAGGAACGGCGAATCAGTCAGAGTGAGGATGAACCAGCCCAACACCACCGCTTCCATCTGAGTGCCCATTGTCACCAGCGACGTCGAACCCCAGGCAAAGGTAAAGTCCCGGTAGCGAAAGACCGAAAGTGGGGCGCCAGCCCTGATCATCGTGGCGGTGAATTTAGACAATCGCCTCCAATCCGGCGTTCCAAATCAGGTAAAACGCTGTCCTGTATCTACCTTAATTGCGAAGGGAGGACGGGTGTTAACACCCACACCATCACCTTCGAATATTTTGCTCTAGACGTCTTCCACCGGAGATGTTGCGATACCGTAGGTCCCGTAGAAGAAATTGGCGTAGTGGGTGGAGCCACCGGTCACAAACAACAGATACTGCTCCGGGCTCTCAAGCGCCGGTATCGTCGCGTCCGGATCATCGGCCAGATGTTGGAATTCAGGATGGTTCAGCCACTTACCATCGTCGTCCACCGGTATGGTTCCAGCGTCCAAGATGGACTTGAGAGACACCCGGCAGTTCTGGTGCAGCCATTCCTGGGCGTCCTGCTTGCTGAGACCGGCCTCGGCCATTATCACGGCCCGAGATGGACTCAAGATGATTGGATGGTAAGGGCCTTGGAAAGGAACCCGCCTGTTGGTATGCCCGACCTGGGCCGATTGGCGACCCTTGATCCAGCCACCACCTCCAGAGTTCGGGTAGAACATCATGGAGCCGATGTTGTTCAGCGTGTCTAGATGGGTTTTGGACCTGGGGTCGATGATGGTCGTCGGGCCGGTCACCGTCACCACCGTAACCGCACTCTCTTCCCGCTTGAATCCCCGGTCCATGTGATACGGCTTCCACGGACTGACCTCTTCGTTCTCGGCGATGCACATCCCAAATTTGGTTGGCAGTCCTATGAAGTTAGGGTCGCCAGCCCCGGCGTTGCAGTACCCGATGTTTATCAGGCAAAGACGCAAGGCGCGACCAATGGCAGTGTTCGCGCTGTTAATCACGCCCGGGCCCATTGCCGTGGTACCAAAGTTGATTCCGGCCTTCTTGGCGATTGGACCATTCACCAAGATGATCGGCGCTTCGGTGTGACCCGAAACCTGCATATCACGGTGGTTCATCTCCGGTTGGGCCAGGCAGTCGATAGCCGCCAAAAGAACCGGGAATTGCTCCGGCCGACAGCCAGCCATCACGGCATTGATGGCGATCTTTTCAACGGTGGCCAAGCCAAAGCCTGGCTCCATTACCATCACCACATCCTGGGGTGCTCTTTTCGTACCCTTCAGCATCTGCTCAACGGCCGCTGGGGTAGGAGGGACCACTGGGATGCCGTCGCTCCAGTCGCGCTCGGCCAGGAACCGGTTTACTGAGTCAAGCCCCTCTGGGGTCTCATCCAATTCGACCGTGAAAACTTCGGTGGCCTGATTACCGTCCCTCGCTCCCCTCGGAGCGCCAGCCGAGGCAGGGATGGAGGTAAGGCGCTCAATGATCTCATCGATCTGTTCATCCACCATCTTGTGGATGAAATCTGCCTGCTGCCCGGTGGTGGCATGGGGGATGGTTACAAACGGCGCATTGGGTTGCCCCCATCCATCAACACAGGACTGCCAGGCCCGGGCAAAGCTCCTGGCAGCGATGGCCACCGCGGGAATTCCGGCCTTCTCGACCGCAACCATGTCATGGGCAAGCCACGACGTGCAGCCACCTCAATGGGCAGTGGCCCCGATCATGGCGTCTACCTCAGTGGCAATCACCGAGGCCTCATCCTCATCTATATGGACTCCCCGACTTAGGGAAGGTCGCCCGGGCCGCAGGTCGCCGCCGTACCGTTCGAACTTCACACCGGAAAACCGCTGGCTGATATGGTGGGCCACGCGGTCAACGGCGACATCGGCCCCGCCAGTCATGTTGTTATACAAGCCAATGGTCTTTCCCTCTAGACCGGTCAAGCGCGGCGCAGGGGGTACCTTGAAATCCACCCGGTCTGCGGCCGGAGACATTATCTGCAATTTCATATTATTTCCTCCATGATCGGTCACTCTGAAGTGCGGGTAGCCTTACAGCGGAGGCTCGTCTTTCAGCCCAAACCCGGTCACCGGAACCAACACCGAATCTCCTTCTTTGATCGCTCCCTGGTTAGCCAAAACTTCCAAGCCAGCAAATGCCGCGGCTGATGTTGGCTCGGCGAATATACCTTCCTCCTCGGCTAAATCTTTTTGCATCTGGATGATGCTGGTTTCTGCCACCGCCACTGCGGTTCCACCAGAGAGATTTAAGATGTTGAGAATCTGCCACTGGCGCGACGGCGTCGATATAGATATCCCACCAGCAACCGTTTTTGTTGCTACATTTGGGCTCCTTTCCTCGCCGGTAAAAGCGGCGACCAAGCGCATGACAATCCGAGATTGTACACAATGGAGCCGGGGAATCTTCTTGATGCGTCCGGAGGCGAGCAGTTCTTTGAACCCATTGTAGGCGCCAATAAACAGCGAACCGTTCCCCACCGGGAACACGACATGGTCTGGCATTTTCTGGTCAAACTGCTGTGCGGCCTCATAGGCAAAGGCCTTGGTCCCTTCGGCGAAGTAGGGGCTCAGCATATGGGATGCATAGACCAAGTCATGCCGCTGGCTGTAACTGATGGCCGCCGCAGTAACGTCCTCTCTGACGCCGCCTATTGGGTGAACGGTGGTGCCGTAGGCCCTGATCTGCCGTAGTTTAGCCTCGGGAGCATCTGCCGGTACGAATATGTGAGACTTGATACCGGCACGGGCTGCGTAGGCCGAAACCGATGCTCCGGCGTTGCCAGACGAGTCCTCAACCAGCTCGCTGACCCCAAACTCCTTGGCGACCGAAAGCATGGTAGCAGTGCCACGATCTTTGAAAGACGCGGTGGGGTTCAGGAACTCCAGCTTTGCAAATAGCTTCATCACAGGAAGTTTGGCGCTCAGATTTGTCAGGTTAACACTCGGTGTATCGCCTTCCCCCAAGGACACAGACATACCTGGATTATGGACCGGTGTTGGCATTCCGCTGACACCCGTTCTTACTGCACCAAGATAGGCGACATCCAGAGGCGAGTCGCAATCTAAGCATACCGCCGCTGACATATCTGCCGGTCTGGTCCTGCTGCATTGCGGGCAGCGTAACTCAAAATGTGACATTCACTGCGTCCATGTTTGGGTTGAAGTCGGTCTCTTGATTGCTACCCAGCGGTTGGCAGTCCTTCCGCCTTCCAACCCCTCATTCCGCCGTCCATATAGGTCACGTTGGTAAATCCCATATCCTGTAGCACCTGGGCCCCAAGTGCTGCCATCTGGCCGCCACCTCAAGTTACGATCACCTGCCTGGAACGGTCTTCCAATCGGGAATCCCTCAGCCTCTCAGTTATCTCCAGGTCTGCCCGCATCGGAAGAGACCCCAATGAGATCATCACAACATCCTGAGACCGGTCTTCCATGGGAACCGACTCCGCATCCCTAACTTCGATGAGCAGGGCTTCAGGGTCGTCTTGCAGTCTCTGGTGGGCTTCGGTCGGGCCAACGCCGGTCACCTCAGCCTTTGCCTCGTTCACCATGTCTGTCCAGCTTTTAGCCATGGTTCCTCTCTGAGTTCAACTTTACATCTGGCGCGGTGGATAATGGGAGTATATGCGGTTGTTGGCCCTCACGGTATACAAATGGACGCCAAATGGCCAACCAATCCCAAATCACTTGAGGGGGTGCATCCGTTCCTCAATCAAAAACGACGCCATGTTGGGGTCGTTTCCACCTAAGACATATTCACAGCAAGCCAACCACCTAGCAGTTCCTGAAGGTTAATCCGCGTTTGCAGTGTAGAGACGACACCCGGTTACGTGGTCATCGCCCACTGTGCGGCCGTTAAGGTATTACACCGAGCACAATCTCCTACCTGTATTTTTGGAGAGTTTCGCTTAGAATCTGACCCATCTACCTATTCGACCTGAATCTACCCAATAAGAGGCGCTATTACTTATGAAAGCTAGAGCCGTTTCTCACATTGCCGTCTGTGTCCGTGATTTGGACAAATCCCTGGCCTTCTACCGCGACATCCTGGGGATGACGGTGACCATGGACGCCATCCAGGACACCCGCGGTGGCTCACGTAGCCAGACATACAAACATGCCAGGGATACCAGGCGAGTGGTGCACCTACGCTGGGCTGAAGGCCAAGAGCCTTACTTGGTGATGACCTGCCACCCGGGCGACCAGTCCGACGGCGAACCAATCAAACTGGACCAAGTCGGAGTCAGCCACTACGCCTTCACCGTTAATGACTTACCCGGACTCGCTGAAGAGTTGGTGGCTAAAGGCGTGGACATACCCGGAGGAATCAAGACATTCACCAACGCCCAGGGAGAAATGAGTTCTTTCTACTGCCTGGATCCGGACGGCATACTGGTCCAATTCGACAACGGCACCGGCGGTTAACCCGTACCCACTGATGGACACCATGGGGAAAGTGACCCTTCCAGGCTGCTCCGTTGAGACCAATTTAAGCCGATTGTCTGACTGGAACGACGGCGTGTCCGTATATGCCTTCACCTATGCCAAATTCTACGTCGCGGCGCTAAATAAGCGGGACGATTGGTTCGGCAAATGGGATTGGTCCTCCCACATATCATGGTGGATTCACAACGATGAAATCCCAACCCGGGCAGAAGGTTCCAAACGACTGGAACACCTACACGATAACGGATCCACCGCTCACGCTTTTGATTTCAAAAAACCTCTCTACGCCCAGGGCCGACCATGAACCGTGAAAAGATCAAGCATCACGCCGAGATCGTCCGCTCACATATAAGGCATGGCTTGTTCCATGGCCTATAATCCCTGAAACAACCCCATCCAATAAGAACCCTCCCACAGGAGCCAAACATGGAAGTCTACCAAGCCATCAGGTCTCGCCGGACGGTGCGGGATTACAAACCGGATCCGATTCCCCAAGAGCTGATCAAGAAGATTCTGCAATGCGCACGCTGGTCACCCAGCTCCAGCAACACGCAGAAATGGTCCTTCATCGCCATCCAGAATCGAGATACCCTGTCAAATCTAGGCGGCATCTGTAAGCAAGGGGCGTTCGTCGGGCAAGCTCCCTTTGCAGTAGTAGTGGTGATGGACAATGCCCCCAGGCCGCAATTAGACGCCGGCCGGGCAATACAAAGCATGGAACTCATGGCCTGGTCAGAGGGCGTGGGCATGTGCTTCGTTGGCGTCCGCGAAGAAGACCAGATCGTAGCAGTGAAATCACTGCTGAACATCCCCGAGAAGATGGACCTGATTACCGTGCTGGCATTCGGCTATCGGGCCGATATCCCCAAGCCTCCAGGAACTCCTCGAGTACCCTTCAATGAGATAGTCCACTGGGACCGGTTCGGGGAGATGACCCAACCCTAATAGTTGTTGTCTATGGTTCCCAAACAACAACTATCCCAGCAAGTCTGTGATAGAAACCCACATAGGTAGGCTTCCAATCGGTTGGCTGGCCAGGCGGGTCAACCCACCTGTCTGCTGGTCAACCCGGAATGTGATCAGGTTGCCGGATTCCAATCCGGTCACGAACAGAAAGTTCCCCGGTGGGTCCAGGCTGATAGCACGAGGTACGGGATCAACTGCCTCCCAGCCGGTGGCGGTGAGCATCCCAGTGCTGCCGTCTATGGAAAACGAGGCAATGCTGTTGTGGCCTCGGTTGCCTACGTAAAGGTGAGTACCAGACGGGTGCATCTGTATCTGGGAGCATGAGATGTGCCCCACGTAGTCTGCAGGCAATGTGGTGATGGTCTGGACGGCTGAGAGGGTTCCACTACCGGTATCCAGAGCATACACCGTCACGCTCCCGCCTTGCTCGTTGGATACGTAAGCCAGGTCTTTGGTGGGATGGAAGCGGTAATGCCGCGGGCCTGTCTCTTCCCCCTGGGGAACAACCAACGGGTCGTTAGGAGTTAGGCGTCCCGTCGCTGAGTCGAATTTGTATTGGTAAATGGCGTTCACCGCGTTCTGCCTTTCCACCGGCAGGCGGGCAATCCCGGCCGAACCATTGGCGATATGGGGCAAAAACGCATACCTATTTGACGGGTCGGTCTGGAAACAGTGGGCACCTGAACCAGTTTCCAACCACTCGGTGGCCGCCCCGCCAACCGCTCCTGAACCAGCGATGGGATGCACTGCACAGTGGCCCGCCTGATAATAAGCAGAAAGCACATACCGACCAGTATGATCGGTGGACAGATAGCAGGGCTCTCCGCCCAACCCCACACTCCCGGTTTCCGCAAGGTCGCCCGTCCGCTGATCGATTGAGTAGCTGGTCAACTCTAGACCATCTCGTCGCCCAACATAGAGAGTCGTATTGTTTGGGTTGAACGTCATAGGCCCCGGACCGCCTGACACTTCCACGGCGCCAAGGCTCTCCAGAGCGCCGGTATCAGGGTCCATCAAAAACCTGACGATCCGATTATCACCCTGCAGCGAGACATACATCTGGTAAGCCATTGGGACTCCTTATATGGGAAACGCGAGTTGTCGGGCGATGTTACACAAAAAAACGGGTCCAGGCAAAACCACATCTCTTGGATGCTAGCGGAAGGGCGCTGCCAATCTGTTCGGCGTGGTCAGAACCCGGACCGTATTCACGTCCTGTACCTGAACGAGTCGGTGCCTGCGTTGCCGTGGCGACTGGGAGTGGTGAAGTTATAGGTTGAGAAGAGCTGGCCTTGGCGAGGGTTTCAACTTTCTCAACTGGAGTTACCTCGTTTGCAAAATTGGCCACATCCTAGGAGGGGTGTTAGTAAGTCCCACTACAGGGGCTAGCAAATGTGTTGGTGTAGCGCCTGGCTGATCAAGCGAGTCCGTTTCTCCGCACGCAACAAGGAGAAACACAAATGCCGAGGCAAGAATGCCGAGTACGATTCTGCGGAATTACATAAGCCGATGCTAGTAAATGCTGGGCGTTAGTTCCAACTGACATGCCCGCCAGACCGGCAGCAGCCATCGTTAAGCGTCAAGCTTGTCGTAGTAGAGGATTAATGGCTCAGCCACTAAGAAGCCTCCCAGGGTTTCCATCACTCCGGTCTCAGTTCGCCAGTTGATGTATTTCACCTAGTCCTCAACCGAGTCCCATTCTTCAAGCAAGGTTATGCCGCCGGCTACATCATGGTGTTCTAACACCTCAACTGATATGCACCCAGAGAATGCCCTGGTATCCGGAATGATCTCTCGCATAATCTGCTTGAACTCGTCCAAACGATGAGAGTCTATCTGCAAACCAATGGTCACTACTACAGCCACAGGGGCCTCCTGTTGTCGACAGTGAGGAGATGATATTTCACGCCGACGATAAGCTGCGATAGCTGATTATTCAATATCAATTATTGCGATATAACTCTTGGGTTATTATTTGGTCGCATGTTACATTGTTGTGCGTGACTACTGCAGAAGCGCCGAATCCGCCTCCCCAATCAACCCTCGCTACACTGAAACAAACCCTTGCCTACCCCGGTTGGCAAGTTGTGGGGGCCTGTTCTTTCCTGGCGGTCTTTTGCGGCAGCATCTTCGTCTACGGCTTCCCGGTCTTCTTCCTCCACATCCAGCGCGACCTTGAGCTCAGCAGCGCGTCCACATCGCTGATTTTCGCCCTCTCCCGTGGTGAGGCCGGTATCGCCGGGCCTATCACCGGCTGGATCGTGGACAAATTCGACTCCAGACCTATCATCATCTTCGGCGGATTGATGGTTGGCGGCGGCCTGGCAATCCTCTCCATCGTCCATACCTATTGGATATTCCTCGTCGTGTTTATCGGCATGGTGGCAGTGGGTAATAACACCAGCTTCGGGCAGACATTTTTGGCAGTGATCAACCGGTGGTTCGTCAAACGCAAGGCCATAGCGATGACATTGGTCATCACGTCCTACACCATTGGCGGGGCGTTCATGGTACCGCTACTATCCCGAGGAGTGGAAGCGCTGGGGTGGAGGACCGTTTTGCTTTACGCTGGCATTTTCGTAGTGGTGCTTTCAATCCCCACATCGCTCTTCATCAAGCGGTCTCCCGAGAGCGTGGGTATCGACATCGACCAGTCGCAAGAAGCGTCGAACCAACCAACTTCTATTGCTGCCAGGACACGTATCTCCGAGAGTGATTTTAGCGTCAAAGAAGCCATGAAGACCACCACTTTTTGGCTGATGCTAACCGGCAGTTCGTTGCGCATCTCAGTGACCAGTGGACTGCTGGTGCACGCCATTCCAATCATGGCCTGGAAGGGTCTAAGTGAGCAGTCGGGCGCTGATCTCGTCGCCCTGTTGTTCTTCATAGCCATCCCGGCGAGGCTGTTCTTTGGTCTCTACAACTCGGGCATCCAAACCCGCTACATCCTGTCCATGGGTATGGCCTTTGGAACCCTGGGACTGTTCACCATGATCTTCGTCGATGCCAGTTGGTCGGTCTACGTCTTCGTGGCCGGAATCGCACTGTTGGAAGGCGCGACTACCCTCAACTGGGTGTTGATGGGTCAGTACTATGGTCGGAGGAATTTTGCAACCATCATAGGTATCATCACCGCCGTATACAGCGTCGGCATGCTAGCCTCTCCCCTATACCTTGGCTGGATGTTCGACCACACCAACTCCTACCACATCGGCCTCGTCGTGTTCCTGATCATGTACGCGTCCAGCTCAGTGTTCTTCTTCTTCAGCTCTCGTCCAACCCCACCAGTGAGAACGCAACGTCAGTTGGGATAAGCCTCTATTGCACAGTCCACGACCTGATAAGATAAGCCGTCTAACCGGGTTGTCCCAATGCAATAGGAGTTACCATGCCCCAATCTGAACCCGTCAATTATTCGGATGCGAACCCAGAAGTCCGTGCCGTCTACGACGACATCATGGCTACCCGCGGTATCGACGATGTCAATAACTACTGGAAGCACATCGCCAATCACTCGCCCACGCTGAAGCGCACCTGGGAAACCGCCAAAGAGGTGATGGCATCGGGAGCATTGAACTCGTTGGTCAAGGAGATGATCTTTGTGGCGGTCAGCGCCAGCAACGGCTGCGAGTACGGGCTGCGCTGCCACACGGACACGGCCCGCAAGCAGGGCATGACCGACGAGATGCTGGGTGAATTGCTGGCAGTTGTAGGCGTGGCCTCTCAGGCCAAGATATTAGCCAACGGCTATCAGATCCCGGTCGATGACGACTATTAAGTCCAAACCCTTGAGAAGGATCTGATCAACAAAAAGGAATGCCCTCAGAAACTTTTCTAAAAACGCTCCGCTACTAGAGCATGTCGAATGTTAGATTCTCAATATTTTGTGCCTATATCCGCATAATACCCTCGATATAGGACCTGATAACTGGGGTATACTGTTCCAGCCCACAGACGTAATCTGTCGGGCGTTTGAGTTTTACGGTTAACCGGAGGAACCGCGATGGCTGAGGTTTTTGTTCTAGGAGGTGGCACACCTACTCCCACCGAGTATCGATTCGGCAGTGCCCACGCTCTGCGCATTGGTGAAGAGGTGCTGATGTTCGACTGCGGCCCGGCGGCCACCCACAAGTTGGTTAAGGCCGGTCTTTACCCAACCCAGGTGGACAACCTGTTCTTCACTCACCACCACTTTGACCACAACATCGACTACCCATGCTTCCTGCTCTGCCGTTGGGACCAGGCCGCAGGCAAGGGCAACGAGTTAAACGTCTGGGGTCCCAAACTGACTAAGGAGATCACCCAGAAGGTAATCGGCGTCGGCGGAGCATTCGAGTCGGACTGGCAGGCCCGGGTGAATCATCCCTACAGCCAGCAGGTCTTCGTGAACCGAGGAGGCACGCTGCCTCGCATCCCACCGGCCCCTAAAGCCACCGACGTGGGTGTGGGTGAAGTTGCTTCCGGTAAAAACTGGACAGTCACATCAGCCGAAGCTATCCACGTGCAACCCTATCTGGACTCACTGGCCTACCGGGTGGACACTTCTGAAGGCAGTGTGGTCTTCACGGGCGACACCGAACCCTGTGACTCGGTCCGTGACTTGGCCCGAGACGCCGACATGATGCTCTGCATGTGCTGGGACGAACAATCTGTGATGGAAGGGAATAACGAGCACAGAGGCCAGTGCGGCACAACCGGCGCTGCCCAGCTTGCCCAGGATGCTGGAGTAAAACAACTGGTACTAGTGCACATGGGCCCAACCCTCTCCAAGGACATACCATTCGACCGCCACTATGAAGAGATGACCCCCATGTACGACGGCAAAATCATATTCTCCGAAGAGCTAATGCGAATCGAGGTTTAGGAGACCCATGGTAAACTAGCCTAT